>WBXK01000032.1 GCA_008933055.1 Verrucomicrobiota bacterium | reverse complement strand
CAGCATTTGCGGGTAGTAGTTATAACCCGTGCGCACCGCATGCTCGCCGGGCGGGTCGGAAGGCCACGGCGCGGTCTGGGTATAATAATCGTAAGCGTACTCTGGGATCTGCTTTTGGCTTGGGCAGTAAAACACTTTGGCATTGGGCACAATCTTGCTCGACCACATCTGGCCTAGGCCCAAGAAGCCCCAGATGAGGTTGCCGGTTCCCGGAGAGCAGTCAGCCGCGATATAGGTAACCCAGGGATTGCCTGCAAAGCCGTCCCATGCGGATTGGGGAACGATATCGTTGTTGTCTACGGCCACCATGTTGAACCCAAGCCCGATCTGCCTAAGGTTGCTCGTGCAATTGATCCGCAACGCCCGTTCCTTGGCGCTGCCCAACGCCGGCAACAGCAGCGCCGCCAGAATTGCGATGATGGCGATGACCACCAAAAGCTCGATCAAGGTGAAGGCGCGACGGTAGGTAAATCGTAGTAAGGAAGGCAGCGCGCACTTTCTTGCCGGCGTTCCAACTTGTATCATCGTTTTCTTTTTCATATATAAATCTTCGCTGAAGGTCTGCCTACCACCATCACCACCATCACCAGCTTTGTCGAGTTGTTATCAAGCCGCCGCCGCGCAACCAGAGCGCGACGGCGGCCAACCCAATCCCAACCCAACCCCAAAACTAGATGTCGTTTCAACTGAAAAAACGGTATAACGGAGAGGCGGAGTGATGGAGTGATGGAAGTCCAACACTCCACCACCCCAGCCGACTTAGGGTCGACGCAAGCGGTAAAACGCCGCCGGAGCCGCATCCACGAGCACATTGGTCGTCGTCACCGAGTCTGTGCCCACCATATCCACCCAATTGGTTCCAATACCCACATTCAATACATTGGTCTGCTGCTGCAGTATCCAGCCCTGGTAGGGCGGCTGCCAACTAATAGTCAGCTGATTCCCGCTCAGGCTATAGTCAAGGCTCGGCGGTACCGTCACCGCATAGTTCTGGGCCACCTGGGCGTCCGTAAGCACCGTGTTATACACCCGGAGAACGCAGAACTGGCCGTCCGTCCCAACATTTACAGTGCCCAAGCGCATGCCAAAGCACGTTAAATTATTTGGGGTTCCGCTGGTGTAAGTCTCGGAATGAGTCCCCGTATCGAACAGTACGCCATTTCTGTATACTTTGACGGTATCGCCGTTCTTGGTCATGACCAATTGCGAGAATTGCCCGCGCCATCCACGTTGTCGGCGCGAAAGTAAATGGAGAGGTTGGTCCAGGCGATCTGGGCTTGTGCGCTGCCAGCCAGTAGCAGCAGCATGAGACTTGCGAGAGAGGTGAATCGAATAGCTTTCATCTTGATTTCATTGGTTGTTTGGTTGTTTGGTTGTTTTGTCAGGGACAACAATTGTTATACACTAACCGCCGCACCGCACCATACGGCAAACACCGTACGGAGCAGGCGTAAGACTGAGCTTGTTTGAGTGATTTCAATCGCCCATTCTGGCATAACGTGAACGCTGATATCCAAGGGCTTTGCCAAAGCCGGCGACGGCCCCGCCCTTATCGGATCGCTTTGGGTGGCGCGGCGGCATTGCTTCTGTTCATCTGGATTCCGAGGATTCACGGCCAAGGTTTTGACGTTCAGAACTGGCACCTCGAAGACGGTTTGCCCAGCGGACATGTAACCTCCATCGCGCAAACACCAGATGGATATCTTTGGGTCGGCACTCCGAGAGGATTGGCGCGCTTCGATGGTGTGCGCTTCAAGGTGTTCACCGCCGGAACCAACTCCGGCCTCGGAGACTCGCGTATCACCAGCCTGGTCACTGACAGCGATGGAAAACTTTGGGTCGGCACACTAGATGGTGATGTGGCACGCTGGCTAGTCACCCGGTTCGAGCCGGTGTCGCCGCCGGTGCCGCTACGGGTGGATTCAGAAAAGCAAAGCATGCCCGATGTTGCACCCCTCAACCGCGGAAGCTTTTTACTTTCCGACCACGAAGGAGGTTTGTGGTGGAGTGTGCCCGACAAAGGGGTCGCACGCCTCAAGGCCAGTCATTGGACGATTTTCAGCAGAACCAACGGTTTGCCTGCTGGGGCAACCCAGTTGGCTCGCGACGGCAAAGGACGCATCTGGATAGCGTCGGGCAACGATCGACTATTTTGTTTTGAAAATGGCCGGTGGGATTCGCGAAACGAAGCTTTACCGTTGAGCCATACCTACGAGCCAACACTGGCTCCGGCCATAGCGGGAGGTCTTTGGGTAGCAGATCCCCAAGGTTGGTCGTTGCCTAATCCCGGCCAAGTTCGACGGCTGATACGGCAACCGGATCGTCACAGTGACTCTAGCACACTGAGGACAATCCCGCCGCGGACGGAAGTCACCGCCCTGCTCGAAACTCGGACTGGCCACTTATGGGTTGGGACGCGGGACAATGGTTTGTGCTACTTCGATGCCGAGGGCCACTGGAGACAATTAAAAGGCCAAGGCACGCTGGAGCGAGGGCGGGTAACCTGTCTGTTCGAAGACCGACAGGGGAACATCTGGGCTGGCACTGACCAGAACGGCCTTTACCGGGTGACCCCACAACTGTTGACCGTTTTCCCGTTGCCTGTTGCAGGCTCGTTGGTGTGGTCCGTGTGCGCGACGCGGGACCAGGCGGTGTGGGTGGGCACCGCCGCCAACGGTGTTTTTCGTTTTCACGAAGACAAGTTTACTCCGGTGAGTGGAGACTGGGGCACAGTGACTCCGGGAATTTATAGCCTCTTCGAGGATTCCCGAACAAACTTGTGGGCCAGCACCAGGCTTGGGTTGTTCCGACTGCGGAACGGAATGTTTCGCCACGTCTCAGCGCCGCCAGAATTGAACCGCGCCGTGGCGGTGATTTTTGAAGATCGCGCTGGAAGCCTGTGGTTTGGTGGCCAAGCGGTTCTGGCTTGCATGCATGCGGAAGAATTCCGCGTCCTGACTCTGCCGGTGACTGGAACCGTGCGAGCCATCGCTGAGGATGGCGCGGGCGACCTCTGGATCGGCACCATAAGGCACGGATTGTTTCGGCTGCCGCGCGGCGAGAGACAGGCGGTGGAACGAGTCAAAAATTTCCCAGAGCGTGACGCTCGATCGCTCCTTTTCGATGGCAACGGAACACTTTTGGTAGGAGGTGAGCAGAGCGGATTATTCCGGTACAACTCCGATCGGTTCGAGAGAATCAGTACCTCGGATGGCCTTTCTTCCGATACCATTTACTCAATCATAAGTGACCAGAAAGGCAGCCTCTGGATAGGTTCTGGCAACGGCATCATCGGTTTTGCGCCCAAAGCCCTGACGACCAATGTGCGTGGACAAGACCCGCCGTTGGCGTGGAATCACTTGTCGCTGGACCAAGGACTCCATAACCGGAGTTGTTACAGTAAAGGTCAGTCCGGCGCAGCGCGCACATCCGATGGACGACTCTGGTTTCCGAATGTGGACCATCTGGCCGTACTCGACTCCGCGAAGAAACGGAATCAGGATTTGCCGAACAGTGTGATGGTCGAAACAGCACTTGCTGATGGGAAGGAACTGCCTATAGCCATGACGTCGGTGCTCAAGTTGCCGTCCGACACGAGAAGATTTGAGTTTCATTACACCGCGCTGGATTTGACTACGCCATCGAGCCTGCGCTTCCGATACAAACTCGAAGGCATGGACCCGCAGTGGGTCAATGCAGGTGCACGTCGCGTGGCCTATTACAGTCAACTGCCGCCAGGCGACTACGAGTTCCGCATCATGGCTGGTGGCAGTAGCGGCACGTGGCACGAGGCTGGTCAGAGAATCCAGCTCCGCGTGTTGCCGCACATTTGGGAGCGCCGCTGGGTGCAACTCCTGGCCACTGCGTTGCTCGTCAGTCTGATCGGTGGCACCGTTACCTTATGGCGACGACGACGATTGCAACTCAAGATCGAACGATTGGAAATGGAACATCGGGTGGATGCCGAGCGCCGCCGCATCGCGCGCGACTTGCATGACGAAGTAGGCTCACACCTCACGCGCATCGCGCAACTTGGCGAAATGGCCACGAAAGAAAACCAGCCCTCCCATGAAATCAAATCCCAAGTCAGCGCCATCACCGACCGCGTACGAGAACTCATCAGTGCCATGGACGAAGTCGTTTGGACCGTCAATCCCAGAAACGATGTGCTTACTAAAGTAGTCGCATACCTGAGCGATTATATTGAGACATTCGTCGCGCCCATGGGCATCAGTCATCGGCTGGAATTAGATGCTGACTTCCCTCCGCTTCCTGTATTGGCTGAATCGCGCCACCACCTGCTGCTCGCGGTCAAAGAAGCGCTCAACAACGCTGTTCGCCATGCCGCGCCGAAGCTCATCTGCGTGGAGATTCACTTCCGGAATGGATGCTTGGAAGTGTCAATCGCGGACGACGGCTCCGGTTTTGAAGTAGAGCAAGCCCGGTCGCGAGGACGCGGTCTTGCCAATTTGGACGAGAGGATGAGAATCATTCACGGTCGCGTCGAAATTACGAGCAAGGCCGGCAAGGGCACCACAGTAACCCTGACAATGCCACTGTCAGCCAGCAAAGCACATGATTGAAATACGTTGTTTGCCGTATGGAACGTTTCAGGCCCGAGCACTAAGGTTGGCGGCATGTCAGAAAACCAAACGCAAGACATGAGTGTCAAAGTAGCAATTGTGGAAGACGACGCCGGCACCCGCCAAGGCTGGGTGAATCTCTTGCGAGGTAACACCAAGGTCGAGTGCGTCGCAGCTTGCGAGTCTGCGGAATTGGCGCTTAAGCGGATTCCTGTGTGTCGTCCACAGGTCGTTTTGATGGACATCAACCTGCCAGGCATGAACGGCCTTCGCTGCACGGCCCTGCTCAAACAGTTGTTGCCAAAAACCCAGATTCTCATGCTGACGGCCTACTCGGAGGACGACTTTATTTTTGAGGCCCTGCAAGCGGGAGCCAGCGGCTATCTCCTCAAGAGCATCTCTTCGGCGGAACTGGTTCGCTCCATCCTTGAAGTGGCGGATGGCGGAGCGCCGATGAGCGGCAAGATCGCCCGGCGCGTCATCCAGGTCTTCCGCAAGCCAGATTCACCAAAACTGGAGGAATCCAAATTAACGCCCCGCGAAACTGAGATTCTTCAGTTGCTGGCAAAAGGCTATGCCAACAAGGAAATTGCCGCGCAACTCGAATGCAGCACCGCCACGGTGGGCAAACACCTTGAACGCGTTTACGAGAAACTTCACGTCCATTGCCGGACAGAAGCCGCTACCAAATACTTCGGTCGAGAAGCGAATTTTGAACCGACGATTGGCCTGAAAAAAGCCTGACGACGTTCGGTTACTCGGCCAAGAACCGATTGCTTAGAATCCGCCTTAAAAATGCAGAGAAATTCCGCGAATTGAAGATTAAAGTTCACCCGGGAGGCGTGGCAAGCGGAGACTGGGTTATCTCCGCCTGAGGTATGAGAGTTGGTCGCGCAGCCGGCTTGAACTGGAATTCACATACCTGTTCTGGAACTTGAAACGCTAGGTCAACCTGAAGTTGGCTTGAGTGGTTTGCCGCGAAGAGGTGCGTGAGAGCATTCAAATTACCACCATCAGGCCCACGTGCGGCCACAAACAGCATCCCCGATTCCCCACCAATGTAAGGATTTGCTATAGAGTTGCGGCACTTCATCCATCAACTGATTTGCAAGGGCACTGGCGCAGGCGTCCAGCGTAGCTGCTTTATGGCGCAGTTGTCGCCCGTTTGTGGGCTTAGTGGAGACGACAGAGAAAACCTCGCTGAGTATCTTCTTCGACTCCGTCGGTTTAACACCAAAGCGCGGCGACACAGCAAGCGCACTGGCGATGGTTGGCTCTTCGTGCTCTTCCGTGATGGATGTCTTGCTCATACGAGCCCGATATATTTCCGGCACGAACTTGATGTCCTAAAGAGGTTCAGTTCTTGGTATTGACCACTCTCTGCCTCTTGAATGATCTCCAAGTCATGGCCTACGAGTTACAAGTGGAATATCCCGGAGCGATTTATCATCTAATGAATCGGCTGGATCGGCGTGATGCGATTTGGTCGGCAGTGAAAAGCCTTGGATTATTCTTGTTCCTTCGTGTCCATTCGTGGTTGAAATTTCGACCCGAAAAATTCTCAAACTCCGCGTTGACATTTTTTGTGAGGCGCGGTTAAGTGGTCGTGTCAAACCCATCGCGGGGCGGTGGTGATTTGGCCGGCAAAAACATTCTGAACCGTGGGCGGTGTCTGCGGTGTTCACAGGCGGGGCTTGTGGATACGGGGTGTGGCTGCTTCCAAACTTTCTTTGGGCCTTTCCCGCAGGGACGGCTAAATTTCCCTCCCACCCTCGCTAACCCATCGTCCCTTCGGAACTCCCAAGTTTTAAACGCGCATAAAGCAGATGGCGGAGGGGTGACATCATGGATAGCCACAACAGCAGGGGGAAAACTCTGCCCCTTCCTCTTGTCCGCGGCAGCCGCGGTTTCTATTCCAATTTTCGTTTTGCCCCTTCACGATATCACTCCTATTTCCTCGCGCTGCGAGCGAAAACCGGTCGCGTTCCGTAAGAACAATTCCCCGCCGTGCATTTTTGACCCTTTGTATTAAAATCTCCAAACACTCGCGACTCGACAACTTGATGCCTCGGTTTTAACGTCGCCACCGATGAATGCGATAAACCGAATCCCCAATAATCGCCCCCATAGCCAGCACTTCTCTCACCGTGTCACTACGTTTTTATTTCTGGTTTGCACCCTGCTCTGCTCCTGCTCGCGCACGCCTTCTGCACAAAACGGGCGGAGCAATGATAGCCCATTGATCTCCACGGATGAAACGCGGAAGATCGGAATGCATGTGCTGCTCAATCGTTATCCTGATGCGACGATTGTTTCCGAACAGGGCGTGGGTCAGCTTTGGAAATACCGTTTTGCCACCAACGGCACGACCATCCCATCGGTGCTCGTGGTGGATCGGAAGGCCGCGAAAGCCAGATTCGAGAACTTGAGCCGTTGAGTAGCGAGCGCAATGGAGGCTTCCTTGCTCGCTGCGTAAATTTCAATTAATTAACCCCGCCGTTCATCTTTCTTCTCACTAGCTTGGGGAAAGAGTAGAGTGCCCCCCAAATGGCAGCGAAACTTTACGATTTGATTCCGCGTGATGAGAAACTGAGCAATGATGTGTTGCTCGGTCGCTTCCTCGAATACATCGAAGGACGAAAGCTCCAGCTCTACCCCGCGCAGGAATCGGCCATCCTGGAATTGTTCGAGGAGAAGAACGTCATCCTCAATACGCCAACCGGTTCGGGCAAATCTCTCGTCGCGACCGCGCTACACTTTCAGGCTCTCGCCAAAGGGAGGCGCTCTATCTACACCTGTCCGATCAAGGCGCTGGTGAACGAGAAGTTCATGGCGCTCTGCCGCGAGTTCGGCCCGGACAACGTCGGGCTCAGCACTGGCGATGCCTCCGTAAATCGTGATGCGCCTATCCTTTGCTGCACCGCCGAGATTCTCGCGAATATAGCACTGGGCGAAGGCGCAGCAGCCAATGTGCAGGACGTCGTCATGGACGAATTCCATTACTACGCCGACCGAGATCGCGGCGTAGCGTGGCAGGTGCCGCTCTTAACATTGCCGCAGACGCGCTTTCTCCTGATGTCCGCCACCCTCGGTGACACAACGTTCTTCGAAGAGGAACTCACCCGGCTCACCGGTCGCCCGACGGTGGCCGTCACCTCAACCGACCGACCCGTGCCGCTGGCGCATGAGTATTCCGAACTGCCGCTGGCCAAGACGCTCGAAACTCTCATCGCTTCGGGACGTGGGCCGGTTTACGTCGTCCACTTCACCCAACTCGAAGCCGCCCAGAGTGCGCAGGATTTCACGAGTATCAATGTCTGCACGCGCGAGGAAAAAACTGCCATCGCGAATGCTCTCGAAGGTTTTAAGTTCACCAGCCCCTACGGCCCAGAAATCAAGAAATGGCTGCGGCACGGCATCGGCTTGCATCACGCTGGTTTATTGCCGAAATATCGCATCCTCATCGAGCAACTCGCACAGAAGGGGTTGCTCAAAGTCATCTGCGGCACAGATACACTAGGGGTCGGCATCAACGTGCCGATTCGCACCGTGCTGTTCACCCGGCTATGCAAATATGACGGTCAGAAAACCGGCATCCTCAGTGCGCGGGATTTTCATCAAATCGGCGGGCGCGCGGGACGAAAGGGTTTTGATGACCAAGGATGGGTTGTCGCGCAAGCGCCCGAGCATGTTATCGAGAATCTCAAGCTCGCTGAGAAATCCGCACGCGATGGCAAGAAGTCCGTGAAGCGCCAGCCGCCGGAGAAAAACTTCGTCAATTGGGACAAGAATACTTACATCCGCCTGATCGCCGCCCCGCCGGAAAAACTCACCTCCCGCTTTCAGGTAACGCACGGCATGTTGCTGAATGTGCTCAGTCGCCAAGGTGATGGTTGCGCCGCCATGCAGAAATTGATTCGCGATTGCCATGAAACGCCGCGCCAGAAACAGGCGCACATCAAGCGCGCGTGGCAATTGTTCCGTTCGCTACTCGACCGCAAGATCGTGGAGTTCATTCCGAAGACGGAGGACGGCGCTTATCTACGCGTGAACATTGAATTGCAGGACGATTTTTCGATGGACCAGGTGTTGTCGCTCTATCTGCTCGAAACGATTCCCCTCATGGACCCGCAAGCGCCGGATTACGCGTTGGTCCTGCTCACGCTCGTCGAGTCCATCTTGGAAGACCCGGACATCATTCTGCGCAAGCAACTCGATAAGGTGAAGGATCAAAAGATGGCCGAGATGAAGATGGAGGGCATCGAATACGATCAGCGCATGGAGGAGTTGAAAAGTGCGAGCACCCGAAACCGAATCGCGAGTTTGTTTATTCCACGTTCAACGCTTTTGTGGCGCGGCATCCCTGGGTTGGACAGGAAAACATTCACCTGAAATCCATCGTGCGCGAGATGTTCGAGGAATTCCGCTCGTTCGCCGATTACATCAAGCTTTACGAATTGCACCGGGCCGAGGGCGTTTTGCTGAGGCATCTGAACAGCGTGTTCAAAGTCCTCGCACAAACTGTTCCTGATTCCGCCAAGAACGAGCAGGTGCGGGAAATGGAACTCTATCTCGGCACGATGATCCGGCAGGTGGATTCCAGCCTGCTTGACGAGTGGGAAAAGATGCGCGACCCGAATTATCTTCCGGGCGAAACCAAGGAAGTCCGCCCGCCCGGTGCTGAGGAAGCTGCACATGACATCACGCGAGACACCAAAGCCTTCACCGCCGGAATCCGCAATCGCATCTTCACCTTCCTACGCGGATTGGTCATCGAAGATTACGAACAAGCCATTGGCAATCTCAGTTCGCCGCACGATGCCGAGGGGCAACTGTGGACCGCAGCCCGCCTGCAAGTTGCGTTGGACGCGTATTACGCCGATCACGAGCGCCTCTGTCTCGAACCCAACGCCCGTAACGCCCGCCACACCTACGTCGTGCCCGCAGAAGACAAAAAATCTTGGCGCGTGCAACAGATGCTCGTTGACCCTGAGGAACACAATGATTGGGTGGCGGAATTCGACGTGGACCTCGCGGCGTCCCGCCAAGAAAACGCCCCGGCGATGCGCTTGCGGCGCATCGGTCCGTTGACCTGAGCTCTATCACCAATAGATTTCCCCAGACAGGAGGAATAAACTCGTCGGAAAGATGGAACGCGAAAACACTGTCCGAAGTTGTTTGCTTCCAACAGAATTCAGAAACACTGTTTTAACAATTCGTCGGCACTTCCTGCAAGACCTCGACGCAATGCGGGATCGCGCCGACCACAAAACTCAAACACTCCACCGCACCACTCGGCTTACCCGGCAGACAGATCACCAACGCCTTATCCACCACCACAGCCAGCGCGCGGGAGAGGATTGCGTTCTTCGTGATCTTCATGGACTCCGCTCGCATCACCTCGCCAAATCCGGGAAGCTCCCGAACCGCGACCTCACGCACGGCTTCTGGCGTCACATCGCGCAACGCCACGCCAGTGCCGCCTGTGGTAAGGATGAGGTTGCAGCCTTGGGTGATATGATCCTGGATGGCATTTTGGATATCGCGCCGTTCATCGGGAACTAGAGACTCTGCCACGACGCTCCAACCGTATTCACCCGCCGCTCTCTGCAATGCAGGACCGCCGAGGTCGTCATAAAGCCCGCGTGAGGCGCGATCAGAAACCGTGATGATTCCAACTCGGATGTTCATGCGCAGGTTTTAGCGGAAAGAAGAGAATACCGCAATTCATCTGCGCAGTGAGCGTGATGGTAGAGGCCTTGCAAAGACCCATTCCAAGGGAGTTGTGTGATTCAGCTCCAGCGTTGGAGCATAGTGGGCTCACGCAAGCACCTGCGCTGGGCGCAACGCCTTAAATGAGAACAACTCTGAAGGAGTTGGAGCGGAATGAACCGCGAAGGACGCTGAATGCGCCGATCTACAAGAGCCCACAGCAAAGGTCACGAGAAAACCTAAAACCGAGCGGTATTGTTCTTGTATGTGATAGAGCTATTCCTTTCCAAGGACAACGACGGACTAGAATGCTGGACTTTGTATTCTGATCAAAAATTGAGGCGTAGAGATACGGTTAACAGTCGCACATGCGACAACTCGGCATGTCGGTTGAGCGGATTCAACCGGTAGTCGGTATCAAAGATGTTGACCAGTCCAAACCGCACTTCAGCATGACGGCGGGGGAAGCGATAACCAACCGCTAGATTATGCTGCCAGAAATCCTCGCCTGCGAGCACCGGTGTGTAACCGGAGTTGCTCTGGTGATACCAAGCTGATTCCCACTGCGCAAACACGCCGCAACGATGGTGAAAATTCGCAGTGAGCGAAACTTGCTGCAACAAGCCACGCGCGTTGGATTCCAGTAGGCTTAGATTCGCTGCCGTATTGGGAATCTCAGGAAATCGTTCCGCCAGTTCTGCTTCGCTCAGTCGATAACGAGCTCCGAGCGAGACGTTGTCACCCAGCAACTGCCCAGCATAAGCGGAGAGATTGCGCTCGCGGAAGTCCAGATCTTGCCGCGTAGTTCCAGGGAAATCCGGGAGCGACAAAAATGGAATTGAGTTTGTCAGCACGCCGACGTTGCGTTTGCCGTCGGACGTAAGCCATTCCGCCTCGACGCCAAACCAGCTGCCGCTTCGGAGTGATTGATCAAAACCCACGCCAACTGTTTCAAACTCAGTTCCCGGGACCAGCCCTGCGACGCTTTCAGGAATCAAGCTGCGGAAAGTCTGATTGAATCCGCCCACTTGCGTAGGTTCGAGCCGCACGCTGTTGTCAAAGTAAAGCCCGCTGAGTGATTTGGTATAGCTGGCGCGGAACAAGCCCCGTTCCCATGGGGAGAACAACAGCGCGGCTTTGGGCGCTAATAGCTCGCGCGAGGCCTGACCTGTCGCGAGCGGTGGGGTGTCCGCGTTGATCGGAAATTCTAGGTGATCATAGCTGGCACCGCCGACGAGACTCAATGGCTCGCAGAGTTTCCACGTGTAATAGCCATAAGCATTGCCGCGCTCGACCGAGGAACTCAGACCATCACTCGTCAGCGGGAATCCGCGCGTCAAATCGGATCGCGAATCCACGTCGCCATGCTGCCAACGTCCCCCGACTACCAACGACTGGTTCTCAGTTTCCCAGATGTGCTGCAGCTCTGCCGAATAAAGCGTAACCTCGCTGGCGAAATCGAGTCCCACTGCGGGCCCGGTTGGCGGAGATTGCACTTCTACCGTTGTGCCGTTGGTCTGTCGTAGGAAGATGGCATTGGCACTGGGATCTTGATAGTTCAGTGAGTCTTCCAGCCGGGCAACGAGGAACAACGTGTGACTGCCGGGCGACCATTCATGATGCCAGCCGGCATAAATCGTTGGCTCCTGGCGTTCGTGGACGCGGAAGCCGATCTCGGCCTGCGCCGGATCGTAATAATTTGCCAAGTCGCCCGCGCGGTTGTGATACGTGCCGATCTGGAAATACGCATCATCGCTTGAGGTGACGCGTTGTTTCATCGTAAAGCCAAATTGGCGGCTTTCCATCTGTCCGTTTGGCTGGTTGCCGTTTAGACTCTGATAAACCGCATCCAGCGCATAACTAAAGCCATCCATTGAGCCAAACGCCGTGCCCGTCTCCCGCCAGTCGCCGTTACTCGTGTATTCACTTAGCAGGCTTACTCCAATCGGCTTCGCGTCGAAGAATCGCAGGTGGTCTTGCTGGGAGAGAGTTTGCGAGAGATTCCCCGCGCCCGGCGGCGCGAGCAGGTTGGCCACGAGCAGTTCACTCTGCCGCGCGGTTTCCTGTCGCAGATCAAATCGGTTGGCGCTTTCCTCGGTTGCGAGGCTGTTGGCGCGGAACAAATGACCCGAGAAATCGGAGTAACTCTCATTGATGGCGCGGGTGGCAGCGTGCCGACTCGCATCGGAAATACCCGCCTCGTCGTAGAGCGCGGCGAGATTCGCGCTGCGCACGGCCCGATCCTGATCGAGCAGGAGGTGCGAGCGGAAAGCTGCGCGGTTGTCATTACGATCCGCCGAGGCTTCGAGATCGCGGATGGCTTCGTTCAACCGGTTTTCCTGCCAGAGATGCAGCGCTGAGTAGATCCACGCAGTCGGATCGTTCGAATCCAGTTGTTTGGCGAGATTAAGTTCTTTCTCGGCGGCTTCCGCATCGCCAAGTTCGCTTGCGGCTTTGCCAAGATAGCCGCGGAACAAGCCGCGCTGAGGCTCCAGAGCGGTGGACGCTTGAAACGCCGCACGGGCTTCAGTAAACTTTCTTTCGCGCATCAGGCATAGTCCCCGCCCGAGCCAGGCTGAGCCTAATGCGGCATCAAGCTCCCGAGCGTGATCAAACTGCACCAGAGCTGTCGGAGTCAAACCCTGCTCGAGCAGAACAAAGCCCTGCAGCGCATACGCAGGGGCGAGCCGCGGGGCTAGTGCGCAAGCCTGCTTAAGCTCTGCCAAAGCCACCGCGCGCTGACCGCGGGAAAATTCCAGCTCCGCTAGGCGAGCATGAGCGATACCGAAATTTGGGGATATCTCGACCGCGCGTTTCGCGGCCACTAGTGCCGCAGACAAGTCCGTTCGAGATTGTAAGTAATAGCTGCGCGCGACGAATTCGCTGCTGCTGAAGGGCGGCGACAATTTAACCTGCGAACCCGGAGCGCAAACGGTGGCGATGAGTTCACGCAATGCCAGGACTGGTGACGCATCAATCGGCAAGGGGTCCAGCAGCTTTCCGGCTTCCGCAACGCGCCCCACCGCAAGGTAGAGTTGTGCCTGCAGGCATTTCGCTCCTAAGCTTACAGCCCCAAAATCGGCTGGCCAGGCAGCGAGCGCCTGCAGCAAATCTCCGGAGCGGTAGCGGCTCAGCACATCGCGCAATGAATCCTTCTCGCTGCTGCTCAAACGGAGCTCGTCCGGGTTCAACACCGCCGGATAATACAGAGCCCACTGGATGATGGCCGTGGTGTTAATAAGGGCTGTCTTCAGAGGGGGTTGCCCAGCCCTGAGCCGAAGGTCCTCGCCGCGTTTGAGATCCACTTCACCGCTGACGGATTTCAAGGCGACCAGGCCATCAATCAAGGCTAGGTGAACCGAGTTGTCGGTCTCTGCGACTTCCAACAAAAATTCCGTGCCGCGGATCGCCCCGGCAGCGAGCGGGGTATCGAATTCCACGTCCGCGGGCTTCTCGCGATTGAAGAAGTAGATCGAACCACCCGGCAGCCCAAAGCGTTTTTTCTCAGCATTGCGTGGCGGAAGAATTTCCAACGTGGTGCGTTCGCTCAATCGGATGACGCTCCGGTCGGAGAGTTGCACAGCAGCCCGACTTGCGGCGCGCGTACGGACCTTGTCGCCGGGTTGAAGGCCCAGTCCGTTGGTAGCGATGCTCCAGTTTGTGCTCGCGCTCAAATTGAATTCCACCACACCCGCCGCCTCGATAACGCGGCTAGGTGTTTTCGATTCTGCGACGCCAGTTTGTGCTTTGGTGGTCTGCGCGTTCGCGCCGAAAGGCGCGAACATGCCACAGACCAATAGAACCAAGAAGAATCTCACAATGACATACTGTGGCATCGTCGGCGGAAATTGAATCCTGATTTTTTGGCGGGGATGGCCACGGCCCGAAACATGCCTCGCCGCAAGGCTGAAACTGCGCGGCAAAGCGGGGAGGATGCGCGCTGAACAGATCGTCACCGCGTCAGGCGCAGCGGGCGCGGCAAAGGCAACTGCAAGACGTGTCACGAAAAGTCGTCCCCGTTGTTCGGATCGGTTGTGTTCTGGCGCTATATTCACTCTGGAGTGGCGACGGTATCGTCAAGGATACTTCATCAGCAGATTCTAAGCAGCCTTGTTGCCAAAGCGGTTTTGCCAGCAATCCCGCGTTTTAAGTCGGAGAATCCAGCTGGCTGTTCCATTCACGGAACACTGGAGGCGTTAAAGCCTGGGGACTATTCCACGCGCACGCGATAGAACTTCGTTCCCAAGCTTGAAACATTGAAGTAGTTGGTCAAGCCATTGCCAAGGAACGATCCCGGCCAGGCCGTCCAGCCGCTGAGGAGGTTGGTGCTTTCTTCGACGGTGTAGATCTGCCCCTCCAGCGTCGGGTAGCTCAGTTGCGTGGTGTTCGAAATACGTGTCAGCCTGCAGCGCGGCGGCACAACCACCTTGAGTGCGAACGTGCTACTGACGCTACCGAGATCGTTGGTGACGGTGAAGGAATAATTCCCGGAATGCGTGTTGGTCACATTTAGGAGTGTGAGTGCCGCAGCGGTCTGCCCCAGCATCGGCACATTGTCCTTCCGCCAGACAAACGCCAACGGGACGCTGCCAGTGACTGGCGCGGTCAGAATAACGGTGGAACCTGCGGCTACCGTCCGCGGTTGGGGGGTGCTTGTTAGCGTAGGCGGTTGAGGCAGCGCGTTGGTGTTAAGGTTGTAGTTCACCCAAGCCGTGCCGTAGGCGGCATTGACGCCGTCTACTGAGATAATGTATTGGCGGGACTTGACGACCGGAATTTGCACGCGCGACGGCCCGTTCGAACCAAAGCCATCGTTGTTGCAGGCTAGTGAAATCAAGTCTTGGTAGCTGGTCAGTGCCCCATTGTAGGTGTACGTTTCTATCACCGTATCGTAGGTGCTTCCCACCGTGTTCAACGTCAGCGTGCCATTGCTCGGAGGTTGATAGATAAGCCAATACGACGAGCCTCCCACGACGCCGCAATGGGCTGGTTCGCTGGGATCTGCCGTCGCGTAAAAGGTGTTGAAGATCTGACTTCCATTGTAGCCTCGCACGACGCCAAGGTTCTGCACCCCACCCCCTCCACCCGCTGTCAGCGTTCGTATCACCAAACCACCCACCTGTAGCGATGAGCCGCCGCTGTCGCCGAGCAGCGGACTGTCTGGTGAATCGAGCAACTTGTCCTGCGCGAGCGCATTCGTCTGGCCCTCGGAATTGACCTGTAATTCAAAAGGCGAGGTTTCATAACGGACCTGAACATTGCCGGCCTCCACTTCCACCCGGAGCGTATAAGTGCCGAGATTGCTCGCCTGTAGGCTAGTGTAAATCAATGTGTTTCCCGTCTGGCCTATGGACTCGCCGTTGAAGCGCCATTGCAAGCTGACGTTCGGCTCAGGCGTCAATGCGACCGATAGCGTTACGGGGTCGCCTAGCTTAAGCGCCTGGCTGTTTGGCGTGCTGAGGACGATCGGAGGCGTAGCCGGCGCGATGGCAAAACTCCACCGCAAACGAACAATGCCCGCCTCTCCTTTGTAACCATCCACCGCGATTTCATAACGTTTACCGGCCTGTGCACCGAACGAAATCAAACTGGTTTTCAAGGCGCCCGGCGTGGGGTTGATGGGAGTGTCGTCGTTCCGCACCAGCTCCTTCAATTTGTCGAGAGTGGTATCGCTGGGGGTCTGGAAATAGTACGCCGACAATAACGTGTCGAACGTGCTACCGCTGGTATCAAAAATCACGACCCCATCCACCGGAGCGATCCATGAAATCCATAGCGAACGCCCGCCCGTCTTGCCGCCATGTTTGGGTTCGTTCAGCTCGAAAGTCGCAGCAGCATTATTGATGGTGATGTCGCCAGAGTAGGTGGTGGCCGTGACACGGTTCGTGAAAAAATCTTGAAGCGACTGTCCAGAGGCGACTCCGACGCTCAAGAAAAGCGCCAACCTTGTCGCTATGACCAAGACACGACTGACTCTACTGCCGAGGCAGGAAAGGTTCCCGACTGTGAGTTCAAGAGTTTGCATTTATCCAAGACACCAAAATCACATGAAATCTTCATGCGCGCTCATTCTCTTTAGCAGTCGCCCTGCCATCGGTCAAATGGCCTTGTTTTGGGGTGATTTCAGCGAATCATGGGCTACTGATCCGGCCCACTGTTCCGCTCCCGGAACAAAATCGTCCCACGAACAGCTTCCACCAAGGTCGAGGTTCGTTGTGACGGATCCGGAGAACGGCTCGTGTGCGCAGCGGTAGAGATACGCCAGGGCCTTGATCCATTCTTGATTTCGCGGCCTTGGTCATCATGAAGGGCCAAGTGCATTTCTCTTCTCTAAATCTGCACGAAATGGTTACAGCGGCGCACATAACCTGCCTAGAGCTAGATTTAGAGCCGCGCCACGGTGCTACCCTTCAGACCGTGTCATTCCGGCTTGGGCAGTGAGGCCACGCTCGCGGCTGAGACGATTTGGTAACGCTTTTCAAACCGTTCCTGCGGCGTCTTTGCCTGAATCGGTCCCGGCGCCGGAAAATTGAAGCGCGAGGCCACCGCCACCGAGATAAGTTCTTTCTTGAACAACTTCGGCAGGTTATCCACGGCACGAGCTTCCGCGACAAATTTGGGGACCTTTTGCAATTCTGCGATGTCTTCATCCTTCATGCTCGGTGCGCCGACGAATGAAACTACAGCTGCTGCATCAAGGTTCTTGTTCACCGTTCGCACATAGCGCCGCCCGGACAGACCGCTGCCGACGCCATATTTGTCCTGATCCTTGGTATCCATTTCGTATTCGCGCAGCTCGTAACTACCAAGTTTCTTCAGCGCGCTGCGAAAGGCTTCGAGTTGAGTCTTGAGTTCTGGCATACCGCCGATGGGGATGGCGATTAAGACAATTTTCCCTTTTGGCCCAGCCACTCGAGCTGTTTGCTCCGCCATGATTTCACCCACTCGCTGATGCAACGCCACGTCGTGTTGCGGCATCTTAAATTCCCGCCAATAAATCCAGGTAGCAGAGATGGCGACGACGATCAAGCAGCTCGTGATGATGATGATGTTTTTTACACTTGAACTCATGGTAAAGTAATCCGCTCAATTTTCGGGCGTGGGTTCTACTGGGAAACGCCACTGGATATCACTGGTCAGTTGCTTCTCACGAACGCTGGGGATGCGAAAGGTGTCGTAACCCCCGACGCTATTGTCGAAAAATAAAATATTCGTCTTCGTGCGCTTGCCATGCCGCGCGTTCACACGTTCGTCTTTCCCGTTGTGCAACCAGTAACCGTCAAAGATCGCTGGCATGCGCGAATAGCGCGCCACCTTGGTGAGCTTATTGTTACCCACACCGCCTGCGCCATCGGTCGGCAGCCGAACGAAAGGCCACTTCTGTGGATTGCCCGTAGATCCGTTGATGCCATACCAGCAATCAATGTGAAACTCCTTGCCCGTGCTCTGCGATGTGTAAGGCCACGCCATGGCGCCTTCCGGATCATCCCGGGTCGCCGGACCGAACTTATAGACCTTCGGCAACGCCGACGGACAGCGAAACACCGTGCCTTGATCTGCGATTTTGTAATAAGTCGGCGCACGTTGCGCCGGCAGGTATTTCCCATTGTAGAGAAGTGTGGGCCAACCCTCTTCGAACTTCGCACCGTTCCGCAGGTTGTATTCGGCAGGCACAAGATAATCATTGCTGTCCCCGGCATACATCGTGATGGCGAGGCCGATTTGCCGCAGGTTATTGACGCAAGAAATTCCCCGCGCTTTTTCTTTTGCCATTGAGAGCGCGGGCAACAACATCGCCGCGAGAATGGCGATGATGGCGATGACGACGAGCAATTCGATCAAAGTGAACGCTCCGCGTAACCTCCTATCTCGCCCCGGCGACCTCGTTTGAATGACAACTGATGTTGGTATCTTCACCGTCTCCGACGCACGCAAAAATCAGACCATCCATCCTTTTAAGGGCAAAACAGCAGCTGGCCGAAGTGTTTTGTGCCGGGTACGGAACGGATGATTCCGCAACTGGAACGGCAATAATCCCCAAAGACTGTCACCACGCATGATTTACCGTTGGCAGGGCGGTTGCTAGTAGAGTCGGAACGCAAACCCGCGCACTTCGTACGATAACGACGTCGCCTGAGGCTCAAGTCACAGACACAGTTTTGTTTTCCGCAATCCGCAAAGCTTTTTGATATGAATAAATGGCCACACACAGTGCGCGTCAGCGCTGTCGCTTTGATAATAATTGCAGCGTCCACCCAAGCGTCGAAGGCTGTGCCTAATAACTGGACTAACTCCGCTAGCTCACTGTGGCAAATTAGCACGAACTGGTCCCTAGCCTCTGCGCCAAATAATTCGGCTGGAGCTGACCCCACCCAGATTACTAACGCCGGTACACGAACCGTCACGATCAACGCGGCCACTCCGTCGGCAGCGCTCTCACTTCGCAGCTTCACCCTCTCGGCACCCACCGGTTCGGCCAACACGCTGGCGCTGGTCAATGCTACCAATCAGTTGAGCACCTCGAAGGCATTCCTAGTTTCCAATCGCGGCGCTCTTGCCATCACCAACTCTGCTGTCAACGCGACTGCGGACTTCGACATCGTCGGCGGATCCTTGATCCTCGATTCGGGAAGCCTGACTTGCGGACTCAACTGCGATCTCCAATCCGGCACGATGCTTATCAATTCTGGCACACTGAACGCCATCGCTGGAACTACTGGCATCCGGATGGGCCGCTTCGCCGGAGCAACCACTAGCCTCACTGTGAAAGGAGGCGTCGTCAATGCGCTTCGACTGACCATGGGATCCGTCATAGGATCAGCCAACACACTGACCATCGCCGGAGGAGCCGTCAATCTGTTGAGCGATTTCAGCGCAGGACAACTTCAAGCCACCACTGCAGACGTCACGATTTCCAGCGGTAGCCTGACCGCCACGAACGGCTTCGCAAAAATTGCCGACCGCTCCGCTGCCACCTTCACCCAGACCGGTGGCGCAGTTTCATTTGGCGATCTAGCAGTCGGCGATCTAGGAGTCGCCACCTACAACCTCAAAGGCGGCACCTTCAGAATGATTCCGTTCTCCCTAGTCAATCTCTTCATCGTAGCCAATATGGAAAATGCTGACTTCAATCAAAGCGGCGGCGTCGCGGTCATCGGCACAGAAATACACATAGCTGACTTCTCCGGCGTGACAGGCAACATCAACAT
>WBXK01000031.1 GCA_008933055.1 Verrucomicrobiota bacterium | reverse complement strand
G
This sequence comes from Verrucomicrobiota bacterium, assembly GCA_008933055.1. Taxonomy (GTDB): domain Bacteria; phylum Verrucomicrobiota; class Verrucomicrobiia; order Limisphaerales; family JADLHS01; genus JADLHS01. The sequence goes on along the minus strand of WBXK01000031.1, from coordinate 19,756 downwards.
TCGTCGCATTGGCCAACTTGCAAATGTGGATTCCATCCTATAATGTCTGCCCAAGTTCAACTGCGGCCATTCCACAAAGTTTTCCGGGATCAGGTCCGAGAGAGGCATCACCGCAATCCAGACGTATCAGAACTGGCATTCCAAAAAACCACAGTCACCCTGTCCTACATGAAAAGAACAACCAAGACGTTCTCCGCCGCCGTTGCTTTGACCGTCGTCGCGCTGTCTTTCCCTACATTGATTGTCCCGCAAAACAGCGCACAAACAGAATGGAACGAGCAATATCGCTCCGAGTTTGAAGTCCCCGTCGGCAAGACTTATACAGGCCGTTCGCCTTACATGGGACGCATGGCCAAGAGTGGTAAGCCGAGCCCGCCTGTAACTAACACGGCTACGGTGGCAAAGAACGCTTCGTTCTCCCTGTCTACAACCGCCCCTGCTCCATTACCCATTCACAAGTCCAAGCCAGCTGCCGGTAAAGGCTCTTCCGCCGCGGCTTCCTCGTCGTCTTCAGGCGCGAAATCCACTTGCTCCGAAAGCACGAGTGGTTTGATTCGTCTGTCCAAGACGATGCCCCCTGAGGTCGGTCTGGGTTCTGAGTTCACAACCGAACTCACCACCGCCGCCCAAGGTTGCGCCGCCAATGTTATCGTGCGCGACACTATTCCCGCCGGAGTGACATACGTGAAGAGTGAACCTGCCGGCACAGTCGAAGGCAACCAACTCGTTTGGAATATTGGCAATATGGACGCTGGCCAGAGCATCAAAAGCAAGGTCGTGTTGAAGGCCGATAGAGAAGGTGTAATTGTCAATTGCGCTACCGTCTCTGCGGACGCACGCGTGTGCGGCACTACATTCGTTGGCAAGCCCGTCATCGCCATTGATAAGACCGGACCCGAAACCGCCATCCTCGGTCAAGACGTGACCTACAACATTGTTGTGAAGAGCACCGGCACAGTGGCCGCCAAGGGCGTCGTGGTCACCGATGTCGTGCCGACTGGCATGAGCCACGCGAGCGCCAAGAGCGAACTCAGCTTCGACTTGGGCGACCTTGCCCCCGGCCAAAGCAAGTCGCTGGCGGTTACGTTCAAGGCGAACCAACGCGGCAAAGTCTGCAACACGGCCACAGTCAACAGTAGCAATGCGGGTAAAGTCAGCGATGACGCCTGCACTACCATCCTCGTTCCCGGTTTGAAAGTGGAGAAGGCCGGCACGAAAGAACAGATTCTCGGACGCAACGCGGATTACGAGATCGTGGTCAGTAACACTGGCGACACGACGTTACAGAACGTGATCGTCAGCGAAACAGCCCCTGCTGAAACTTCCATCGTGACTGCCCCCGGCGCGACGCTGGCAGGCAACAAGGCTACGTGGACGATTGCGATCCTAGCGCCTGGAGCCAAAGCGACTCAGAGTGTCAAGCTGACCTCCAAGACAGCAGGCACGCACTGCAACACCGTGACCGCGAGCAGCGGCTGGATGAGTGATTCTGCCAAAGCCTGCACTCTGTGGAAGGGCATCGCGGCAGTTTTGCTCGAAGTCGTGGATGATCCTGATCCGATCCAAGTGGGCGAGAACACCACTTATACGATCCGCGTTTTCAACCAAGGTTTTGCAGACATCCACAACGTTAAAATCACGGCGATTTTTGGAGATCAAATCATGCCTGTGAGTTCTCTTCAAGGCAGCGTGAGCGGCAAGTCAGTAAGCTTTCCAGTGGTTGCGAAGATTGCTGCCAAACAAACCGTGACCTATGCGATCATCGTTAAAGGTGTGAGCGTGGGCGACAGCCGTAACAAAATCGTCCTTACCTCCGACGAGCTCAAATCACCCGTCACGGAAGAAGAATCCACTACGGTATATTGATCAACACAATTAAGGCTGGCCGGTCATGAAGACCGGGCAGTCAGACTCAACAAACAACAAGCAATAGAAACATGAAGTCCAATAAAGTTATCCTATCCATCTCCGCACTCGCACTCGCAGTCTGGTTCAGCGGTTGCAAACAAGACTCCAAGCCGGTTGAAAAAGCTGCTGCTGAAACCACGACAGAATCTTCCAAAGGCGTGACAGAAAAAGCGAGCGACGCCGTCAAGAACGCCACGGCCGCAGTCAAGGAAACCGGCGCGAAAGTTGTGGAAGACGTAAAAGCGGCGGGCACTGCAGCCGTTGCTGCCGTCACCGACAAGGCTAAGGAATTAACCGCCCCCGCGAGCGCCAAGGCCCAAGAGTTGATTGACTCCGCGAAGTCACTCATCAACGAAGGCAAGTTCACCGACGCACTCGCGAAGCTCAACGCGACCAGCGGTGAAGCCATGTCTACTAACCAAGTCTCCATGGTGGACAGCCTCAAGGCGCAGATTAGTAAGGCGACGGAAGCCACGAGCAAAGCTGTATCTGACGCGACAGCGTCCGCCTCCGGCGTGGTGAGCAACGCCACCAAGTCAGCGACCGATGCTGTTAATAAATTCTTAAAGAAGTAATCAGCTTCTTGCTTGCAAGGCGGGGTGGTTCATCCACCGCGCTTTTTTTGTCGGCGTGCTGGATACAAAGAGTTGTTTTCCACCTGCGCCTGGCTAGCATGCTGTTGCAACGCATGACCACGTTCCAGATAATATTTACCCCGACAAGCGCCGCAGAAGTGGCCCGCATGCCCAAGGAACTTCAGCTCCAGATTCTCGGTGAGTTTCGCGGACTGCCGCAACAGGTCATCGGCACAGAGTTGGATGACTTCGGCAAGCTGGAACGTGGCGGGCGTATCCTGCACCGTTTTCGCATCGGAGACTTCCGCGTTTATTTCGAGCGCCACGAACTTGGCTTGCTCGTGCATCGCATCCTGAGCAAAAATACGCTCAAGGATTTCCTTTATCGCTCCGGCATGAAGATGGAAGAGGACGAGGCATTAGAGCAGAATCCAAAGTTCTGGGAGATGATCGAGTCTGCACGGACAGCGAAGTAGTGGCGGATCGAAGAAGCGCTGACATCCATCACATGTCGCTCAGATACATTGAGCGATTTCGCCACAGGTAAAGAAGCCCAGAAGTTGATGTGAGCAAAACGGTGACCCACAGCATCACGAACGCGAACATTGGCGTCCACAGCCTGAAGAAATCGCGCAACCACGGCCACCATTCCACGGACGCATCCATTACGAGCAACGCTGTGATCGCCGCCATCTGGGAAATCGTCTTGTGTTTCCCGTAACGCTCGGCGGCAAGGACAACACTCTTCGACGCGGCGAGCAGTCGTAATCCCGTGATCGCCAATTCCCGCGCGACGATGATGACCACCATCCAGGCCTCCACCTTTGGTAAAAAAGATTTTCCTGCAAGCTCAAACACCGCAGGCGGCGGCGTTAGGACGTGGCGTTCCACCAATGCGATGAAAGCCGAGCAGGTCATCACCTTGTCCGCCAACGGATCCATCAGTGCGCCGAAATTCGTGATGAGATTCCGGGAGCGAGCGATCTTCCCATCCAGAAAATCCGAGAGAGCCGCCAAACTGAAGAACACCAGTGCGAGTGTGTCGTTCACTGGCGAGCGCGAGAACATGGCCCACAGAAAGGCCGCTGTGAGAAAGAAGCGTGAGACGGTGATCTTGTTCGGCAGGTTCATGCAGGCTTGGCGATAAGATCGTAATCCGTGTGGCCTATGATTTTCACGCGGGCAAATTCGCTGATGGGAAGATTGCCTCGGATATAAATGCGGCCATCAATGTCCGGCGCGTCTGCTTCGCCGCGAGCGACCAAGAAGTCTCCGGTCTTGAGTCTTGAGTCCTGAGCCTCATGTTCACGCATCAAGCCGTGTTCCCACGAACTGACATTCGCAGCGGCGAGTTGTTTCGCGCTGGCGCGACCCTCGATCAACACCTTGAGCGTGCGGCCCACGAACGATTCCGAAACTTGCTTCGCGATCTTGTGCTGCGCGGCCATCGCGAGTTCGCGACGCTTCTGCTTCGCCTTGTCGCTCACCTGACCGGCCATCGCCCCGGCGCGAGTGCCGTCTTCTTGTGAGTAACTGAACACGCCGAGCCGCTCGAACTTCGTCTCCTCGATGAACTCCAGCAGATCATTGAACGCGCCTTCCGTTTCACCGGGGAAACCCACGATGAAAGTCGTCCGCAACGCGATGCCCGGCACGCCAGCGCGGATGCGTTTGATCAGGTCCACGATGTATTGCTTCGACGTCTCTCGCCGCATCCGTTCGAGCATGTTCTCGTGGATGTGTTGCAGTGGGATGTCCACGTAACGCGCGACCTTCGGACATTCGGCGATGGTCTGGATCAATTCATCTGTCCAGTGCGCCGGATGCGTGTAGAGCAGGCGAATCCAAAAATCTCCGGGCAACTCATTCAACTCGCGGATGAGCGTGCAAATGGTCGTGGAGTTGGCGGGCAAAGATTTGGCGGCAGCAGAAAACTTTTCCGGCGACGAAATCGCGCGGCTGTGATTCGCGCGCAAGTCGAGCCCATAGTAGGTCGAGTCCTGCGAGATGAGATTCAACTCCTTCACGCCGTCGGCCAGCAGCAACTTCGCCTCAGCCACCACGTCTTTTTGCGTTCGGCTGCGATGCGTCCCGCGCATCCGGGGAATGATGCAAAAACTGCACGGATGATTGCAGCCCTCGGCGATCTTCACGTAAGCGAAATGTTTCGGAGTCAGGCGGAATCGAGGCGTGTCGTAGTCCGGGATGTAAGTGGGGCGGGCGGTGACGTCGAAGATTGGCGAGGATGGCTTCGCAGGTGTGACGACGGTTTTGGTTTTGCCAAACTTATCTGAGCCGCGCAGGGCTTCGTCTTTTTCGTGGTCGTCGTGAGCGCGACCTTTTTCCAACTCCGCCAGTCGCGCAGTGACCTTGGCCTTCCGAACCCTGACCGCTGGTATCTGACCGCTGATTTTTTCCGCGCGCCGTTCATGCGCGTGCTTCACGATCTGCGCGACCTGCGCGACTTGATCAATGCCCATGAACGCGTCCACTTCGGGAAACAGTTTGGGTAATTCCTCACGGAAACGTTGCGAGAGACAGCCGGATACGACCAGACCTTGACCACGATTCTGCGCATCGCGCACCTCGGACGATTCAAGGATCGTGTCCACGCTCTCCTCCTGAGCGGAATCAATGAACGAACACGTGTTCACAATCATCACGTCGGCGAGCGCGGCATCGTTTGTGATCTCGACGCCGCCTTTCATGAGCGAACCGAGCATGATCTCGGCGTCCACGAGATTTTTCGCGCAACCGAGCGAGATGAGTCCGACCTTGAGCGGGTCAGAGTTGGATTTTGATTTTATCACCGGCGCGCAGGTTAAGCCATGAGACGCGCAGGGGCAATCTCGCTGTGCCTGCACACTGACAAGAAAATACAACAACCAATGGGCACGAATAAACACGAATGGGCGACACGCGGATTTCACGGACAGCACGGATTGAATCACTCTAAATCCGGGAAATCCGTGTCAAATCTGTTTTGGATTCGTGTTCATTTGTGCCCATTCGTGGTTAAAAGTTTGTCTGAGTGAATTGCGCCTGATTCACTGCGTGGATGAAGTTGCCCTACAAAGTCGCCACGCTGCTCTACTGCTTCAATGAGCGCGAAGAGATACTCCTGCTCGAACGCGCACGAGAGCCGAATCGCGGTTTGTGGAGTCCGTGCGGCGGTAAGCTGCACACAGACGAAGGCGAATCGCCCTACGCCTGCGCCTGCCGCGAGGCGCACGAGGAAACCGGCCAGCAACTCACCCCGCGCGATCTGCACCTCACCGGCATCATCAGCGAACACGGTTTCCAGGGCCAAACGCATTGGCTGATGTTTCTGTTCGAGGTGAAGCCGAAGCTGAAGACGCTACCACCCGTTCACAAGGAAGGCCGGTTTCAATTCTTCACGCGCGAGTCGTTGAATGATTTGAAACTGCCACAGACGGATCATGAAAAAATCTGGCCGTGGTTCTGGCAACATCGCGGCGGCTTCTTCGCCGCGCATTGCCATTGTCATGCGGATGGAAGTAATGATTGGATGTTAGAGGATAGTCGAATGGAGAAGAGCGGATGAGTAATTACTCGACAACCAACTTTCTGAAACGCAAAGTCGCAGCCTTAATACATGACCACGAAACGCATCATTTATTTCTTTCTGCTCTTTGCCATCTCGTCGGCAGTGTTCGCAGCCAACGAGAAGTCTAATTCAATAGCTCCCTCGACCAACCGACTGGCGGAAATCCAGCAGAAGCATAAAGAAGCCGAAACAGCGTACGACGCGGCAGCCGGTCCTCTTCCTGACACGCCGGAGGGGAACAAGAAGGGTGAGGAGTTATGGAAGGAGTTTGATAAGAAGCAGGCCGACTTGTTCATGGCAGCCGTGGAACTGGCCAAAGCCGACCCGAAGTCCGACGAAGGATTCGCGGCATTGGAATGGGTGCTGGCTAACCCGCGTTCGTATTACCTGCCAGCAGGAATACCGGCAATTGAACTAGCGACCTCTCACCACGCAGCTAATCCAAAGGTGGGTAAGATTATCGCTTGCTTGGGATATTATAGGCCTCCGTCAAAGGCCGCATCGCACGCGGTAGCGATTGCTCTGGTTCAGGCGGTGGCAGAAAAGAATCCCGATCAAACTGCGCGCGGCCAAGCAGTGATGTCCATCGCGTGGCAGGCCGGAGAAAAATTCGCCGAAGCCGAATAAGAGAAAGCACCCGAAGCAGATGCGCTCGCAGCCGAAGCCGAAAAAGCGTTTGAGGCTGTCATCCGCGACTATGCCGGCTGCTTGCGGCTGTTGAAGGATCAGAGGACTCTTGGAAAGGAAGCGAAACAGGAATTGTATGAGTTGCGAAACCTGCGGGTCGGAAAGATTGCACCCGACATTGAGGGTGAGGACCTGGACGGAGTTAAGTTCAAGCTTAGCGACTATCGCGGAACAGTAACAGCGGTTGTGTTCTGGGCGAGTTGGTGCGGGCCGTGCATGCAAATGGTTCCGGACGAACGCAAACTCGTCGAGCGGATGAAGAATCGTCCGTTCGTTTTGATTGGGGTGAATGGGGACGGGGATCGAAACAAGGCGAAGCAGGTGACGGTGAAAGAAGCAATGACATGGCGTTCGTTTTGGAATGGAGCGAACGGGGCAATCGGCCCGATCAGTCGCGCGTGGAATGTTCGCGGTTGGCCGACGGTATATGTTCTGGACAACAACGGGGTAATTCGAGCGAAGGAGGTTCGCGGGAAAGAATTGGACGCTGTGGTTGACCAACTGGTCAAGGAACTGGCTGAGGAAAAGACCAAATGATGCGCCGTCATTCCATTCGTACCTTCAAATCTCCGGTGAAAAATTCCACCCGGTTCATCACCGCCGCTCCGTTCGCAGTCCGCTTGCTTTGGCCAAGGTCGCAACTCATGCTGGCCGCGTCGTGAAACAACCGTTCATCAACGTCGAGGAAAAGATTGACCGCTTTGTCGGGCGGCGGACAAAGACGCCGGACACTTGGCAGACCGGGATGCAATTGCAGGAGTTGGGAGTGGAGCTTCATAGAGCTTTCAAACATCGCTGGATGCCCAAGGGCATTTATCGTTTCAAAACCCATGAGGAGGCTGATGCATGGATGACCAAAATGTTGGCCCGGAGCGGGCTGCCGAAAACCTGAAGTTCGCCGAACGTGGCGAAGAGCCGCCGAAGATTTAAGACGAACAGATTTGATTTGAGTAACTAGATTTCCTTCCTGCTTCATTTTACATCGCGCTTCCAACTGCCAGTCATCAGGACAATCGCCTTGTAATAAAAATCAGGTTTAAGAATACTGGCCATCAAAATATGGCGAAAAAGGCTTTAATCACGGGCATCACCGGGCAGGACGGTTCTTACTTGGCGGAGTTGTTGTTGAGCAAAGGTTACGAAGTTCACGGCATCGTGCGGCGTGCCAGCTCGTTCAATCGTCAGCGTCTCGACGCGATCTACGAAGACCCGAAGTTCCGCGAAGTGCGCCTCTTTTTACACTACGGCGATCTCGGCGAATCCGGTTCGCTGACGCGTCTCTTGCACGAAATCAAACCTGACGAGGTGTACAATCTTGCCGCGCAAAGCCACGTTCGCGTCAGCTTCGACGCGCCGGAATACACACTCGACATCGGGGGCACGGGCACGCTGCGTTTGCTTGAGGCTATTCGTCAGACGGGACAGAACCCGCGCTTTTATCAGGCTTCCTCCAGCGAGATGTATGGCAAGGTGCGCGAGATTCCGCAGACAGAGTTGACGCCCTTTCATCCGCGCAGTCCGTATGCTGTCGCCAAAGTCTGCGCGTATTGGGCCACGGTCAATTACCGCGAATCCTACGACATGCACGCGTCCAACGGGATTCTTTTCAATCACGAATCGCCTCGCCGTGGCGAATCCTTTGTCACGCGCAAGATCACGATGGGCGTCGCGCAGATCAAAGCGGGTCTGCAAAACAAACTCGCGCTCGGCAATCTCGATGCGAAACGTGATTGGGGTTACGCGAAGGAATACGTCGAGGCCATGTGGCTGATGTTGCAACAGGACAAGGCGGACGATTACGTGATCGCCACAGGCGAAACCCATTCCGTTCGCGAGTTCCTGGAAGAATCCTTCGCCCATGTCGGTTTGAACTGGGAGAAATACGTCGTTCAAGACGCGCGTTACATGCGTCCGGCGGAAGTGGATTTGCTCATCGGCGATCCGACCAAAGCCGAGAAACAACTCGGCTGGAAACCGAAAACTAAGTTCAAAGATCTGGTGAAGATCATGGTGGACGCAGATATTGAATTGCTCAAAGCCCACCGCGAAGGTCGCATCAAAGTCACTGCCTGATCCATGCCGCGCGCACTGATCACCGGCATCACCGGACAGGACGGCTCGTATCTCACCGAACTGTTGCTGGAAAAAGGCTACGAGGTTCACGGCGTTGTTCGTCCGGGACAAGCTTTGGAGCGCACGCGGTTGAAACACTTGGTCGCCGCCGTTGGTGAAAAATTATTCCTCCACGAAGCCGCGCTGGAAGATTCCCACGCACTCAAACGCATCATCACGCAAGTCACCCCCGACGAGCTTTATCACTTGGCGAGCCTGACGCATGTAGGGTTGAGCTTCGAGCAGCCGGAGCAGACTTGTGACATGACAGGCATGGGCACGCTCCGACTCTTGGAGATCGTCAAAGCGATGCCAAAGCCGCCCAAGTTTTTTCACGCGTCATCTAGTGAAGTTTTCGGCAAACCGGAATCCGCGCCGCAGGACGAGAATACTCCCTTCCGCCCCGTCACACCTTACGGCTGCGCGAAGGCGTTTGCCACGAACATGGTTTCAGTTTATCGGCAGACGCACGGTTTGTTCGCCTGCAACGCGATTCTGTTCAATCACGAATCGCCACGACGCGGAGAGAATTTCGTCACGCAAAAGATCTGTCGCGCCGCTGCCGCGATTAAACTCGGTAAGCAAAATGAATTGGTTCTTGGCACGATTACATCGTTTCGCGATTGGGGACATGCGCGGGATTATGTGCGCGGCATGTGGCTGATGCTTCAACAGGACAAGCCTGCGGATTATGTCTTGGCCACGGGCGAACTGCACACCGTGCAAGAAGTCATCGAGCTCGCGTTTGAGACGGTGGGGCTGGATTGGAAGCAATATCTAAAGCAAGACCCGCGCTTCATGCGGCCTGTTGAACCAAGCCAGCTTGTTGGCAATCCTGCCAAAGCAAAGCGCGAACTCGGCTGGCAACCCACGGTGACGTTCCGGGGGCTGATCGTCGAGATGACCCGCGTGGCAATGGCTGAATAAAGTTGGAGTTCAAGCTTTAGCTTGCCCTTCCAACCAATCACACGCCTTGGGCAGCACGTTGCTCCAGTGAAAGCTTCGCGCTCGTTCCAATGCCGCGGTGCGATACGTCTCATAATTCTCCGGCTTGTTCAGCACAGCGATGAGTCCATCGGCGAGTGATTCTGGGGTTTCAATTTTTGAGACAATGCCAGTCTGGTCGTGCAGTGTGGATTCGATCAATCCTTCCACGGGATAAACTGCAGCAGGTGTTCCCATGGCGTTGGCTTCGATGACGTTCAAACCCCAACCCTCGCGTTGTGATGTGTGCAGCAGGAAATGAACATCGCGCAACAGAGCGTCCTTGTCAGCTTCGGACAATCTCCCGGCGAGGGTGACCTTGTCGCTGATGCCCAACTCGGTGATGAGGCTGCGGAGCAATCCTTCCGTCTCTCCGCCACCTACGATCGTGAGGTGCGCGAGAATATTTTTGTCCGCGAGCGCTTTCACGGTGCGGACACCGTGATCAATTCGCTTGTTCGGCGCAAGTCGCGACACGACTGCGAGCTTGAGCGGCGTGGTGAGCGGTTTGGGTTCCAGCTTGGTCAGTGCAACCGTGTCTACGCCATAGGGGATTTGCATGACGGATTTCACGCCGCGCGAATGAAGGATTTCTTTGGTGCAACTGCTTGCCGTCCAGAACGGGACGTTACGATAGGCCCAGTGCGTCCAGCGTTCCTGCCATCGCCCGATGGTGCTGATGGGCCATGGATAAAACGCGCTCCAGATCGGTCCGAGCACTTCGTGGATGTAGGAGACGTTCTGCGTCCGACACCACAACGGCGCGAACCACGGGATGCCGTGATGTTGGTCCATCACGAGATCGAAGGGCTTCTGCTTGCGATACCAGGAGATCGCTTGGAGAACAGAACTTCCCATCCCTCCACCGCGCACGAAATGGATGCCGTCGAACGTTTCCTCGGCTTTGCATCCCGTGAAACCGTTCGCAAACCAATAAACCTCGTGTCCGCGCTCAGCCAAAGCTTTGAGGTAAGCGAGCGTGACGCGCTCCGCACCGCCTGCGAGGGGGTTCTTCGGGTCACGCCAATTGAGCATCAGAAATCGCATGGCGTTAGAAAGAGAAAGTCTTCGATGTGCCGAGTGTTGTCATTACCGACCACTGGACCTCATGCGGGTCAGAAGCCTTTCGTGTTTTCAAGCCGATCCCTCTCGGGGCGAGACTGCGCCCAGGGGACGGGCGCACTCTGTCAGGCTTGAGGTTAAAAATCACGGGCGGAGTCTGGCGGAAACAATTCTGCCCTGGCAAATACTTTTGTCCGGTCGCAGAGCGTTTATCCGTAGAAGTTATTGCAAAAGAGCCACATTAAACACGTTGACCGGATTGGATTTGAATGATTGAATCGTCATCAGTTCAACCTAACACTTCAGGGCAATTTCATGAAAACCTTCCAAACTTCGTCACTCTTGGCTGCGTTATGTTACTGCATCCTTGGCATGGTCGGCAAGGCGTCGGCTGTTCCAGTTGCATTGCAACAACACACAGCAACATTTTCGCAAACTTTTTCAGGAGATTTTTCTGTCTCTAAAGCCATTGATGGCACGACTGCGGACAATCTCGGATGGGCAATCGCGCAGGGTGCTGCGACCGATCTGCCGGCACAAACCGCCGTGTTTGAGATGGTCACAAACGTGGGTTTTACTGGAGGCAGCAGGCTGACTTTTACATTCCCCCAAACGCATGATTTCGTTTTTGTTTATCACACGCTCGGGCGTTTTCGGATTTCGGTCACAACGGATGATCGCAGCTTGTTTGCTGATGGGTTGCCAGCTGGCGGTGATGTCACAGCCAACTGGACCGTATTGAATCCAGATACGATTGTATCATCGAATGGCGGGACCTTGACGAAGTTAGGCGACTTATCGGTTCTCGCGAGCGGCACATCGCCGTATCAGGATATTTATACAATTTCTGCTGCAACCACGCTAACCGATATCACAGGAATTCGGATTGAGGCGATGAAAGATGCGTCCTTGCCGTTCGGAGGCCCAGGCCGCCAACCGTTGAACGGAAACTTTGTGCTATCAGAGCTGTTGGTCAGCATAACTCCAGAAACCAGTGATCCTCCCGTAGTCAATTGCACGACTGCGCCGTCTGGCTTGGTCAGTTGGTGGCCCGGGGAGCAGACGGCAGCGGATGTCGTGTCGAGCAACAGCGGCACTTTGGGAGGTAATACGACTTTCTCAGAGGGACGTGTAGGCTCAGGTTTCTCGTTCGACGGGGATCGAGATGGGGTGAACCTTGGTAATCCTGCCGGACTACGATTGCAGAACTTTACGATTGAAGCTTGGATCAAGCGCGGCAGTGCAACGGTTTGTTCATTGGATCAAGTTCAAGGGCCGGGCGGCGTCATGCTGAGTTACGGTTTTGGCGGCTATGGATTTGGCGTGTTCGACAGCGGTGAATTGTTTCTCACAGAAATCGGCCTTACTTACGTCGACTCACCCTTGTTCGTGACGGACACGAACTATCACCACGTTGCCGTGACTAAGTCTGGTGGTGCAGTCACGTTCTACTTGGATGGTGTTGCGGCTCCAGTCGCCAATTACAATCCAACCTTTCAGTTCGTCACGGAAGCCTCGATTGGAGCGGTCAGCGCAGACCGTCGGAATAATTTTCTCGGGCGCGTGGATGAACTGGCGGTTTACAACCGTTCACTGACTCCGGAGGAGATTCAAGCCATCGTCGCTGCGGGCGCCGGGGGCAAATGCCCGCCACCACCTTCACCACCCACCATCACTCAGCATCCGGCCAATCAAACCATCAATGCCAATGACACAGCGCAATTTGCCGTCACTGCGACAGGTTTGCAGGCGTTGCGCTATCAATGGTTCATTGCAGACAATCCGCTGCCCAGCCAGACCAATTCCACGCTCTCTATCGCCAACGCGTTGCCCATCAATCAAGGAGTCTATCGCGTCGCGGTTTCAAACGATATCGGATTCGCGATCAGTTCCAACGCCACGCTCACCGTGCTGACGTTCCCGCCGGTCATCACGCGACAACCCACCAACGTGACGGCGATTGAATCCACTGCCGCGAGTTTCTCCTTGCAGGCGACTGGCTCAGTGACGCGCTCAGTGACGCTGGCCTATCAATGGTTGTTCAATGGCGCGCCGCTCGCGGGCAAGACCACCACCACGCTCTCGTTCACCAGTGTTCAACTCAGCAACGCGGGCAACTACTCCGTCATTGTCACCAATCCCTACGGCGCGGTGACGAGTTCCGTGGCGACGCTAACCGTGAATCCGCGTCCACCCTGTGTGGCGGTGCATGATGGCTTGGTCAGTTGGTGGAAGGGTGAGAGAAACGCCAGTGATTCTTGGGGTGACAACCATGGTAATACTCCTTTTGGCTTAACAACTACAGTCTTTGGCAAGGTGGGGGCAGCCTTCGATTATGGTCGCTCAGGAATCAGCGTCGTCGTTAATGATTCTCCTTCATTGCGGCCTACCAACGCCATCACCTTAGAAACATGGGTGAAAATCACGACAATTGCGGGCTCGTCGGCTAAAATCTTTGTTTCAAAATTCGATTCTCCCGTTGTGAGTCCTGAGGGTATGCAAAGTAGCTACCTGCTGGGCACGACAAATTACGGATTGCTATTCTTCACTATCAGTGGTTCTGGATCGGCACGGACAAACATCACGCTGGTCTCAACGAACGCATTGCCCACCAACCAGTGGAGTCACATCGCAGCGACTTATGATGGAGCGGCAATGCGTCTTTACATCGATGGCGCACAGGCTGCGCAAACCAATTATTCCGGGGGCATCTTCTCAGGATCAGCCAACGTAGGAATAGGCGGAATACCTCAAGGCACAGCGTTCAATTGGCCATTCTTTGGGACTCTGGACGAAGTCTCCATCTATAACCGCGCACTCTCCGCCGCCGAGATTCAATCCATCGTCGCCGCCGATCTCACTGGCAAATGCCTCGCGCCGCCTGTCATCACGCAGCAACCGCAGGATCAAACCGTGCCGCAAGGTGAAGATGTGAAATTCTCCGTAGAGGTTTCCGGAAGCAGGCCACTCAGTTATCAATGGTATTTCAATGGAGGCGCTCCCCAGAACAGGATTATCGGCGCGACCAATGCCGCATTGATCATCGAGAAAGTCCGTACCAATAACGTCGGCTTCTATTTCGTCACCGTCACAAATAGCGTCGGCTCAAACTTCAGCGCGACGGCGAAACTTGAAACCCAGCCCGCGCCATCTTGCGTGGATGTCCTGCCCGGCCTCATCAGTTGGTGGAGTGGCGACACAAACACGCTGGATGGAATGGCGCTCAACAACATTTCGTTGTATTCACCTACAAGTTATCCCACGGGCAAGGTGGCATCAGCCTTTACGTTCAACGGCGTCAACAGCCGAATCACTGTCAACAATAGCGCGTCTTTGAACTTCACCACCAACCAGAACTTCTCCATCGAGATGTGGATCAAGGCGGCGAACACCAACTCGACCAATCCGAATGTTCCACTCTTTGAGAAATTCGACGGTTTCAGAGGTTATTCACTATCGCTTTACAATGGTCGTCTGGCATTCGCTTTGGGAGGACAGACCGCATCAGGCGACACCAGCAGCAGGCTGTTTATTTCTGCTGGCGTGGATTTGCGCGATGCGTTTTTTCATCATGTGGCAGTGACGGTTGACCGCACCAATAGCAATGGCGGAGTATTGTATGTGGATGGCGCACTCGTTTTGGTTTTTGATCCACGCACGTACACCAACTCGCTACTGAATCAATTTCCGCTCTACATCGGCGGACCTTTCACAACGGGTACAAATTCCTATTTCAACGGCTTGATTGACGAACCCGCCATCTACGGTCGCGCGCTCTCGGCAGAGGAGATTCTTTCCATCCGCAACTCTGGCGCAGCCGGACGCTGTAGATCAAAGCCCGTGATTGTGACACAGCCGGTTGGTCGCTCGGCATACGTTGGCGAAAGTATAGTGTTAAGTGTGGTGGCTACGGGTAATCCTTCGCCAAGATATCAGTGGCGTCGTAATAATATAGTCTTGGCGGGTCAGACTAGTTCGACTTTAAGCTTAACAAACGTCAGCTTTGTAAATGCAGGGATCTATTCCGTCGTTGTTTCTAATGGCTTCGGGTCAGTCACTAGCTCCAATGCCTCTTTGAGCGTTTACTCGCTTCCATCAGCGGAATCGGGATCTTTCGAGGTTAACGAAGACGCTTCGGCGGATGTCGTTCTAAATGGAACTAACCCCAACGGAAACGAGCGGACATATTCAATCATTACACCTCCGACAAATGGAATACTTACCGGATCAGCTTTGAGCCATTTCCGCACCTACGTCCCGGCTTCAAACTATAACGGACCAGATAGTTTCACATTTATTGTGCATGATGGGCCTTATGATTCTGCTCCAGCTACCATGAACATCACCGTTCGTCCGGTGGACGACGCGCCCACTGCAGTATCACAAGAACTCAGCACAGACGAAGACGCGCCTCTCAACATCACGCTCCAAGGCGGCGATGTGGATGGTGACAAGCTTGCGTTTGAAATTGTTCAGCAGCCAGTACACGGAGTATTAACCGGCAACAATCTGTCCGGCCCGAAGTGGACCTACACTCCCGCACAGAATTATTTCGGCTCGGATTACTTTACCTTCGTCACGCGAGATCCAAGCAACTCCGTCTCGCAGCTTGCTGCTGTCGTCATCGCTATACGTCCGGTTAACGACGCGCCAGTGGCTCGCATCGTCATCACGCCGTTGGATCAATTGCCGGGCGAAACCAACACCGTGCTCATCTCGCCCGCGTGTTGCGACACCACACTTGTCCTCGACGGTTCTCAATCTTCCGACGTGGAGAACGTCCCACTGACTTACATATGGATGGATGGCACGAACGTAATCGGCACCACGGCCACGTTCACGAACCGGTTCGCACCGGGAGTTCACGAGTTTGCCTTGATCGTCAGCGATGGAGAGTTGACCGGTACAGAATTATTGACCGTCGAAATCCTCAAGACGGAGGAAGCGGTATTACATCTGCAAACGCTCGTCCAAGCCTCATCACTGGCTCGCAACGAAAAAGCCTCACTCATCAACTGGCTAAGGGTCACAATTAAGGCACTTGAACGTTGTGAGGTAGATCAAGCCGTGAAATTCCTCGAACGTTTTGAGGGTCGCGTTGCGGAACGCATCTCCGTGATCAGCGCCAAAGACGCTGAGCGTTGGCTCACAATCTCCCAAGCCATCCGCGAAGTGGCTGGTTTGTGCGAAACGACCGACCGTCCCCGTCACGACAAAGACGAGGACGACGACAAAGATAAGGACAAAGATAAGCCAAAACACGACAAGTCGGATGACGAGAAATCAGATCGTGACCGGTCCGGCAGTGGAAACTCCAAGGTTGAGAAAGCAACGGCGAAGGCTGGACAAGAGAATCGTGGCGACCGTGGGAACTCTGACGACGTCAGAGCCGCGAAATCCTCTCTAAGATAGACGTGGTGGATTTGCCGGGAATGAACGGCAAAATCACGATGCGGCCACCGGCATGTTCCACAGTGCGCCGTTCGTCTTGGTTCAAAGTGTCCAAGGTGTAATCTCCGCCCTTCACGTAGATGTCCGGTCGCGCCTGTGCCAAAAATCGTGTGGCAGTTTTATCCGTGAAGATGCAGACGTTATCCACGCTTTGCAGCGCAGCCAACACCGCTGCGCGATCAAGCTCGCTATTGATCGGTCGCGTCGGCCCTTTCAATTGCCGCACGCCTTCGTCGCCATTCACACCGACGATCAAGACGTCGCCCTGATTTCGTGCGGCTTCGAGGTAGGTGACGTGACCGAGATGGAGCAGATCAAAACAGCCGTTGGTGGCGACAAGTTTGCGTCCGCTCTGGCGGATAGCTTCACGCCATTGCGGGAGATTGTCCCAGGAGATGATCTTGTCGCGAAAATTCACTGCGAGATTCTGGCTGATGCGATTTCCGGTTGGCAACGATTTTGATTCTACGATTGCGACATCAAACATCCCACGCCACCCCGCTCGCTGTCGGAACTGCATGACAAAGCGCCCCTGACAATTCCATGAGAATGTCACCATTGGTTGGGTTGCGGTAGCAACCCGACCAAACATGGAGACATTAAGGAAACGCTGATTTAAGTTTGAGGTTTTGATTTTTCAAGGGGACGTGTTGGGGGTTGGTTTCGTAAGATCGGAGCTATTAACCACTGGTCAAAGTTTTCTCAAGCTGAGTCTGCTGATAAGAAGAAGACCACCCGCCTGGAGAACTTCCTCGGGCGCATGGAGCACTTTATTCCTTTGGCCAAGCTGCTGGCCGTCACCTGCTCCAAACGCACGATCTGTGCAAAGGCCTCTTCAGGGCTATCAACGTGGACCTGAGCGTCATCAAACACCCGTCCCGCTCCCGAATTTAACCCCGCCCCTTTATTCAGCGTCTCCTTAACCTCACAAACTTGCAAAATCAGCTCACCCCTTCGGCGAGTGGGAGACGACAGTTTTTCCGCTTGGTTCATTGAAATTAGGACATTAGCCAGACTGTAAGACTATCGGATCTATACAGCTCTGACAGGTTCATCGTCAGAGCGAGAGCCTCAGCCCGATTCAATGTCCGAAGGTCGAATCAGTGTGCTGTTTTTAAACGATAAAACAACAGGGTTGAAAGCAGTTTGGTTTACCGCTAACCATTCGCACATCCTATGAAAACATTCTTTCGCGGTTGGTACAGAAATCTTATTGCGCTCACGATCCTTGGTTCTTTTGCACTGGCGCACGGGGCGGATTTCGCTCAATGGCGCGGGCCGTTGCGCGATGGACATTCACTCGAAACGGGTTTGCTAAAGGAGTGGCCGAAGGACGGACCGAAATTGCTTTGGCAGGTTCAGGCGATCGGCTCGGGTTATTCCACGCCCTCGGTCGTGGGGGATCGTATTTATCTGCTCGGTAGCGATGCCAGCGAGGAATCAGTTTACGCATTGAATGCGAAGGACGGTGGCAGATTTTGGTTGGCGAAGTTGGGCAAGGTCGGGCATCCGGAACAGAGGCCTAGTTATGCTGGAGCGCGTTCGACGCCAACAGTGGACGGCAAGTTCCTCTTTGCTCTGGGTTCGGACGGCGACTTGGTCTGTCTCGACACGGACAAAGGCAAGGAAGTGTGGCGCAAACATCTGCGGACAGATTTCAGTGGGCAATATGGTGAGTGGGCGTATTCGGAATCGCCTCTGGTCGATGGCGATAAGGTGATCGTAACGCCCGGCGGCACTAAAGCTACCTTGTTGGCGTTGAGCAAAAAGACCGGCGATGTGATTTGGAAATGTAATGTCCAAGATGGAAGTGCTGCGGGTTATTCGTCGGTGGTCATTGCGGAGTTCGGCGGTGTGCGGCAATACGTGCAATTTCTGGCGAGCGGGTTGATGGGCATTGATCCGGGTAGCGGTAAGCTGCTTTGGCGTTATGATAAATCGGGCAAGGGCAGTCCCGCACCTATCATCACGCCGCTGGTGAGTGACGGCATGATCTACAGCGGGGCGTTTCGCGCGACGACCGCGCTCATCAAGCCGGTGCTTAATGATGGCGTTTTTAAGGTCAAAGAAATTTATTCCAACAGCAAACTTCCCGTCGGTCTCGGTGGCGTGGTGAAGGTGGGGGATTATTTTTACGGCAGCGGCGGCAGCGTGGCGATGTGCGTGGAATTCAAGGCCGGCACGGTGAAGTGGGAGGAACGTAGCATCGGTTCCGGCTCGCTTCTGGCGGCGGACGGACGCATCTATATTCACGCTGACAACGGCGATGTGGCGCTGTTTGAGCCTAGCGCGGAAGGTTATCACGAGAAGGGGCGTTATACGCCGCCAGGCGTGCCGTCGCGTTCGAATCCGATGGAGAAGGCGTGGACGTATCCGGTCATCTCAAACGGCAAGCTCTACATCCGCGACAAGGAATCACTTTGGTGCTACGACGTGAAGATGGGGAAGTGAATGGCTCGGTAGTAGTCTCTCCCCACCCCGCTCATGAATTCCTTCTGTTTGCCGCTTGGCTATCCCGGCATCAAGGGGGGTAGGGAGCTTTCAGGAACTGGTCAGCAATCCATTTGCCGATGGCTTCAATGCGCCGTGCTGGGAACGCGCGTTACCCTAGGATTTCGGCGAGGTCGTGCAGCGGTTTTGCGTCAGCAAGGAAATCACTCCTGTTGATGAATCAAAATTGCGGATGTTGGATGTGAGCCAAGCAGCTCGCGCTGCTACAGAGGTTCTCATCGCAGATCAGCGAGTGTTGCCTAAGCATGGCCGTGTGGCGGTGCTTAATTGTTTCATTAGTTATCCGCGCGAAGAAGAACCCGAGGTCTTGCCCACCGACGTTTATTCGTTCCATGCGAATAGTGCTCCAGTAGAGGCGGACACATTTCTTTGAAAGTATCACGGCAAGCCCAGCGAAGTGCTGAGAAACGAGGACGCACAGCGTCGCATGGATATTCGCGAAGCTCGCCCCGAACTGTTGAAGCTTTTCGGTGGCGAAGACAACGATGACTTCCTTGAGTTAATGGGGGAGAATTAATACGACATCCACCGCGCCGCCGCACTGGGCGGGGTAATATTCTCGTTTGGCGCAGGAAATCTCTGGCGCATCGCCATGGATTGGCCGGCATGGTCCGTTCCTCTGTGCATCCATCGTGCGCCGGAAAATACTCCTGGCCAGTCGCTGCGTTTGCTGCTGATTTGTTGAACACAATTTAATGGTTGTGACAGAGCCGACTCATCCGCGCGGCGGGTGTGACTGAAATTGCTGTGGAGTTTTTGGAGTGCGGAGAGCAGACCTCATCATTACGCACAAGTTGATGATTTCCGAGCGAGTGACCAACCGAGGGTAATGTCGCGGAGTCTCTAGAGACCGCGAGCTAGGCAGAGTGGGCCGGGATGTCCGTCGCCTCGACGCCCC
>WBXK01000030.1 GCA_008933055.1 Verrucomicrobiota bacterium | reverse complement strand
GTTTTCGTAGCGGGCGACTGTTCAGATCACGTCTATCGTCAGGCAATCACCGCGGCAGGCATGGGCTGCGCCGCAGCTATAGAAGTAGAACGATTGCTCGCGGCAGAGAATCAGTAGGACGCCGGATCAGCTTACTTTTTCTCAATCGCGGCGAACAACGCATCCAGACTGTTCAACGGTGAATCCCGGCGCTGACTCAATGCGTTCCGCAAAAACTCCACGCCTTCCGCTATATTGCGAACGGTCTTTGGTAACGTAGCGCCACAGGCGTTCGCGTGCCCGCCGCCTTGGAACTTTTCTGCGATCTTGATCGCCTCACCATTTCGACTGCGAAAGCTCGCGATGACTGTGTTTGTGCGGCGAAACAACGTCACCAGCACAGGATACTTCGAAGCTCCGCTTTCGAGGAGTTGATGGACGATCTGATTGCTGCTCCCCACAACTGTATCAACGTACCCAAGGGCAGGACTGATCTCGACAATCTTTTTCCTGCTCCACTCATAACCAATAGGATCCTCGATTCGTCGTTTCACCGCCATGACTTCCAACAGTGGGTGGTCTAACAACCTCTCAAGCTGCCCCTCGATTAATGAGTGCAGATTCCAGAAGCCGTATATTTTCACTAGACTCCCATAATCGCCCGCCACCGCAAAGTCAGGATCATCTTCAAGGAACAAATCAGCTACGTTGTTCAGATGAACGAGCCGATCCAAGGCAGGAGATTTCAATCCGTGTTCGCAACAGAGTTCGTAACAGAGGAGACCGGCGGATTTGTTGATGTCGTGGACAAACGTTGCACGTTGCGGCAACGACTCTGTAACGTGATGATCCACGATGACCCAGTTCGGTTTGTCCAGACGGGGCTCAAACGACAAATCAGTCACCCATGCCGAGTTTTCGCGCGGGTCGCGCTGCTTCCAAAAATTGTAGTGATATGCCTCCAGTTTAACGTCCGCATTGAACAACTTCTTCGCTAACCGGCGCAACAAAATGCCCGAAACAAACCCATCAAGATCACTCTCGTGGGTGATGATGACATCTGGGTTAGGGAACAAATTCATTCATGAAGGTTAGGTGAATCGCAACAAGGTGGCGAGAGCGGAATTGAGGGTTGACGAGAAAACTATCCCCCGCGATAAACCGCCCGCGCTGTGCAAGTCTCTGCCACCACAACCTCTGTCAACAATGGCAGCTTTGGCTTTAACTTGCGCCAGATCCACGCGGCCACGACTTCGCTCGTGGGATTTTGAAGGCCGGGAATCTTGTTAAGGTAATTATGATCCAGCTTTTCCCAAAGCGGCTTAAACGCTTTACTGATCTCGGCGTAATCCATCAACCAACCTAACTTGGCATCGCACTCGCCTGCGACAACAACCTCGACCTTAAAGCTGTGCCCGTGAAGTCGGCGACACTTGTGCGCCTTCGGCAAATGCGGCAATAAATGCGCAGCTTCAAATTGAAACGTTTTTCGTAATTCCATTTTCATAAATTATTTTCCCCGGTTTACACAGTTTCAGTTCAAGCCTATTGCTCCCAATCTGTCCAGGTCACCAAGTCCCCTAACGCTGGGCGACCATCATGACGCCACATCAGCGGTGGATTTTGCATCTGGCCGAGCGGACAAACGCGTGTGGCGCCCCACCGCGCGAGCTGAGTCGCAATGTCTCCAGCACGATGTTCCGGCACGGCGATGCCGACACTAGAAACTTGCGCACGGACTGAGTCCGCGTTGTGAATCACATCTCCGATGCCGGCAGCCGATTTGACGTAGATGAATCGGTGGCAGCAGGATAATTGGAACCTCGCGTCGGCCTCGAACACCACAGTCCACGCCGTCGAGTCGTTGCTCTTCCAGACATGCGTAGAGGCTGAGTTCGCTGCTCGCAGTTCGTAGATCGCACGACACGATGCGATGTACGCAGCGATCTCCTGCGCCGCGCCGCCGCGCGGCTCGATGGTCTCGCGTTTCGCCAATTCATCAGCAAGCCGGCGCGCGAATTCTTCCGCAGAACTGTGTCCACCACTCTGAACATAAATTACGTGGGGTGAGAGGCAGCCCAGTTGATCCCACGCCGTCACGTCATCGGCTGCGCGAGCGATGACTTTACGCGCGTTGTGTTCGGTCAAAACTTCAGCAGCAACATAGCCGAAACTCACGCGATGACCGTAGCCCAGAAACCTGACACGATGCGGAAGTCGCGTTTTTATCGCAGCCAATGCCTCATCACTACCAGTCGCCGTGACGCAATCACTCTCAGCAAACAACACTTCCTCTAACGCCAGATTTCCGCCCCGCCACTCGGCCATTTCAATGCACGCGGCGAGCTTGGGATCGTATTCGTAAATCGAGTGCGCGAACAATCGGGGCAGCAACGTCATACCACGCGCACACTTCACGAACTGCGCAGAGCGCGTCAGCAGCCCCAGCACCATACTCATCAACGTAGGATTCGGGATGTTACCCGCCGCGATATGGACGAGAAGCTCAGGCCCATGCGCGATGCCAGCCCGACTTGTCTGTTGTTCTACCTCTGTGCTGCACAATTGATCCAACCGCCTCGCGTCGCCAAACTCTTGCTCAATCCACGCATGAAATTTTTCAGTCGTGAGTTCTCCGAAGAATCCATCGAGCCCACGAGCCAAAGTCTCGCGACTGAACCCCAACATCGTCGGCCCATGGACTAAGGCGAGTTTTCGGAATCTATTTTCGGCGCGCAGCCACTCACCCGCCACACCTGCGAGTGTTCGGATAATTTGATCCGTCGTGCGACGCAACAAGTAACTCTCGCGATTGCGCTTCAACGTGACGCATGCTTCCATCAACAATGCCGGTGAGAGCGCGGCTTCCTTTGGCAAATCTGCGAGAAAGTATTCGGGCAGGTTCACTTTGCCGCCTCCAACCGCGCGCGCTTGCGAAGTGTGCCTAGGCCCAACAAGCCGAGAAGAGAGATCACGACAAAGGCCGCTAACCCGTAGTAAAGCGGAAAGTAACCCTCGATGGTTTGTGAACTCTTGCCGAGACGCTTCACGGCGTCGCCCGCAATCCAGTGCGAAAGATTTCCGAGCAAGCCTCCAATGGTGATGAACAATCCGAAGACGCGACCGCGCACCGCGTCAGGCACGGATTCCATCAACATGGCCTCGACCATGGGATAACTCGCCATAAAGAAAAATCCGTAGAGTAGGAGCGTCGGTATCGCCCACGACTTTGGCACATGGGGAAAAAGTGCGATCAACGCCGTGGCGATGAGCATCACAGACGCCGTCCAACGCTTCCGCCCCCCATCGCTCAGGTGACCGAACAGAGGATTGCTGATCACGCTCGGCAAAAAGATGCAACTGATTACCACGCCCGTCAGCGCAGTATTATAGCCGTGAGCCTGCTGCAGAAACAACGATCCTAGACTCCCCATGCTCGTGCCTGCAAAGTCTCGGAAACAAAACGCAAATGCACTTGCGATGAATACAAACCATAGCGCGCGCGTCGGAAACATCTTTTGCGCTGGCGCTCCACTTTTTTGTTTTACGTCTGTCAGCTTCTCTTCGACTGCAAACCACGCGAACAAGATCGAAGCGATGATTCCAAGCAGCCCGAACTCCATCACCGGTTTCCGCCACGCCGCCGCACCGAGCGTTGCCTCTAACGCGCCCGCGCGCCAACCGGAATAGATCGGCCCTATGAAAAACCCCACACTCGCGCCCATGCCGACGAGTCCGAGCGCCCGCCCCGTGTTATTTGGATACATGCGCGCGATCATCGCCGTGGCTGCCGGATGATAACAACTGCCGCCAATGCCTGCGACGATCACCGCTGCCAGAGCACAAGGATAATTCGGCGAGAACGCCAACGCGGTGAAGCCCAGCGAATTGATCAACAATCCCCAGGCGAGCAGTTTTTTACGGCTCACTCGATCTGCCAACATCCCCTGAAAATAACTCGGCAGGAAATACGCGATCATCATCGCCGTTACGAGCGCGGTCGCGTGACCGACGCTCGCAAAGCCAAAGTCGCGTTGCATGAGAAGATACAATGGCAGCAACGCCACATGATAGATGTGCGTGAACGCGTGCAGCGCGCCAACCAACCAAAGAGCGCGGGTTTCGTCTCGTGTGTTGGTGCTCATTTATCGTTTGGCAATGGAAACTCCGCGAGCCGTGATTTGATTTCGGGATACAATGTTTCCGTCCACGGTGGCAACTTAGCGCTTTCCGGCAACGTTTTCCCGGTGCGAAAATCCACCGGCGCGACGATCACCGTTATGTTCTCGATCTTTGTGTCGGCCGCGAGGACGAATAATTCCTCAGCCGCTTCATTGCCCATCGCGAGACAACCGACCGAGAGGGCTTTACCGTGGATCATGATTTCGCCACCGAGATTCGTGCCACCCTCCTTCGCGGCTTGGGCGCGATCAAACGCATTCGGATACCCCACCTGCATCGAGAGATGGTAGCTGCTGTTCGGATTCAACAAATCAATCGCATAAATCCCTTCCGGCATTTGTTTGTCTCCCTGACAAAGTTTCGGCCCAGCCACACCGCTGGCCGCTTGAATCGGATACGCGCGAATAAACTTGAAACCGTTCGCCCCGGACTTGGCATAAACCTGAAAAACCTTCTCATCCTTCAATCCGATGAACACGAGCGCGCTCGGCGGATACGCCACAGAGGCGTTGGTGAAGTGCGGAGACAATCGAGCACGAGCTGCCAAGCCGTATTGCGCGAGACGATCCTCGACGGTAGCGGCGTTCACAGTAGTTAGTTGTATCAATCCAATCGTTGACGAGAGAGCTGAGAAAAAATGTCGCATGTTCATAAGTGTTGATTCACGCCGCTGTGAGCGAACACCCTCGAGGTTCGGACATCGCAGCACGCCCGAGCAATTCGAAACCATCGCTGCGTCGCATTGCCAAATCCCCCGTCTGAATGGCCATCACGGAAAAAACATTCGACAAGTCCACAATGGAAAGGATTCCTGTCTGCCCGTCATCCACTTCGCGGTTTGTCTCTGGCGAGATGACGCGCGCCCGCGTCCACGGCGGGAAGTGAAATGTGCCTCCAGACTTTAGACTTTGATATGCCTGCGAACTCAGCTCGCTCATCCCGTATTCGCAGATGATACTCTGCGACGTTATGCCGAACCGATCCATGATGAGCGCGTGCAATTCCGGTTTCGGCATCGTGCGCGAGCGCCCCTTGTAGCCACCCGTTTCCAAAACACACGAACCAGCAGAAAGTTTCAGCCGCAGATTTCGCGCAACCAATTCGTCTAGCAGATGCACAAATGAGAACGCCGTACCCACGACGAACAAAGATTTGGAACTTTCACGCGTCAATTCCGCCAATGCTGCATCAAAGTCCATGGTCCAGACTCCATCCGATCCGACTCGCCCTACGAACGAGCTCTCATCCGCACCTAACTTTTGCCGCGCATAATCAAACATGTGAACAAGCGATGAGTACATCACCTCACCCGCAGGCGGAGTCAGGCTCAACAATCGGCAATCAGCCATGAGCAGTCGACAATTCTCCTGAAACCACGGCCACAGCGATGCCTCATAAACTGCGAGCGACTCTGCATTGTGAAAATGCCTACTAGGGCGCTGCCCTATCGTGCCACTCGAATGGAACACACGAGTGCGTTGCTCTTTCGGCAGACAAGTCATCTCAAATTCTTTAAATGCCGCTGTGGGCAATGTTGGTATCTGCGTCCAATGACTCACGTCACTTGGATTCACTCCGCGTGCGATACACAGTTTGCGATAGGGCTCATTGCAGGCGATCTGGAGATTGAACAACATCAGAGCGAAACCGTTGAATTCGATGTCTGCGTTACGCAAAAGGTGGGAATCAAGAAAGATTGAGTCTCGGGAAAGTCCCTTACTCCAGGTGCTTATCTGCTCGCGCAATCGCGCGGCGAAGATGGAAAGTTCGGATGTCATGGCGGTTTTTATTTGCAGGCTGGTTTTCCGCAACAGCCTGAGCAGTGAGTTTAGCGAAGATCGACATTGCTGCAATCCTGTTTTCAGTCGGGTAAATCTTCTGGCGAACTGCTTGAAGCACCCTGCCCCATCGTCTAGAATCCGCCGATGAAAGACGCACTAGATCTTCCCGAATTGAAAGTCCCAAAGTGGCCTTTTTTTGTCGCCACTGGCTTCATGCTGGGTTTGTCGTATTTTCTATTTTATTACCAAGCCAAATGGCCACTTACAGGATGGGAAATGATTGCCTGTATGGTATGCGTCACGTTGGGCGAGGTTCTTTGGATACTGCCTTACCTCTTGGAATATCGTGCAATCATAAAATACGGCGCGCTAGTGAAGTTAATCGAAACCAGTTCACTCCGTGAGGCGACGGATAAAATCCAGAACCTAGAACATTGCGTTGCAAAAATCAGCAGCGCCTCGGATCAGCTTTCAAGCGTGCAGGAGCAGGCAGACAAAACAACCAATCTTGCCCATGATATCACGGAGCGTATGGCCAAGGAAGTGCGCGAGTTCACTGCGTTCATGCACAAGGCGAATGACGGTGAAAAATCCACACTACGTCTAGAATTGGAAAAATTCCGGCGTGCGGAAAACGAATGGCTCAATACAAGTGTTTTCACTCTAGATCATATCTTTGCGCTGAATCGCGCTGCCTCACGCTCAGGTCAACCGAATCTTGTCACTCAACTCACACATTTCCAAGACGCGTGCCGCGACGCCGCGAGGCGTGTCGGCCTCGTCCCAGTGTTAGCGGCCACTGGTGAGGCGTTCGATGAGAAGCGGCATCAATTACCCGAAGGACAAATGGCTACAGCCGGATCGACCGTCCTCGAGATGATCGCAACGGGATATACATTTCAGGGAAAACTTATCCGGCCAACGCTGGTTCAACTAGAAGAGGAAGCAAAGCCGGCTGCGATCACAGACCAGAAACCAAGTCAGTTGAATTTTGAAACAAAGGATACTTCGATATGAGCATCGTTACGAAAACTGGAGATAAAGGCATGACCGCGCTGATGTATGGCCGCCGCGTGAGTAAGTGTCATCCACGAGTAGAAGCCTATGGTTGCGTGGACGAACTGAACACTGCGCTCGGCCTCGCTCGCGCTTCTTCGCAACACGAATTCATCAGCGCGAACCTCTTAGCCATCCAGAAAGACCTCGTCTCCGTCATGGGCGAGCTCGCCACTGCCGTGGAGGATTTGCCTCGGTATGTAAAGGATGGCTACTCGCTTGTCACCTCGCCATACACGCACAAGCTTGACGCCCTGGTTAAGGAGATCGAGGCGCAGAGCGTTTCGTTCAAAGGTTGGGCGACACCCGGTTCGTGCATGAATTCCGCTGCGCTCGACGTTGCACGCACGGTCTGTCGTCGCGCAGAACGACGCGTCTGCGCCCTGCAGGAGACTGAGCAACTACACAACGCCGAGATCATGATTTATCTGAATCGCCTCGCCGACCTGCTCTGGCTCATGGCGCGCTGGGTTGAGACGCATTCCGTCGCAAGTTAATCTGAAATGCTTCTTGCATTCAACAAGCCTTACGGAGTTCTGTCTCAATTCACTTCGGACGGTTCGCCGAATCTCCCGCTCGCCGAGTTTGGCTTGCCCAAGAAGGTCTATTCCATCGGACGACTTGATGCGGACTCCGAGGGGTTGTTGCTATTGAGCGACGAACCGGAATGGAACGCGCGTCTGCTCGAACCGCGCCACGCGCACGAACGCGAGTATTGGGTGCAGGTGGAATGCATCCCCACAGCGGAAGCACTCAGCGAATTGTCAGGGGGAGTCATGATTCAGGGACGAAAGACTTTGCCATGCCGCACGTGGATGCTTGACCCGCAGCCACAAATCCCGATGCGCGAACCGCCGATCCGTTTTCGCAAGAGCGTTCCCGATTGTTGGATCGGGATACAGTTGATTGAAGGGAAAAACCGCCAAGTCCGGCGCATGACTGCTGCAATCGGTCATCCGACTCTACGATTGCTGCGCGTTCGAATCGGGAGATTGTTGCTTGGAGATCTACCCGCAGGAAAATGGAAGTTGCTATCGCCGACTGAACGCGAACTCGTCTCTGGACATTGAATGTTGTCATCAAGACAACCGTCTGGTTTACTACAGATTGACTACAGATTGTAGACAACTTTGAAAAACGCCATGAAAATAAAACAATTAATTGCCTCACTAATCGCCATGACCGCCATTGTCGCTTCAGCTGAATCCCTCTACGATACTAAGCTTACAGATATCGACGGCAAGCCCACCACACTCGCCGCTTACAAAGGCAAAGCCGTACTCATCGTCAACGTAGCGTCCCATTGCGGCTACACCAAGCAATACACTGGACTCGAAGCCACATTCCAGAAATACAAGTCCCAAGGATTCGTTGTTCTAGGTTTTCCGTGTAATCAATTTGGCGCACAAGAACCCGGCACAAATGAGGACATCAAACAGTTCTGCTCCAGCAACTACAGTGTTACGTTTCCCTTGTTCGATAAGATCGAAGTCAACGGCGCAAACCGCCATGCGCTCTATGTCGCGCTGGCTGGTAAAGACTCGCCTTTCCCCGGCGACATCAAATGGAACTTCAATAAGTTCCTCCTAGGCAAAGACGGGAAGATCATCAAGCGCTTTGACTCCAAGGTCGCGCCGGGATCGGAAGAGTTGACCAAGGCTATCGAATCTGCCCTCGCGGAGAAATGATCTGACGGATCACTACCCTCCCTGCATTGCGCTCGAAGCAGTCTAGCAACCCTAACAAATACGATTGCATTCAATTTATTTCGCAAGCGTCGAGCCCTAGAGAAACCAAATAAACTCTTGATTGCTAGGTAGAAACTCCCCACGCGTAATCATTGTGCCACCGCCATCAGGACGAACGTTGCGCGGATAATATATCCAATGATCCGCCCTCATGCTTAATCCAAATCCAATTGTATCGATGCTGGGTGGCGCGACATCTGCCAATAGAAAAAAATTGTCGGGCACTTCCGTTGTCCTGCCAGAGCTTTTTTGATGAGTCCGATGCTTGGCATACAACGATAGCGTTACCTGCAATTACGCACCACGGTGAGCCTTCAATTAATGATTCACAGCGTGCGGCTATCAGAGACCCACGAACGCATACGATACAGGGCTGGGGTAGCCAAGCTTCATTCACCGAACAATTAGCGCCCGACACTATTGGTCAGTCTTCCCTATTGAAATTTCACTCCGCGTTTCCCATCGTTCACACATGCATTCTCACGAACTCCTGCGCGAAGTCATCCAGAAGACCAGCGTTAAGCAAATAGCATCCGATTTAAATCTCTCGCAATCCATGATCTACAAATGGGCCGAGTCGGACGACGGCGAGGGCAGCGGTGCTGTCAATCCGCTGGATCGCATCGAGCAATTGATCCGCAGCACTCAGGACCGCCGCCTCGTGCAATGGATATGCGAACGGGCCGGAGGTTTCTTCATCCTGAATCCCAAGACGAACAAACCGCATCCGGAATATCTCATCCCCGCCACCAACGAAATCGTCCAAGAGTTTGCCGACCTGCTTTCCGTGATCGCTTTGACTGCTGCGGATAACCACATCACGCACAAAGAAGCGAAACAGATCCGTGCGCGCTGGGAGGAATTGAAATCGGTAACGGAAGGATTCGTCGCATGTTGCGAGGAGGGAAACTTCACCCCGTTGAAAGACAAGTCGCAGCCTAAAGCCTGACTATACGACTATAAAAGCGCCAAGCTACTCAGCTTAACCTTCAACGTCGCTACACCGCCCGGCAAAAGCTTGATCGCTTCTGCACGAACGTTGCCGGACTCAACGCAAACCATGCGCAGATATTCTTGATCGCCGTAATCCAGCATTCGCTTCGCCTTCTCGCTCCAAGGATTCCACACCACGGTTGAAACGGAATTGTCCTTCTCTACACGGATGACACGGCGCAAGGAAGCATCCCGGATTTCCGTTGTATGAGGCGTGTTTAAATAAACCCGATCTGTCTCACCCTTGAAACGGATGGCATCACCCTGCTCCATCTTGCGCGCGAACTTGTCCACCGCATCCAGATATTCCACACCCTGTAATCCAGCCACGCTCGTCTGATTAATATCGCCAATGGTGAAATATGTGTGCAGACAATTCTCGTAAACAAACTCGCTGGCAGAACCGTTTGTCACGATCAACTCCGCCGTCAACGTCACGCCCACCGTCACGACGTAATCCACTCCGATGGAGGGCAACTCTACACACGACGGCAGTTTGAATCGCGCCTCTAGGCTACCATCGGCGTTTGTCTTCGTCCCTGCTACTTCCCAGACGCGCGCACGAACGAATCCATGCTGATTAGGCTTGTCCTCGGGTTTTCCGAACCACGGGAAAATCACAGGAATGCCGCCACGAATCGGCGCGTCTTTTTCGAACCGACTCATCGCGCTTAAGAACAGCAATGGCACCTCTCCATTTTTTTGGAAATGCGTCACCGTTGCACCTTGAAGATAAATCTCGGCCACGCTCCACGGAGTTTGAATTCTGAGCAACTGTAATCCGCCCTGCCCTGTCGTTTGTTCCGCTTGTGAATACTTCGTCATGGCAGCGCAGTGTATTCCAACCGCCTGAATGGCGGCTATAAAGTTTTTAGCATCACTAGTCAGGCGACATTTCCCAGGACATTCATGCAAAAAGCCGAACCAGTTTACTCTGGTTCGGCTTTTATTAACTCAGTTTCCTGAGGTGATTTTATTCTTCGACGTACTTAATAGCGCGGCTCTTCTCGGAACGCTTGCGCTGATTCTCGTCGAGCACCTTCTTGCGCAACCGCAGATTCTTTGGCGTCGCTTCAACGTACTCGTCTACATCAATGTATTCAAGTGCACGTTCTAGAGAGAGCTTGAGCGGGGGCGATAGAGCGATACCCTTGCCGTCGCCCTGAGAACGCATGTTGGTGAGGCGTTTTTCCTTCACTGGATTCACGGGTATATCGTTCTCTCGGGCGTTTTCGCCCACGATCATACCGACGTAAACTTCATCGCCCGGCTGGATCATCAAGCGTCCACGCTCTTGCACCATGTTCAACGCATAGCTAGTCGCTTCGCCGCCGTCCATGCTGACAAGCGAGCCGTTCTTACGTGCAGCGATCTCACCGCGATCCTCCCCGTATTCGTGAAACAAGTGGCTCATCACGCCCATACCCTTCGTCGAGTTGACGAGGTCGGTTTCAAACCCGATCAATCCGCGCATCGGCACGAGGGCCTCTACGGAAACCTGATTACCGACGTGATTCATGTTGGTGATTTGCGCTTTACGACCAGAAAGATTTTCCATGATCGTGCCGAGGTTTTCACTCG
Organism: Verrucomicrobiota bacterium; assembly: GCA_008933055.1. Lineage (GTDB taxonomy): Bacteria > Verrucomicrobiota > Verrucomicrobiia > Limisphaerales > JADLHS01 > JADLHS01. Next base: position 8,524 of record WBXK01000030.1, on the reverse strand, counting down.
GAACTTCAACGAACAACTTTTCAATCGGCTCCAGCGCATTACCTGTGGCTGCGTCTTTTTTCCAAAGAACCTCGGGACGCGACACCAAAACTTCGTGACCCTCGCGGCGCATCTGCTCGACGAGAATTGCGATCTGCATTTCGCCACGACCGCTGACCGCGAAAATTTTCGGGTCGCTCGTCTGCGCGATGCGAAGGGCGACGTTCGTGCGGATTTCCTTCACCAAGCGGTCCCAAATGTGGCGCGCAGTGACGAGCTTGCCGTCCTTGCCCGCGAGAGGGCCGTCGTTAACGGCGAACTCCATCTGAATCGTCGGCGGATCAATCGGAATGTAAGGCAACGCCGGGCGTGCTTCACTGTCAGTGATGGATTCACCAATGAAAACCTCTTCAAAGCCCGTGATGCCAACGATGTCGCCAGCATGCGCTTCCTGAATTTCAATCCGCTTCATGCCCTCGAAATGATAAAGCATGGTGACTTTCCCCTTGGCGATCTTGCCCGTGCCATGACGGCAGATCGCGGGATCGCCGACTTTCACTTTGCCTTCGTAAATTTTGCCGAAAGCGATACGACCGAGGTATTCGCTATAATCCAAGTTCGCTACGAGCAACTGAAAGCCATCGCCAGCCTTAGCGCGCGGGGGCGGGATATGTTTCACGATCGCGTCGAACAAGGGCTCCATCGTGCCACTGATGTGATCGAGCTCCAATTTCGCGTAACCTTCCTTCGCTGAACAATAGATGAAGGGGAAATCTAACTGTTCATCCGTCGCATTTAGAGACATGAACAACTCGAACACCTGATCGAGCACCTTCTTAGGATTCGCATTCTCGCGGTCAATCTTGTTGATGACCACGATGGGTTTCGCCCCGGCTTCGAGAGCCTTTCGGAGCACAAAACGTGTCTGCGCCTGCGGACCTTCAGCTGAATCCACGACCAGCAGCACGCCGTCGATCATATTCATGATCCGCTCCACCTCACCGCCGAAATCGGCGTGACCGGGAGTATCAACGATGTTGATGTGGTAATTCTTGTATTTGAACGCGGCGTTCTTAGCGCGAATGGTGATGCCCTTTTCTTTTTCCAGGTCCATTGAATCCATCAGGCGAACCTCGGAAGATTCGTGTTGATTGGCGCGGAAGGTGCCGGATTGTTTGAGAAGACAGTCCACGAGAGTGGTCTTGCCGTGGTCAACGTGCGCGATGATCGCTATGTTTCGAATGTGCTGCATATCGTAAATGACCGGATCACCCATAATTTAAATGGTAACAGACGCGTTAATTTTCCTACCTGGAAACACTGGCCGAAAGCCAGCGGTTGCGCTGCGACGGGTTAAGCCGGGCTAAGCAGGATGCGGATTTACCGCCAAAGGTCAAGAAATGCCTGTGTCAAAAACGTATTGAATTGACGTACGAACCCTCAGAGGCTCAATCGCGGTCGGATTTTTCAATCTGTGGATTCCAAAAACTTCTCACGACAACGGCTTGGAAGTCAGACCTAATCCCAGCACGAAGTCCTCTGATAGCAAAATACGACTGTGATCTGTTGCCCCCAAAAAAACACACTTGCTGGTGGCGACGTCCACCGCAGAGCGCTCCGCGAAGCCCCTGAACACCGGCTGACGTCTTCACCCAACACGATGCCTTCAAATCAAACTCCCCCCGCAGCTGATATTCCGGATATTGCTCCTCTGTTAAAAGCTGGACACCTAGGGCTTCTGCATTATCCATGGCCGTAGGTTTAGAGCCAGCATCCTTCCGCAATAACCATCATTCGCGGTAATAACAAACGCCATGGCGGCTCATGGGATTTTCCCGGGGGTAATCCACGAAGATGAATTCGCCCGACTTTTTATCAAGCCGCACCACATCTGATTCACCGCCGGTGCGTTCCATTTCGTTTAGTGACCACAGTTTGTCCGGAATGGCTTACACCTTGGCCGAATCTAGACTTTCATGACGATTTATGTGTTTCTCAAACCTGACTTTCAGCTCATCCAGTAGTTTTTCAACCTAATTGGAGGACAATTCCCTTGAATTGCTTTTAATGTCGGTCACGGTTGCGTCGCTTACATCTAGATTTGTTGGGAAAAATCTAAAACAGCGTCATCGTGGCCGGAAGCTTCTCTGGCCGTATGAGCGACCCGCGGAACTGCTTTGACCCACGGGACGTGCGCCACCGCCTGTCGCCGGGCGCGGCTGCGGAGAATTTCCATGACTCTGACCGTGACCACGAGGCGGGGGGCGCTGTTGCCGAGGACGACGTTCATCATCCCGGCTGCTTTCCGTCTGCGCAGGGCCAGAGGCGTTGTAGTCAAATCCCTCAGCACGTTTGCGAACGATGCCACGCCCGATGAAGCGTTCGAGCGCACGGAGTTCGCCGTGATCTTCATTTGTTACGAAGCTGATGGCGTCGCCAATGGCGTTGGCGCGCCCGGTGCGGCCGATGCGGTGGACGTAATCCTCGACGTGCATCGGAAAATCGTAGTTTATGACATGAGAGATGCCGTCTACATCAATGCCGCGCGCGGCGATGTCCGTGGCGACAAGCACACGCACTGCGCCAGACTTGAAATCTTTCAATGCTTTCAACCGCTGGTTTTGCGAACGGTTGGAATGCAGTGTAGCCGTCTTTATCCCCTTTAATTCCAAATTGCGTGCGATGCGATCCGCGCTGTGTTTCATGCGCGAGAAGACCAGCACCATATTCATCTGCGGATCGCGCAACAGATGTGTGAGCAACGCGGGCTTCAAATGCTTTGGCACTTCATAGACGAGTTGCGTCACAGTCTCGGCAGGATTGGCGCGTCGTCCGATCTGAACGATTTTGGGCGAGCGTTGGAACTCATGCGTGAGTTGTTCGATCTCTTTGGACAGCGTCGCGGAGAACATGAGCGTCTGACGCTTCTGCGGCATCTGCCGGACGATTTGTCGGATGGAAGGAAGAAAACCCATGTCGAGCATTCGGTCGGCTTCGTCAAGGACGAGGTATTGCAGGCCGGAGAAGTTGCCGTTTCGACGGTTCATCAGATCAATCAATCTTCCTGGACAGGCGATGATCACATCCGTGTTGGAGTTGAGCGCACGGATTTGCGGATGTTCCCCAACCCCGCCAAATACGGTCGCGACAGTGAGATGAAGATGCTTGCCGTAGGCTCGGACGTTTTCATCAATCTGCACAACAAGCTCGCGTGTGGGGGCAATGATTAGCACCCGTGTGCTGTTGCGTTGTCCACTGGGTTGCGAGGCAAGTTTGGTCAGCATCGGCAGTGTGAACGCAGCCGTTTTGCCAGTACCTGTTTGGGCGATGCCAATCAGATCGTGACCTGCGATGATTGGCGGAATGGCGGCAGTCTGAATGGGCGTCGGCTCGGTGTAGCCGGCTTCCTGAACTGCTTGGAGAATTTTTGCGTCGAGGCCAAGTTCGCGAAATGACATTGGTTTATGGTAACCGCAAAGAGATGGAGATAGCACGTTCTAAAACGAGACAACGGTGATAGAACACACGACGGCACGAGAGTTCCGCCTTGACCGGAGACTTTGGACTTTAGACTTTGAGTGAACTAACGATGCTAAAGTCACACGAACTATTCGGCTTCATGTCGCCCACGCTGGCGAATGAGATTCTTAATTTCACCTTTGAGTCAGAAAAACCCACCTACCGCGCCGTGCTTCAAGCCGTGGCCGAGGCGAAGAAACTTCGCCCTGTGTTTTTGGAGCGTCAGGCGCGTCCAGAACGCAACGCCACAATTCTCTCCGCTTTGGCGCGTCCAAACGGCGATGTGGCTGCTGCAACACTGCTCCGCACTTGGCTCGTAAAAAAACATAAAGCCATGCTGATCGACTTTCTCCAAGCTCTCGAAATCCCGAACGAAGAAGGCGTGGTGGAAGATTTACCAAAGGCCGTGAGCGACCCAAAACTGAAGATTGCCGTGGACACATTGCTCGCGAAGCATCCGGCGGAAGCAGTAGCGGTTTATCTCAACGCCTTCAACGCGATGAACGAGGCGAACTGGCCGAATCTCAAGACGATTCTCGAAGGCGATGCGCGGCTGCAGTTAGGCGCGCACTGAAAGGCTGGCAACACTGCAGTGCGAGAGGTTGGCATCGAGCATCGTGAAGTTTCACCTCTGCTTTGTAGCGATCAACAGCAACTCGTCCCCTGCATCTTGCTTGAACCAGCGCACTATGCGCTCGCGGAGTTGAAAGATTACACCGTGGATTAGATTAGATGGTCTGCCGAGTTCAGACATTTCTGCGCGACCTGTTTTCTGAATCAACCGGCTCAACGTGCCATACACCCATGCTGAGCGGACCGTGGAATCTAATCGCTGCACCACAAAGCCCTGCTTCTCAGCTGCCGCGCGAAGGTTTTGTATGTTGAACAACATGATATGGCGCGGCGGATCGAGATTCAACCACGCCTCGCCATAATGTCTGTGGCCGAGGCTCAGGGTGTTCGGCGTGAGGAGGACAAGTTTGCCACCGGGTTTAAGCACGCGGAAACATTCTTTCAACAACGCGACTGGATCATAGACGTGTTCGATGACATGCGCGGAGTGAACGGCATCGAAGTGATTGTCCGGAAATTTTGCGTCAGTGAGTGAACCTTGTTGCACACGGACTCCGCGAGCGCGAGCCGCTGCCACGCCGCCGGGATCTACCTCCACGCCATCCACATCCCAGCCGAGTTCTTGCATCCGCGCTAGAACAACACCGCTACCGCAACCCACGTCCAAAACCTTACCGCCCGTAGTCGGAGCCCGCAGATACATTGCGGCGGAATCCAATTCATCCACACCGCCGGGATGTAACAACGCCAACGGCGCAAAGAAAGTTCGCCATGCAGGGCCGACGCCGATCGAGTAACCCAGCCGGACACCCAGATAACTACGCCAGACGCCATAAACAGCATCGCGAACAAAACTCGGCGCGGGCGCAGGTTGATTGTGCGTGTAGTAAGTCTGATAAGCCTTGCCGATGTCGTCCTCGACAGGTTGAGGATCGAGCCAGATCAGGCGGCAGCTGGGTTTGCTGCAACGTCGCTCGCTCCACTCGCCGGGCGCCGAGTAATTTCGGTCGCGCATATTCGAGTAGAGAACCTCCCCTGCGCTTCCGCAGAGATAACAGTTCGGCACAGGACGCGTCTTGATCTCGTTGGCTTTCATCCAAATACATTCTGCGGCTGCCGACGACGGCGCATAATTCCGTAAACGACTAGTTCCCGGGCGTGAACAACGCATTGCGCAGCGAACCACAGAGGTAACCCGGAAATATTACGCCCCGCCGCCACGATCTGGCGCGAATACTTCACGTTGCCAAGTTGCCGGACGCGCCGAGCCTTGATGCCGGAGCGCACTCCGAAAAGTCCTTTGAGTTTGCAGGCCCGCACGAAACTACTTCCACCGCGCATCTCCTCGATAAGTTGCATCGTCTTCCATTCATCCAGCACGAGTTGTTGAATCCCGGGCATCAATTCACAACTTTGGTTCGTGCCATGCCAGCGATACTTGGTTAGCGTGTCGTTGACCTTGATGATGCGCTCGCAGTCCTTGCCGAACTGCGCGTAAAACACTACGTCAGCCAGAATCGGCATATCCGTGCGGAACTGACAAGGCAGCTTCTTGAAATTCGATTTGTAGATCGTGCCGCCGAGTGCTTGGTTTGCGATCTCGCCCTTCTGCGCGAGATAAGTCGCAGCAGGAATCATATCCGCCGTGCCGGTGATCTGCCCGGACATGCTCAGATACTCATCGTTCTCATCAATTCGCTCATCCAAACAGAACCCCATCCCATAGCCCTTGCAACTTTCAAGCGTGGGCACAAGGGTCTCGAAAAATTTCGGCGTAATGAGATCGTCTGCGCATAGGATGTGGAGATAACGCGTCTGCTCTGCGAACTCCAACGAGCGATTCATATTGCCGAACAATCCAAGATTCTTTTCGTTGCGGATGAGTTCGCATTTCATCCCTTGAAACTCGCGCACGATCTTCTCCGATGTATCGGTGGAACAGTTGTCGAGAATCACAAGCCGGTCAGGGCGCACGGTCTGCGAGGCTACGGATTGTAATGTACGCAATAGGAAACGCTCGCCGTTGTAGACGGGGATGACAGTGATGATGTTGGACTGCACGGTCTGAACGTTAGGTTAAACCTTGGCGCGCGACAAGTCGGAGAACGAACGATGCCTTTTCCATCACTGCTGCACCCGAGGACGTGCGCACTACATTTCAATGCGGCGAAGCCTTATGCGCTGCCGCGGTCTGGATTGGAGCGTGGCCTAGTGCAGCTTCGGCTTCCTCAGTTTTTACAGCGCGAACTGCCTCTATGTGCGCTGACGGATACTGAGCTTGAGCATGAGCGGGTTCGGCGTGAGTTGGAGTCTGAGAAACATCAGCTTCAGCATTGGCTGGCGCTGATGATTTCACCGGCTCAGAAGCCTGAGGATTAGAAACGCGCGCTTCGGATTCTTCGTGAGACTTGGTTTCCGTCTTCGCATCCGCAAGCAACCGATCAATCTCAGGATGCTGCCCCAGCCATTGCACCTTGCCCGTGGCGATGTCATAAACCGCGCCGACGATCTGTACTTTTCCGGCAGCGGCAAACTCACGAATAAGAGCGCTCTTGGCAAAAATATTTTCAACCTGCTGCCAGACATTCAATTCAATGGCGCGCGGCACACATTCCTCCTCCGTCCCCCTATTTTTCGCTTTTTCAGCAGCAGGTTTGATCAAAGAAATCAGCGATGGCAGATGGCCGCGCAGTTCCGCACCTTTTACGGCAGCGGTCACCGCACCGCACTCTGAATGCCCCATCACAATCAATAACGGCGTGCCAAGATGGACCACGCCGTATTCCATCGTCGCGAGCTCGCTCAAGCCTGCGACGTTTCCTTCTACGCGCACGACGAAGAGATCTCCAGCACCGCGATCAAAGATCAACTCCACGGGCTCGCGAGAATCCGAACACGCGAGAATTGTCGCGCTTGGCTCTTGACCCGCAGCAGCGAGTTCCGCGCGGCGTGAAATCTCTTGGTTTGGGTGAATCGACTTACCTTCCACGAACCGGACATTGCCTTCCTTGAGCAACGAGAGGGTGCTCACCTGCAACATCCGCGTGAGTTTTTCGGATCCAGCGGCCGCAGAACTATTCGCCGTGATGCAGCCCACCCCAAGGGTCAAGATGACAACACAAAATATTTGTTTCATAAGCAAGCTCGGCCATTGTGAGGCCGTTGAGGGTGTATCGGCCAAATGGAAATAAACATTAAGCAGCAACCAGTAAATGGATCACAGGACCTTTCCCCCTTTACAAGCCTGTCCCGCATCAGGAAGCTGTTCCTAACAAAGCCCTGCGACATTTATGAAAAGCTCATCCTCTATAGCCCGGTCAGTTTCTTTGATCACTGCGATCGCCTTCTGTTGGCTGATGACGCTGGCGGTCGTTGCCGCACTACCACCCAACCAACAAAAGCTCGCCGATGCCAACACGGACTTTGCCTTCAAACTGGTTAAAGAAATTTTCAAGGCGCAGCCGGAGACAAACATCTTCATCTCGCCTTACAGCGTTTCCACGATTTTCCAGATGGTGGACAATGGCGCACGAGGACAAACAAAGGATGAAATGCGGCAGGCGTTGGGTCTGGCGGGTCTGAGTCAACTGTCTCAGAACGAGGCGAATCAGGAGCTAAGGCGCAAAATTGAATCACAGACGACAAATCTAGTGCTAAATACGGCGAACGCCATGTGGTATCGCGAAGGAATCTCGGTGAAGCCGGAGTTCATCGCGTGCAACAAAGGATTTTATCAGGCCACGGTAGAGGGTTTGGATTTTGATAGTCCCGCGACGGTTGGAATCATCAACGATTGGGTAAAGGAAAAAACGCGCGGCAAGATTACCAGTATGCTGGACCGCCCGATTGATCGGATGACGAAGCTTTACCTCGCTAATGCGGTTTACTTCAAAGGACAGTGGGAAACTCCGTTTGAGTTGAGTGCGACGAAGGATAAGGAGTTTTATTTGCGCCATGCTCCGGTGAAAAAATTACCGATGATGTTTCAGGACGGGAGTTTTTCATATCGACGCGGGACGGGATACCAAGCGGTACGGCTGCCCTACGAAGGAAGGAATCTCGGTATGTATATTTTCCTGCCGGATAAAGATTCCAGCCCGGAAAAGCTGCTAGCAATTATGAATGGAGACAACTGGCGACGCATCACCGTCCCTGGATTCAAATATCTGTATGGGTCAATCACCTTGCCGCGTTTTAAATTTGAGTATGGAGTAGAATTGAAACCATCATTGCAAGCTTTGGGGATTAAAAGTGCATTCGAACTCGGAGCGGACTTCTCCGCACTGAGCAAAGAGCCAGTTATGATCAGAGGAGCGAAGCAGAAGACATTTGTGGAGGTAAATGAAAAGGGCACCGAAGCGGCCGCGGTGACGATACTGACTGATACCGCCCCGTGCCCAGTTGATATAAATCCACCAAAGCCCTTTGAGATGATTGTGGATCGTCCGTTTCT
>WBXK01000029.1 GCA_008933055.1 Verrucomicrobiota bacterium | reverse complement strand
CTGACCCAGTCCATCCGTTGACACTAGCGCAAGCGATGTCTAGCCTGCCGCGCATGTCGAAACTTCCGTTTGAACTCTTGCTCGCGCTGCGTTACCTGCGGCCCAAGCGGTCTTTTGTTTCGATCATCACTCTCATCTCCATCATGGGCGTCATGCTGGGCGTGGCCGTGCTCATCATCGTCATCAGCGTGATGAGCGGATTCGACGCCGAGCTTCGCGAAAAGGTATTTGGATTCACCGCGCATCTGCGCGTGGTGAAATACGAATTCGGCAACGACGGGGTGCGAAGAGATTGTACGATGCCGGATTACGCCAGCGTGATACGCATTGTCGCCTCGAACAAAAATGTGACAGGCGTTTCGCCAAACGTAATTAACCAAGTGTTGCTCGAAACTCAACCCACCAACGGGCAGGCGTTGCTCCGCGCGCCAATGGTTCGCGGCATTGATCCAGTTGCCGAATCAAGCGTCAGTCAACTCGCCAGCAATATCGTCAGTGGCAAATTGGACTTGAGCGGACGAGGTTTGTTGATCGGCGAGAAAATGGCTTACGCGATGGAGCTTCACATCGGCGACCGCGTCTCAATCCTTTCCGAACGCCATCTCCGCAAGATGCGAGCGAGTGTTGGAAAAGAAGGCGAGAAGCAGATTCCCCCAGACGAGTTTGAAGTGCGCGGCGTGTTCGACGCCGGTCTTGACGAGTTCAATTCTCAATATGTCATTATGTCACTCGAACGCGCGCAGACGATGTTCGGCTTGGAAGACAGCGATGAAATCCATGGACTAACCGTTGCTATTCGTGATCCGTATCAAGCCGGGCGCGTGGCTGGTGAACTAGAACGGGCGCTCGGAGGCGATTTTGCCGTAACCACATGGTTGCAGGACAGTCCGATGATGCAGGCAGTGGTAGTGGAAAAAAACATGATGCTCTACATCCTGTTCTTCATTGTGCTTGTCGCGGCATTTGGCATTACCTGCACGCTCATCACGTTCATCATGATGAAGACGCGAGAGATCGGGCTGATGAAAGCCATCGGCGCAACCAACGGCCAGATCATGCGTGTGTTCCTCGCGCAAAGTCTGATTGTCAGCGTGCTGGGAATCCTGGCGGGCTTCGGCCTCGGTCTGCTCGCAGTTTCGTATCGCAATAAATTCCTCGGCTTTATGCGGAGCGCGACTGGCGCGCAGCTTTTCCCCGCCGAGATTTATCAATTCACCCAACTGCCCGCGCTCATCATCCCGTCCGACTTGCTCATCATCGGGGGGGGGTCGCTGGTCATCTGCCTGCTCGCAGCGGCATTTCCTGCGCGACACGCCAGTAAGTTGAATCCAGTGGAGGCATTGCGCCATGAGTGACATTCTGCTCTCCGCCCAAAACGTCTCCAAGTCCTACGCGATGGGCAAACGCTCGCTTGAAGTCTTGCGTAGGATTTCGTTGAGTGTCGCGCGCGGAGATTTTCTGGCGTTACGCGGCGCATCCGGCGCGGGCAAAAGCACGTTGCTGCATCTCTTCGGCGGATTGGACTCGCCTAACTCCGGCGAAATCCATTTCGCGGGTCGCAATCTCTCGCAACTTTCTGAGCAGGATGTTGCGATCCTGAGGAACACCAAAGTCGGATTCATCTTTCAGTCCTATCATCTGCTGCCGGAACTCGACGCGTTGGAGAACGTCTGCCTCCCGGCTCGCATGTTGCGCAAGCCTGCTCACATCGCCGAAAAACGCGGACGCGAATTGCTAGCGCGTGTCGGTCTTGGCGCGCGTATGGATCACAAACCTTATGAACTTTCCGGTGGCGAACAACAACGCGTGGCCATCGCCCGCGCCCTGATGAACGAGCCGGAGTTGATTCTCGCTGATGAGCCTACTGGGAATCTAGATTCGCACACAGGCAATGAGATTGTTGATCTGCTTGTCAGCTTGCGGGCCGAAAAGAACACCACGCTCATCATCGCCACGCACGATGCTGCCGTCGCTGCTCGCGCGCCTAAAGTGATCCAACTCGTGGACGGACAGATTCAATGAGCCAATCCTACTGGGAAACCCGCTATCAAACCCTCGACACGCCGTGGGAAAAGGGCGCTCCGTCGCCTGGCCTAGTGGGCTTCCTCGCGTCCAATCGTGATCTGACCGGCGATACTGTCTGTGTTCCCGGCGGCGGAACTGGTCATGACGCAGGCGAGTGGGCCAAGGCTGGCTTTCGCGTTTACGGCTACGACCTCGCTCCCAGTGCTGTTCAACTCAGTCGTGAGCGTGCCTTAGCAAATGGCTGGCAAGCGGAGTTTCGCGTCGCCGATTTTCTGCGAGACGAACCCCCATTCCAATTCGACTGGTTGTTCGAGCACACGCTGTTTTGCGCCATTCAACCTGACCAGCGCGATGCCTATGTTCGCGCCGCGTGTCGCTGGTTGAAACCAGGTGGCCATTACCTCGCCGTGAATTATCTGATCCCTGACACGGACGGCCCGCCCTTCGGCACGACGCGCGATGAAATCTGGCAAAGATTCTCCCCGCACTTCGAGTTGATCCGCGAATGGGTGCCGTGCTCATATCCGAATCGCACCGGTCAGGAGCGGATGTTTCTTTGGAAGATGTTCTGAGGGATGCATCAAAGTCGACCAGTCGTTTGACACACCAAGATTCCGCGTTGACCGGGCGCCCTCGCCAGTTATCATCTGCGCTCGTTTACTTCTTAAACCTGAACTGAAATCGAAATTATGGCAGTGAAAGTTGCAATCAATGGGTTCGGCCGTATTGGCCGCCTGGTTTTCCGGGCGTTGGTCGAACAAGGTCTCGTGGGCAAAGAAATTGAAGTCGTCGCGGTCGGGGATATCGTTCCCGCCGACAACCTCGCTTACCTCGTCAAATACGACTCCACTCAGGGTCGCTTTGCTGGCACGGTCAGCTCCAAGAAGTCTGCCGCTGACAAAGCGGAAGATGACGTGCTCGTGGTGAACGGCAAGGACATCCTCGTCGTTAGCGCCCGCACTCCGGCTGAATTGCCCTGGAAAGCCCTCGGCGTCGACATCGTCATCGAATCCACCGGCCTCTTCACCGACGCTGACAAGACCAATCCTAGATCTGCCTACGGCCACATCACCGCCGGCGCGAAGAAGGTCATCATTTCCGCTCCCGCAAAGAATGAAGACATCACGGTCGTCATGGGCGTGAACGACGAGAAATATGACGGCACGAAACATCACATCGTTTCCAACGCGTCCTGCACCACGAACTGCCTTGCCCCGCTCGTGCACGTGCTGCTTAAGGAAGGTTTCGGCATCGAGGAAGGTTTGATGACCACCATCCATGCTTACACCGCCACGCAGAAAACGGTGGACGGCCCGAGCAAGAAGGATTGGAAAGGTGGCCGCACTGCCGCGCAGAACATCATCCCCTCCACCACTGGCGCCGCCAAAGCTGTCGCGCTCGTTTGCCCCGAAGTAAAGGGCAAGCTCACCGGCATGGCGTTCCGCGTGCCAACGCCGACGGTTTCCTGCGTGGACCTCACGGTCAAGACCACGAAGGACACCAGCTACGCGGAAATTTCCGCCGCGATGAAGAAAGCCAGCGAAACTTATCTCAAGGGCATCCTCGAATGGACGTCCGACGAAGTGGTCAGCACGGATTTCATCCATTGCAAATCCTCGTCCATCTTCGACGCCGGTTCGGGTATCGAACTGAACAAGCGCTTCTTCAAGCTCGTAAGCTGGTATGACAACGAGTGGGGCTACAGCAACCGCGTGGGCGACTTGATCAAGCTCATGCTCAAGAAGGGTTTGTAAGCCTTAAATAAGAATTCACGAACGGCGATCCGGCAACGGGTCGCCGTTTTCTTTTTCCCGGGTTCGTTTGCAAAGAAACACAAAACCGACCGATGTTCCCATCACCCCCGGCACTACGAAAAGTATCATGATATACATAGCCAGAAAAACTTCATGAACATCCTCTCTCCTTGCATTCGTTGCCGCGATCATTCCCCATAATAAAAAAGTATGATAGTGATGATTGCACACGCAACAATTGCAAGTCCTGTCGAGCGAATGAATCTAGTCAGGACAAAAGCAACCAACCAATTCACCCCGAGCAGAATTAGGATGAATACAATGATTCCCATCGGATGCGGCTTCCAAAATTTAACTCTCTCGAACTCCACCGTCAGCCCGGTCAGACCGCTTTCGAGTGTTCGCCGCAGTTTATCGAGCACCACGTTGGGCGAGACGATATTCTTCACCCACGCTTGAAAAAACGCCAAAAACACCCGCTCGCCCAATGCGCAGCTTGATGGATAATTGCTGCCATGAGCGCGAGAGAAGTCATTGACCAGATCAAACACCTGTCTCCAACCGAACGGGTGCAAGTCGTGCATTACGTTGTCGAGAACGATTACCCAGTGTCCGCAAGCAAAGCCGCGGTGATGACTGCCGCTGATGGCTTGCCTGTCATCCGTGCTGGTGCAGGCGTCATCACCTCCCGCCTCGTTCGCGAATTGGAAAGCCTGACCCCTGACGATGCTTTCGGTGTATTGCGAAAACTTCTTGCCGACCCGCAATCAAATGAGGTCAAAACCTGCGGAAACTCACGCGCACTTCGCGAGCAGATAATTCCGGAACTGGTCGTAGGCCGTACCCATGCGGTCATAGTCTTCGGGTAGCTTCAGTGACGCGAGCATGTTCGCTGGCACGTCCGGCTCCCAACCGACGACTTTTTGCACTTCGACAGGGAACTTCGCGGGGTTCGCAGTCTCGACGATGACTGCGGGTGTGTTGCCGAGCGGTTCTTGCGCGGTCCAATCCTGCAATCCCTGCCACGCGACGGCGCCGTGCGGTTCGAGCAGAAGCTGGAACTGATTCCAGAAATCACGGACTCCAGCCACCGTGCGTTCATCAGTGATAGAGGACGAGAAAATATCACGCCGCATCGCAGGAAGGTCGGGCATCTGATTCAATTTGCCGGTCTCGTCCATCTGCCCGCCATAGACGGAGACGAGTCGCGCGAGATTGCTTGGATGACCAACGTTCATCGCGTTGGAAAGTGAATTGCGGGACGGAGAAATCTTCTGGTAACTCCCGCTCGCGAGGAATTTCGGGAACGCATCATTGTCGTTCACAGCCGCGACGATCTTTCTTACGGGCAATCCCATTTCGCGCGCGACGATCGCACCCATCATGTCGCCGAAGTTTCCGCTGGGCACACAGAACACGACCGGCTCGCCCGCCTGCGCCACGCGCGACGCTGCGAAGAAATAATAAACGCTCTGTGGCAACAAACGCCCGATGTTGATGGAGTTGGCAGATGAAAGCGGGATGTGTTTCAACGCTGGATCTGCGAAGGCTTGCTTCACCATCGCCTGACAGTCGTCAAATTTTCCGTCAATGGCCACGGTGCGGATGTTGTCTTTGAGCGTGGTCATCAGCTTGCGCTGGCTCTCGCTGACTTCCGTGGCGGGAAAAAGCACGATGACCCGCACGCCGGGAATCTTGTGGAAGGCATGTGCCACTGCAGAACCGGTGTCACCACTCGTCGCGGTGAGAATGGTGAGCTGTCTGCCGTCTTCGCGGAGAAACTTGCCGAACAGCCGCGCCATCATCTGCGCCGCAAAATCTTTGAAAGACGCCGTCGGGCCTTGATCGAGCCGCATCAGGAATGTGCGGAAGTTCACGACTTCGAGCGGAACGGGAAAGTTGTAGGCGTCCGAGCAGAACTTCGCGAGTTCCTCCGGTGGCACGATGCCGTCCGTGAATTTGGACATCACTCGGAAGGCGATCTCATGATACGGCAGGTGCGAGAATGCGGCGAGTTCGTTGAAGGTGAAGCGCGGAAATTGTTTCGGGAAATAAAGGCCGCGATCCGGTGCTTGGCCTTGCAACAACGCCTTGCGTAGGTTGACTGGTGGTGATTGACCGTTGGTGCTATGGAATAAAAGCGAGGACATTAGTCGAAATTCTCCACCCGGAACATGACTGGCTTGCCTTTGATGACTGGCAGTTTTGCGATTTTCGCCAGCGCCTTTTGCATCGCGGCATTGGTCGCATCGTGGATCATCAGGATCAACGGCACGCTGTCGCCTGCGTGACCTTCGGGCTGGATGACAGACGAGATGCCGATCTTCGCGGACGCGAGGATGGCAGAAATTTTCGCCAGCACACCGGGTTTGTCCGCCACGCTCAGGCGCAGATAGTAGCGCGAGGTAATCTCGTCCATCGGCATCACACGGCCTTTCTTGGCGCAAGCATTGAACGGAGCCACGCGAACCTTTCCGCCGAGCTTCAAATCCAACGCTGCATCCGCCACGTCGCTCAACACCGCACTCGCCGTGGCATCTTTACCCGCGCCACGACCGTAGAACAAGGTGTCGCCGACGACATCGCCGCGCACGAAGCAGGCGTTGAATACGCCATTCACGCTGGCGAGAACGTGTGAGTTGGGAATGAGAGTCGGGTAAACAGAAACCTGCACGCCGGGTTTCTTGCCGGAAATTTTTTTGGCGATGCCCAGCAGTTTGATTGTGTAGCCAAGTTTCTCAGCGAACTGCATGTCAATCTTCGACACGTCCCGGATGCCTTCCGTGTGAATCTCGTGATGATCCGCCCAGAAGCCGTGCGCGAGCGACGCGAGGATGCCGATTTTGTGTTGCGCGTCTTTGCCGTCAATGTCGAGATCGGGTGGCGTCTCGGCGTAGCCCTGCTTCTGCGCGTCGGCCAAAACATCACCGAAGTCTGCACCTTCCTGTTTCATGCGTGAGAGGATGTAATTGCAGGTGCCGTTGACGATGCCGTAGATGGCGGGGAATTGATTGGAGACAAAACCTTCACGCAATGATTTGATGATGGGGATGCCGCCGCACACGCTGGCTTCGTAATAAAGATTAGCACCAGACTTTGCTGCCGCAGCAAACAACTCTGGGCCGCAGGCGGAAATCAACGCCTTGTTCGCCGTGACCACAGTTTTGCCCTGCGCCAGCGCAGCAAGAATCATCACCTTGGCGATGCCCGTGCCGCCGACGAGTTCGATGACGACATGAATTTGCGGATCATTGACGACTTCCTGCCAATCGGTGGTCATCAACGTGAGGGGGATTTCGTAAGCGCGTGGTTCGTCGAACGCTTTGACGGCGATTTTGCGGAAATTGATCTTCACGCCGAGACGCGCGGCCATGAGGTCACCATTTTGTTGCCACGCATGGAACACGCCACTGCCGACTGTTCCGCCACCGATCATTCCGAGGTTCACTTGCTGCATAGAGCCAACAGCTTGGCGAGAACTGGCGTGCCGGACAATTTATTTCTGGCTGCAAAGGCTCGTTCCGAGAAGATGCCCCACCCAAACCGCAAGGACGCAAAGTGCAACAGATGCGATAATGTTTATCGAAGCACGGGCGATATCGCCCTTCTGGATCAACTCCAGCGTTTGAAGGCTGAACGCGGAAAACGTTGTGAAGCCGCCGCAGATTCCGACCATGAGAAACTTTCGAGTGTTGTCGCCAGCCATCCAGCCACTGTTGCAACCCGCAACCACTCCGATGAGCAGCGAACCGCTCACATTGATAAGCAATGTGCCCCATGGAAACGCACTGCCCCAGCGCGCCACGGCAAGGGTTGAAACCCAATGCCGTCCTATGCTGCCAAGTGCGCCGCCGAGAGCGATCCAAAGATAAGTCGCGAATGTTTGCATTACTGTGAAATTTCCCGGAGCGGGGCTTTGTGCGGGAGCACCGTCCCCAGCACTTCCCACTAATCCACCCGCAATGAGTTCATACACGCGCTGCGGCAGGTCTTTCAGACACAGCCACGCTCCGTGGCCAAACCTTACGCTCCGAATTTGTCGAACATTTTCGCGTTCGCCTGCATCAGGCGGATGAGGAACTTTGCCGGGAAAATTCCGAGCGAACCATTGTTCGCGCCCGTTTCAGTGAAACGATCCAGCTTGTCCGAGCCGCTCACGGACGAGTTCAGCAACACGGGTTGCGGATGCCATGAGTGACCGTGCATGGCGCAAGGTGTGGAGTGATCGCCGGTGATGGCGATGACATCGGGACGCTTCTTGAACAGGATCGGCAATGCCGCATCGAAGTCTTCAATCGCTTTTTTCTTGGCGGCAAAGTTGCCATCCTCGCCCGCCTTGTCTGTGTACTTGTAGTGGATGAAAAAGAAATCGTAGTTATTATATTCGGTCAGGTAGCGCTCAAACTGTTCAGCGATGCTCTGCGGGCCTTCGATTTTTTTCATGCCGACGAGTTGCGCGAGGCCTTTATACATGGGATAAACCGCTAGGCATGCAGGCTTGAGCTTGTAACGATCCTCAAACAGCGGAATCTCCGGCTGATGTGCGATGCCGCGCATAAGGAAACCATTCGCCGGTTTTTCCTTCGCAAGGATCGGCAACGCGGCTTTGTAAAAATCTGCGATGAGTCCCGCCATCTTTTTCTGCTTCGCGTTCTTGTGGTCGCGCGGTTTCACTGTCGGCACGGCGTAACCTTCGCGATTCGGATCGGCATCCGTGAGGGGGCCTTCCAGACCTTTGCCGCGGAACACGACTACGAAACGATGTTCCTTGCCGGGCTTGATGATGATCTGAGTGTCGCCAATCTTTTTGATCTTCGCTGACAACAACGCGACCAGCTTCTCGCAGGTCTCGGTCGGTATGCGACCTGCCCGTCGATCTGTGACGATTCCTTTCGCGTCGAGCGTGGCGAAGTTCGCGCGAGCGCAAACATCTCCTGCCTTCAGCTCAACTCCAAGACCGAGCGCCTCAATGACGCCTCGTCCTACTTGAAACTCGAGCGGATCGTATCCGAACAAACCAAGATGACCGGGCCCGCTGCCGGGTGTGATGCCGGGTGCGACGGGAATCATGCGACCTTGCGCAGAATTTTTGGAGAGCGCGTCCAGATTAGGAGTGAAAGCGGCTTCGAGCGGCGTGAGATAGCTTTGCTCCTTGGTTGCCAGATCGCCGAGACCGTCGAGGACGATCAACGCAAGTTTGGCGTTGGGTTTGAGTGTCAGTTCAGAATAGAGGGCATCGAGGCTCATGTTTCGTTTTCAGTTAAAAGATCAACCAGCCCCACGCCCTAGGCGCAAAGCGATCCACATGATGAGGACAACTCCGCCATACGGTCAACGCGGATTTATGCCCAACCCGACAGGATGAAGACAACGTCATCGATTGTTTAGGTGGAAAGTTTTTCCACCCGTTCGGCCATGTTTATGCCTGACACTATGGAGTCGCTCAAAGAAACGCCGTCGCGAAAGTGCCCGGCGAAAAATAAACCTGACTGGTCGGTTTCGATCTTGGTCAATATCTCCTTGAAGCGTCCGTATCCGACGTTATATTGAGGGATGGCTCTTGGGTAAACAACCACGTGCTGAAACGTCGGTTGACCGCGCACGCCAAGCGAAATGCGCAAATCTTCGCAGACAAGCGAGACCAGCTTGTCCTGTGGCAGCGACGCGAGTTCTGGATATCGTTCGCCGCCGACGTAGGTCGTGAGCGTTAGGTGTCCGGCGGGCGCGCGATTGGGAAACAACGCCGAGGAGAAAATCGTGCCCAGGCTTTTGAAGCCCTCGATCTTTGGGATCAACATGCCAAAGCCATTGCACGAATGAGCCACATCCTCGCGTCGGAAACCCAATACAACACTAGCGACTGGTGGATGACGAACCTCAGAGAACGCAGAGAGATCAATCCCATCAATTTTCAACTCCGCCAACTTGAAAGCCGTGCCGCAGTAAATCACCGCGCTGTGCCGCGCCTCGCCCGACGATGTCGCCACAACCCAATCATCCGCGCTGCGAGTGAGCTTGGTGACTGGCGTGCTCAACTTCACCGCGTCACCAAGCTTGGCGGCCAGAGTGTCTGGCAACACCTGCAAGCCTTCGTCAAAGGAGAATTTTGGCGCGCGATCTTTTGCCACTTCACCGCGCTTCTTTCGCTCGCGTGCGCCAAAGATTTGTCCTTTGATCATCGAACCATAGTGGTCTTCCAACGCCTTCAATTTCGGAAACGCATGTGTGACGGAAAGCATGTTCGGGTCGCCCGCGTAGATCCCCGACACAAGTGCGTCAATAGCATGGTCAAGAAACTCCTGATTGAAGCGGCGCACGACGAATTGTCCGATGCTTTCCTCCATGCCATCGCGGCGCGCAGAAATAAACGGTTCGCGCAATACGGCGAGTTTGGCTTTGAACGAAAACAGATCGGTCGAGAGAAATCCTAACGGCGAACCGGGCATCTCGATCGGGCGTTTGTAACGCACGACGAACCGCGCGCCTGCCCCAGCAGTCGTGTCAAGTCGCCGAGATTGCAACTCTGAATCGCGGAGGAGTTGGGAGATTTTTGGGGAAGTTTCGAGCAGGGTGTTCGGGCCGAACTCTGCTAGATAGCCGTTCTTGCGGAGCGATTGGATCACGCCTCCGACGCGATTGCTATTTTCATAAACCATGACGGGGACTCCTTTGCGCTTAAGATAAAACGCGGTGGTGAGTCCCGTGATGCCTGCTCCGATGATCGCTACCGACTTCATTGAATCCAAACTGTGCCAGCGCAGGGAGCGGCGCAAGAGATTAACAACAACAGGCCGATTTGTCTGGCAGGCTTGGCTTGCAGCTGCGGGTTATAATCTTGAAATCTTTCTAGGCACGGCTTCATGGTTTGATTACAACACGCGGACACCGTTTTAACGAATGAAAAAACTCGCTGGGAACTTGGCTTGGTTGCTCATCGCGCTGCTTGGCGCGTGGGCCTACTTCACTATCTCGATGCATCGGGGCGAACACATCAATTCCGTGTTCATCCTCATCGCGGCGATTTGTACTTATGTCATCGGCTATCGGTTTTACTCGAAGTGGATCGGAGCAAAAGTGCTGATGTTGAACGACCGTCGTGCTACACCTTGCGAAGTAAACGACGACGGCAAGGATTTCGTGAAGACGAACAAATGGATCGTGTTCGGGCATCACTTCGCGGCGATCTCTGGGCCAGGGCCGCTAGTAGGGCCTGTGCTGGCGGCGCAGTTCGGTTATCTGCCGGGAACGCTGTGGATTCTCATCGGGGTAGTGCTTGGCGGCGCGGTGCAGGATTTTGTGGTGCTGTTCGCTTCGATGCGAAGAAACGGAAAATCTCTCGGTCAGATGGTGAAGGAAGAGTTGAACACCACCGCAGGCACAATCGCCACGGTAGCAATCCTAGCCATCATGATTATTCTGCTCGCGGTGCTGGCGCTCGTTGTGGTGAAGGCTCTGGCAGAAAGTCCGTGGGGCGTGTTCACCGTGACCGCGACGATTCCCATCGCGATGTTCATGGGCGGCTACATGCGATATTGGCGCATCGGCAAAGTGATGGAGGCGTCGGCAATCGGTGTTGTGTTGCTTTTGCTGGCAGTGGGAGGGGGTAAGCTCATTTATGAAGATGCGGACTGGTCAAAGATTTTCACGCTGAAAGATGTGCCGCTCGCGTGGGCGATTATAATCTACGGCTTGGCGGCAAGTGTTCTACCCGTATGGTTGCTGCTTGCGCCGCGCGATTACCTCAGCACGTTCATGAAGCTCGGAACGATCTTCGCACTCGCGGTGGGGATTTTTCTCGTGCTGCCAGATTTGCAGATGCCAGCGATCACGAAGTTCGTGGATGGCTCGGGTTTGGTCGTGGCCGGGAAGTTGTTTCCGTTCTGCTTCATCACGATTGCTTGTGGGGCGATCTCCGGTTTTCACACGCTGATCGCCAGCGGCACGACGCCAAAAATAATCACTCGGGAAAGTTACGCGCGTCCCATCGGCTACGGGGCGATGTGTTTGGAGTCACTCGTCGCAATCATGGCGATCATCGCTGCTTGCACGATGGATCCGGGCGTTTATCTCGCCATGAATGTGAAGGGTGAATCTGCTGCTACTGCTGCAAAAGTCACTGCGCTTGGCTTTCCCGTGACAGTAGAACACATGAACGCGCTCGCGAATGACGTTGGCGAACACACATTGTTCGGTCGCACTGGCGGTGCGGCAACCTTGGCGGTGGGCATGGCGCAAATTTTTTCCAAGGTCGTCGGGCATCGATGGCTTGATCTGTGGTATCACTTCGCGATCATGTTCGAGGCATTATTTATCCTGACGACGCTGGATGCCGGAACGCGCGTGGGGCGTTACATCCTGCAAGATTTTCTCGGCAATGTCTGGAAACCACTCGGCGATACTAAATCCATCGCTGCAAACGTGCTGGCGAGCGGGTTGATGGTGTCGGGCTGGGGCGTGTTCCTAATCCAAGGCGTGCGCGATCCGCTGGGTGGAATCAATTCGCTCTGGCCGTTGTTCGGCATCGCCAATCAGATGCTCGCAACCATCGCGCTGTGTCTGGTGACGACGATTATCCTGAAGATGCAGTTAAAGGCGAGGGGCGAGGGGCGGGCGGCGATGGGAGGGAAGCCGTGGCTGGCGATCATAACGCTGGTGCCGCTCTTTTGGTTGTTCTCAGTTACGTTCACGGCGGGGATTCAAAAGGTGTGGCATTCCGATCCAAGAATCGGATTCATTTCCGGCGCTGCCGCAGCGCAGGAAAAGCAAGAAGCCATTCGTTCAACCTTGGCTACCGTTCCTGCGGCTGAACTTGCTGCAAAAAACAAGGAGGTCGCGACGCTGGCTAAACAGGTTTTCAACCTTCGCCTCGATGCGTTTGTCGCCATCGCGTTCTTGGTCCTCGTTTCCATCATTATCGCGATGAGCGTTTGGGAGTGGATACGTCTGTTGTCACGTCGTAAGCTAGCCGTGCTGCACGAGTCCGAACCTGTCTGGCTGCCGGATTACGCCGTGACAGAAGGCGGCCGCAAGCTTGGCGGCGCGGCAGGCGCGGCTACACTGGCGGTGGCACTGGCGAAGGAACTCTCCGGCGAAACACAATTAGAACGTGCGCAGCAACAGGCTGTGATGTGTGATTGCAGCCATGCTCACGAGGCAGCCAAGTCCGACGCGCAGATTTACGTGGAGACGACGGAAAAGCGTTTCACCGGCGTGCGACGGTGTTGTTGAATCGCCCGAGTTGACGATGCAAACCCTCCGCCACGTGCGAGAACGCCGGAGCAACCAAAGTTGGAAACGTTATGGATTTCCGGACGCTTTCAATCCGTAGGCCAAGTGGACGGCCAAGCATCACATGTCGATCAACCCCGGGATCACATTGATCATGGCTGAGAACGCGTGCTCCGTTTTTTTGGGAGCTTCATGCGGAATGGCGAAGTGAAGACCGTGATGCGGAAAGCTGGCTTCAGCGAGGCAGATGACGTTTTCAAATCGCCAATTCCCACCTGACGACTACACTGGCGCCGTGCAAAACGTCGGACAACACATCGGAATCCTCGGCGGATCGTTCGACCCTGTCCACACCGGCCATGTGCTCGTGGCGCAGGCAGCCATTGAGGAACTTCAGCTCTCGCGACTATTCTTGATCCCAGCTGCCTGTTCGCCTTTCAAGCTAGAACAACAACCGGCATTTGCTACTCGTCGTCTCGCCATGCTGCGCCTTGCGTTTGTCGGGAGAACAAATTGCGAAGTGGACGATCTGGAGATTCAGCGCGGCGGAGCGTCGTTCACCATAGACACTGTGCGCCACTTCGCGCAGAGATTCACAGGCGCAAAAATTTTCTATCTCATCGGCGCGGACAATGTGCCCAAGCTCAATCAATGGCGCGAAGCCAACGAACTTGCGACGATGGCTGAGTTCGTGGTGATTCCCCGACCGGGCGATGCACCAATGCCCTTGCCATCGCCATTCCGTGGCCGTTACCTCAACGGCTTTCCCTTTGGTGTCTCAGCCTCGCAGATTCGCGAGCGGGCAAAGGAAGGTTTGCCGCTCGAACCGCTCGTGCCCGCAGCTGTCGCCCAATTCATCCAGAACAATCGGCTTTATCTTTGAGCGCAGCTCCGCCAAGCTGACTTGGATGGAATCAAAACAGTTAGCCCAGCTTTGCGGTGAACTCGCCGACAACAAGAAGGCCGAGAACATTCTCGTGCTGGACGTGCGGAAGCTTTCGAGCATCACAGATTTCTTCGTTATCGTCTCCGGCACCAGCTCGCCACACTTGCGCGCAATCGTGAGTGAGATTGATGACAAGCTGCGCGCCGATCATGAACTACGACCACGCGCCCTGGACGGAAATATCAACGGCGATTGGGTCGTGCTGGATTACTTCGACGTTATCGTCCATGTGATGCGCGCTGAAGTCCGCGAGCGTTATGATCTCGAAGGGTTATGGGGCGATGCACCGCAGTTAAAGCAAAGCATAAAGCCGAATGTTCGCGCTGGAATCAAACCCAGCGTGAAACACGCTCCGAAGCGGAAGACCAAAGTGGCCAAGAAGAAAGCGTCAAAGACGGAGTGAGTGTTTGCACCGAAATTGGAGTTGTTGACGCTGTGTTCACTTGATGCCGGCTAGGCGTTCTTTCCAGACTCGATACAATTCCACCGTTGCCCGCACATCGCGGAGGCAGTATTCAGCCACATCACGCTGCTTCCCAGCAGCCATCATCGCAGGAACACCCATGCCGGTGACTCCATGCGCCTTGGGTGAGTCAATGCCGAAAGACTTGCAGTAAAAATCCAGATTGAACTTCCGGGCCGCGCCCTCGCGTCCGCTCACGTTGTAAAAAGTGAATTGCTCCGCCAG
This sequence comes from Verrucomicrobiota bacterium, assembly GCA_008933055.1. Lineage (GTDB taxonomy): Bacteria > Verrucomicrobiota > Verrucomicrobiia > Limisphaerales > JADLHS01 > JADLHS01. The sequence continues at coordinate 5,637 of WBXK01000029.1, read as the reverse complement.
ATCGCAGTGCGGCTCGACGGAATAGCGATAGCCGAGCCAGTTCTTTTTCGTGATCGGCACATTCAACACCGCAGAGCGCAGGTAGAGAAACGGCACATCAAAGCCGCGCCCGTTAAATGTCACCACCGAGTCGTAATGCTTGGCCACATCCCAGAACGCGGTGAGCATCTCAATCTCATCAGCGCACGGCATGAACTCCACGGGTCCCGCTTCTGCGCCGTCCTCCTCGAAATCATCCGCCGTATAAAGAACCTGTCCGCGCTGAGATTCCGCGTTCAACATCGCGATGCAAACTACATTCCCCGTCAGAGGCCATAGGCTGAACATGCGCGCGATCTCGTCGCGCTTGTTGGAGCGCAATGTTTCATCCGGTATTTTTTCTGCCTCGCGCAGCAGATATTCCTGTTGGACTTCGTCGAAACTCTCAAGGGGTTGAGCGGTGGTTTCGATGTCAAAAACGAGAGTGGGCATGGGTTTAGTTAATTGAAATAAAAAACCAGGATGGGAAGCTTGTTTTGAAAACCAAGCTTTCCATCCCGGTTGTGTAAAGGGTCTACTTTTTCTTCTTACCTGCTGCTTTCTTTTTCTTCGCTGCCATGTTCCTCACCCCCGATCAATTTTATGTGTTTATATTTTTTGTTCTCAGGCAAAACATTTTGCCGTCAACGCTGGGACAGCTGGTTTGTAGTGATAGCGCGCGCGACTGGCAATCTTTTTTCTCAATCTTCGTGTGAAGTTTTTTTCTCGGCGGCGTGAGCCAGACGCGTCACTCGTACCGCAATGACTCGATCGGATCCAGATTTGCTGCCTTGTAGGCTGGGTAAGTTCCAAAAATAATTCCCACTAACGAACAGAGCGCGAGGCCGAGAGCGATCCAGTCGAACGGAATCGCTGGGGGCACTTTGAAGTAGAACGCGATTGCATTGCCGCCAAGGATACCTAGCACCACGCCGATAATCCCACCCACTTCACACAGCACCACGGCCTCGACGAGGAATTGCGTCATGATGTTGCGCTTCTTCGCGCCGATGGCGCGGCGGATGCCGATCTCTCGCGTGCGTTCCGTGACCGAGACGAGCATAATGTTCATGATGCCGATGCCCGCCGCAAGCAATGCGATGGAACTGATCACTGCCACGCCGATGCGGACCGCGCGCGTGAATTTTTCAAACTGCGCGATGAGTGAATCGTTGGAGAATAGTTCGAAATCATCCTCTGCCCCTGGCGGGACCTTCCGTGCCACCCGCAGAATGCCCCGCACCTGCTCCACGCAATCCTCGTAGCTCGCCTTGTCTCGCGCCTGTACCAGGATCGAAAGACTTCGCTTCCATGAGCCGAAGCGATTCAGGCCGGTGCTGATTGGGATGATGACGAAGTTGTCCTGACTGCCACCCATCGTAGCGCCTTTTGCCGTAAGTACGCCGATCACTTGATAGTTGATGCCGTCCATCTTTAACTTGTCGCCTACAGGCGAGCCGAACGGAAACAGAGTTCGCGCAAGTCCATCGGCCAATACACAGACATCGCGCGCGTTATCCACGTCGTTGTCTGTCAATGCGCGGCCATCGGCAATGGTCCAGTTCTTGGCGGGGAAACTTCCAGGCGTTTCACCCAGGATGCGGACACCGGGCGCGGATTTTTCAAACCGCGTCTCCATCTGACCACCCCAGAAATCTTCCTCGATGCCCACGCTTGTTGCGAGGGTCGCTTTCTCAATCACTAACTTCCCGTGCGCTAGAGTGAAATTCAAGCGTCTGCGATATTTTTCCCAACCCATCGGCCCCTCGAATTGTAGCTCTGGCCACTTTTGCACTTTGAATGTATTCGCCCCCAATTGGCTCATCTCCGTCTCGACGTTCGTTTTCAGCACTCGCATCGAAGTCATCACCACGATGATCGAGAACACGCCGATAAGCACACCCAGCAATGTAAGCGCGGAACGAAGCTTGTGCGCCGCCACGGCATTGAGCGCCATGAAGAGGCTTTCGCGCGCTTCTGTGAGCAGAGTGATTTCGTGTTTTTGTTTCATTCGCTTCTCAGCGCGTCCACCGGGTTCATCCGCGCTGCTCGCCAGGCGGGCAGAAATCCTGAGACGACGCCAGTCACCAGCGAGACAAGCAGCGCCACACTCGCCACCGTCAACGACATAGTGGCTGGTAGAAACTTTTGCATCACGAGCGTCAGCGGCCAAGCGATGGCCAGCGCGATCAATCCGCCCAGTAGACAGATGCATCCCGCTTCCGTCAGGAATTGCAGCAGGATCGTTCGGCGTTTTGCGCCGATGGCTTTACGGATGCCGATCTCGCGGGTGCGTTCAGCCACGGAAACGAACATGATGTTCATGATGCCGATGCCGCCGACGAAAAGTGAGAGGCCGGTGATGAAGAAACCGACGGCAGCGATCGTTCCCGCCACGCGATTGAACATCTGGACGAACTGCTCCTGCTGGTTGATGGCAAAGTCGTCAGCGTCGCTTGGCTGAAGGCGGCGAATCTTCCGCATCGTGTGGCGCAGTTCCTCCCGCGAGTCTTCGAGTTCGGTGAGTTGTCGCGCTTTCACATGGATGGCGATGTCAGGATTGTTCCAGATCGTGGTGATAAATTGTTCGATCGGGATGACGGCCTGATTGTCCATGCTGAAGATGCCCATGAATGATCCCTGTTTCTCCAACACGCCGACCACCTCAAATGTTTTTGAGCTAATCTTGATCCGCTGGCCTAACGCCGAGCCACCGCCAAATAGATTGGATGAAACTTGCATCCCGATGATGCAGACCGGGCGGCCTCCAGCCGCTTCTTCGGCGGAAAAGAAATGTCCCTCTGAGATGCCGATGCCGGAGGTGATCGCATATTGCTCCGTTGTGCCAAGGACTTGAACGCGACCCGAATTACGCCGCTCGAACTCGACGCGTGCCCCGGATTGCGCTACTGGCGCGACGGCGGATGAAAGTTCAAGTTGGCCGATGAGCTTGTTGGCTTCTGCGATTTTCAGCGGACGGCGACGCTGGGTCTTTCGCCATTCGCCTTCGTTGTTATTGAACCATGCGTCGCGGCTCACGAAGAACACGTCCGCCCCCAATGACGAGATGCTGCTCATGAAAGATTGGTTCAATCCCTCAATGGCCGTGCCCATGAGTGTGACGGTGACGATGCCGATGACGATGCCAAGCGTGGTGAGGATTGAGCGCAGCTTGTTCGCGCGGATGGCCGCCCACGAGATGCCGAATCCCTCGCGGATTTCGGTGATGAAGTTCATTCGGAAGACGCAGTGCGTTGCGCGTTGTGCGTAGCATCAAGCCGCTCGTCGCTTGCGATCAATCCATCTCGAATCCTGAGAATCCGCCTCGCGCGCCTTGCCACGTCCTCCTCGTGCGTGACCACGATAATGGTGTTTCCAGCGCGCCAGAGATCCTCGAACAATGCCAAGATTTCTTCGCCTGTCTTGGAATCAAGATTGCCTGTGGGCTCATCGGCGAGAAGGATGGAAGGCTTATTAACCAAGGCGCGGGCCACCGCCACGCGTTGACGTTGACCACCGGAAAGTTCGTTGGGGCGATGATGCACACGATCCGCGAGACCGACCTGTGTCAGAGCGCTCATCGCGGTTTGTCGTCGCTCCGTCGCAGATACGCCAGCATAGATCAGCGGTAGCTCGACATTGTGCAGCGCGTTGGAGCGCGCGAGCAGGTTGAATGTCTGAAATACAAAGCCGATCTCGCGATTGCGGACTTCGGCCAACGCGTTGTCATCCATCTGGCTTACGTCCGCCCCATTGAGTTCGTAACTCCCGGACGTGGGCGTGTCGAGACAGCCGAGCATGTTCATCAACGTGGACTTTCCAGAACCTGATGGCCCCATGATGGCGACGTATTCACCGCGCTGGATCTCCAGAGAGACACCGCGTAAGGCGTGAACCATCTCCGTGCCCATCTGGTAACGGCGCGTGAGATTTTGGATGCGAATGAGTGCCACGCTATTTCTTCTCCGGCGCGGATTTGTCGCCGCCTTTGGTAATCGCCTTCCCGTCTTCGAGTTCCTTGCTCACCGCTTTGTAACTGCCGGAAACAAATTCCTGCCCTTCGCTCAAACCTTCGGTGATCTCCCAATGATTGCCATCCGTGATGCCGATCTTCACCGAGGTCATCTTTGCTTTATCCCCGTCCACGAGGAAGACCACCTCCGATTGTTTGGGGATGTCTTTGGACTTTTTGTCTGACGCTGGGGCATTCGTGGTGACAGTGGAGTCGGCTTTCGTCACGGATGAATTTGTGTTCGTGGCGGGGCTTTTCCCGAAATCCATTTTAGGCATACGTGTCGCAACAGAGGCGTAGGGAACCGTGAGGGCGTTCGTCACATAACGGCTCTCAATCTCTGTGCTGACGGACATTCCGGGACGGAACGCTTCGATTTCGTTGATGCGGATGCGGACTTCAAACTTCGTTGCCTCCTGACTAGAGCTGCTGCTACCGCTAAACGCGCTTGCAGCACTTGAGCCTTTGGATGAATTCGCGATCTCTGTGACCACACCTGTGAACTTCTTGTCGCGGAACGCATCTACTTCCAGCCTCGCTTTCTGGCCGGACTTGATCAACACCACGTCCACCTCACCGATGTCCACACGCGCTTCCATCTGGTTCAAGTCTGAGATGGTCATGATTTCGGTGCCTTTGTTGAACGATGTGCCGAGGACGCGTTCGCCCAACTGGGATTGCAACCTCGTCACTGTGCCGTCAATCGGCGCAAGGATCGTCGTCTTGCTCAAATCTTCGATCGCCTTGTCCAGGGAGAAGCCCGCCTGCGCCGCCGAGTGGATGGAATTTGTGTACCGCAGCTTCGCTACCTCGTAAGCGGTTTTGAAATCTAGCATGACGGAGTCCGACACAAGTCTGTTCTGATACAACTCCTCGTTGCGTTTGAACTCTGCAGCGGCTCGATCCATCTCCGCGTATGAAAGAGTTTGTCCCGCTTGCGCAGATTTGAAACTCGACTCAGCGGAGTTGCGGCTGGCGCGATACGTGTCTGACTTGATCTGCACGAGCAGGTCACCTTTCTTGACTTGATCGCCTTCGCGCACGGGCAACGCCACGATTTCCCCGGCGACTTCTGGGCTGATGACGACTTGAACCACGGGCTGAATCTTTCCATTCGCAGGGATGAGTTCGATGAGATCACGCCGAGCCACTTTTTCTGTGGTGACGGCGATTGCCTTGTGGCGTTTTCGACCAAACATTGGTAGTACGACAGCCAAGATGATGGCGGTGGCGACGATGACGACGCGGCGGGTGGTTTTTGATTTTGCCATGCGAATCTATTTCTGGGCTTGGGCCAGGTGGGTGTGGAAAATTTCTGAAAATCCCAAGTAACTTGGTTGTCCGACATGGATTCGAACCATGACAAAGGCCTCCAAAGGGCCTTGTGCTACCATTACACCATCGGACAAACCTAAATCAGCCTAGTCATCTGGAGGATTTAGCGCAAAGAAAAACTCTGGGACAAACGATTGTGATATCTGTTTTCCCCAGTGTTTGGTTTAGAAGATCTGGAAGCGCGGGTAATTTTCGATGTTTGGAGGGGTTATCGAGAAAGAGCCTTTAGAATGGGATTTTTCTAAAAAAGAGTGAGGCTTGAAGTCTGTAGG
>WBXK01000028.1 GCA_008933055.1 Verrucomicrobiota bacterium | reverse complement strand
TTGTCGGTGGAAGACTGTGCAAGCACCCGATCTGCTGGTGGATGAGATCGTGGAAGGTCCATTCACCTTGTTCATTCACGAGCACCGCTTCGAGCGACGAGGACCCACCGAATGCATCATGCACGACACGGTCACCTATCAGTGGGGCCGCGCCTGGTGGGGCCGATTCGTTTCCGAGACCGGGGTGAGAGCCTATCTGACATTGCTGTTCAAATACCGGCATCATCGCACCCGGAAATGGGCGATGACGAAGTGACGGCAGCAGTATCCTACTCTGATCGCATACCAAGTGGTCAGAATGCTACCAGACAGAGGTAGGTATTCAGCAGCAGATAGAACAGTGCCGGGGTCGTTTGCAGGAAGGTATCTTTGATTTTAATGCGGACGCCGACCGCGACCATCATCATCAGGGCAAGGCCGCCAGCCGCCACACGCCCCATCCACGGTTGGGTCAGGCCGGCCAGCAAACCGAGCGCTGCGCAAAACTGAAAGCCTCCGATCAGCGCGCGCTTCGAACCTAAGCGGTAGCGGTCGAACTCCCGTTTTAGCGAGGCGGAGAGAAAGCAAGCCGAGCCGTATCCAAGGAAGGAAATGGCAGAACAAAGGATGAGAGCAACGTTCAAGAGTGAAAGTATAGCGTATGGATCCGACGGTGCAAACTTCGTTCGTCAGAACTACCTGCTTCCCACTTCGCCTTCGCGGCATTTGTTCGGGACTGAGCGAACCTCGCTTCTAGCTGCATGGCACTCGTCATCACGCGTTGATGAGTCGGTAGTTAATGACCGCTATGATCAGGGAGAGCGCCAGCAAGATCAGCGAAGGTAGCAACTTGAACGCGGGATTCTTCACCCGCAGATGCACGGCAAACGCACACGCCATCAACCCGGCAATCCCAAGGCTACCGATCATCGCCAGAGATGCGCGTTGAATCCCCAACAGCAACAGGAGCGCAAAAGTGAGTTTGAGAATTCCCACCAAATCGCGCAGCCAGTCCGGCAGGCCATAGTGTTTGAACTCCTGGATGATGTTGTCGTAGCGCACCACCCACACAAAGATAACTGAGGCCGCCACCAGCGATTGCAGAAAGATCGTCAAGTCTTGCATGACGAAAGCCTACGATAATTCGCTTCGGATGTCATTGATTTCTAAACCGTAGCCCTAGTGGGACGGCAGCCGGCGCGGACCTGCGTGGCTTGCTGCTGGATGCCTTGACGCTTGGGCGCGTCGAGGCGGGCGAGGTTTTTCAACTGCATCGTCATGCGCTGATTCTTGGAGAGGAACTTCTCGTGCCGGAGCAGGAAGTCCCAGTAGAGCGTCGTGAAGGGGCAGGCATCGTCGCCCGTGGACTTGGCGGGGTCGAAGCGGCAACCCAAGCAGTAGTTGCTCATGCGCTCGATGTATTTCCCGGAAGCGACGTAAGGCTTGCTGGCCATCAAACCGCCGTCGCCGTGCTGGGACATGCCGAGCGTATTCGGCAATTCCACCCACTCGACCGCGTCCACATACATGGCGAGATACCACTCGTGAACGGCTTGAGGTTTGACCCCGAGCAGCAGCGAGAAGAGTCCAGTGACCATGAGCCGTTGGATGTGATGCGCGTAACCGAATTCAAGCGTCTGGCCGATGGCTTCACGCAGGCAACTCATCTCAGTTTTACCCGTCCAATAAAAAACCGGCAGCGGCTCATGCGCATTGAGGGCGTTCAACTCCCGGTAGCCCGGCATGAATTGCCAGTAGATGCCGCGCACGAATTCGCGCCAGCCCAGAATCTGCCGGATAAAGCCCTCAACACTCGCCAACGGCGCGAGCCCTTTGCGATAGGCTGCTTCGGCGGCCGCAATGACTTCGCGCGGATCGAGCAACTTCAAATTCATGGCGGCGCTCAAGCGCGAGTGAAACAGATACGGCTGGGCAAATAAACCGCCACCCGAACTCCACATGGCATCTTCATACTTCCCAAAATCCGGCAGGCGATGCTTGATGAAATCACGCAGGGCAACTTGCCCCTGCTCCGGCGTCACGGGCCAATCAAAGTGCGCTAGGCTACCGGGATGCTTGGCAAAGCGTTTGGGCACGAGTTCCAGGACTTCGGCCGTGACTGCGTCGGGACGAAAACGAATCGGATATGGCACGTCGCCCGGACCAGATTTCCCGAAACTCTCACGATTGTCCGCGTCGAAGTTCCACGCTCCCCCCACCGGCTGGTCGCCGTCCATCAGCACATCGTGCTTCCGGCGCATCTCACGGTAGAAAAATTCCATACGGAGTTGCTTGCGCTCTTTCGCATGGGAGGCGAACTCCTCGCGTGAAGCAAGGAAATGGCGGTCGGGGCGAATCTCCAATTCCAATCCAAGCTGGCCGGCTGCGGTCTGCAAACTTTGCTCCACCCGCCATTCGCCCGGTTGAACAACGATGAGCTTTTTTGGGGTCACCCGGCTGACCGTGGCGAGTAATTCCTCGGCGAGCGAGCTCACATTGGGCGCGTCATCCAGTGCCCGGTAATGCACAGTGAACCCACGCGCAAGCAAACCATCGCGGAAGTGGCGCATGGCTGCCAGGAACATCGCAATGCGAGCCTGGTGCGACATAACGTGGGTTGATTCTTCTGCCACTTCAGCCATCCAGACGGCGTCGAGCTTGAGGTCGAAGCCGTCGAACGCCGCAGATTTTGCATCCAACTGATCACCTAGCACGAGCACCAAGTGGCGCGAGCGGGAAAATGAATAGGATTTCATGGCCGGTCGGCAGTCGCGTTCAACTCCTTATCACGCAACCAACTGAATGTTAGGCTTCATATTATGATGGCAGGGCTTAGGCCAAAAAATGTGTGAGAGTTATTCTAGACTCATTATGAGGGATTCTAACCCATGCGAGCTTGTACGGAGCTTAGGCCGCCGTCTACAGCCAGGACTTGTCCAGTCACCCAACTTTGGTCGGATGACAGAAACCACTTGATGGCGGAGGCCACTTCATCCGGCTCACCAATTCTGCCAAGTGGATGCAAAGCCGCAGACATTTTTAGGGATGTTTCATTTTTTGTTAACGCTTGAGTCAACGGGGTTCGGGTGAGTCCAGGCGCCACGCAGTTGATTCGTATTTTGTAGCGCGCGTACGTGGCTGCGGCAGACAAAGCCAATCCCACCACACCCGCTTTAGCTGCAGCGATGGCCTCGTGATCTATCATGCCGCGTTGGGCGACCGCCGAGCTCATAAGCACAATCGACCCGCCTCCAGTCTTCATCATCCGCGCAGTGGCAGCTCGCAGAATATGGAATGCAGAGGTAAGGTTATTTCCAAGCACGGCTGCCCAATCTTCATCAGTTGTCAAATGGGCAGGTTTTAGGAGCAAAGAACCGGCACAATTCACGACGCCATCGACTCGACCGTGTTTCTCGATGATTTGGTCAAAGCAGCGATCAACAGCCCCCGAATCCGTCGCGTCCAAACTGAACGATTCTGATTTTAGCTCATCAGCAACAATATCAAGTCGATTGGTTACTCGGGCAACGAGGATTACTTTAGAACCTGCGTCAATTAGCTGCCGGGCAAGAGCCGAACCGATCCCACCGCTGGCTCCAAAAATGATCACCACAGGGCTATGTTTGGATTGGCTCATGATCGGGGTGTAACTGCTGTGGATTTGGGTTGATGGGTGTCGGTTTCAAGAATTTTAACCATCCGGCTCTGTTTATTTCTCTCAATCTCTTGATTCTTTTCTTCTATCTCCCGCGCCCAATCTGAAGCTTGTTGAAGGCCGAGAAACACTATTCCGGAAATAACTACGCCAAAGGCGAAGATCGGAAACAGATAGTTTGTCATGATTGTTTTTTTTGGTTGAGGTTTGCAGTTGCGCAGGAAAGCAGACAGACACGTATGCCTACCCAGAGTGACAGTATGCTTGGCACCCAAATGCCGACATAGACGCCGTAGTCACGGTTCACAAGAAACCAAAGAGAGACGCTAGCAACAAAACTAAAGAAGGCTGCAGACAAGAAGTAGTGGTCGAGTTTTTTGAACATATAAATTTATCGATGCTGTTATGTGTGTTGAGATCAGATTACCGAGGCGCGGGCAGAGGGCTGTTCCATCATCTGGCGAAGTTTACGCAGAGCAACATTCTGAAGCTGACGGATGCGCTCCCGCGTGAGCTTAAATTTCCGCCCCACATCCTCAAGGGTGCGCTCTGCACCAGAGTCGAGGCCAAACCGAAATCCGATAATTCGGGCCTCCCGCCGGGGCAGCTTGTTCACCAACTCGCGAACCAGCTTTATTTCCGAATTGTTTAACATTTGGTCGAATGGCGACGCCGCATTTTCATCCGCCACCAATTCAGACACGGTGCTGGTTTCATCATCGCCGATAGGAGCATCGAGGGAGGATGGCCGAAGCGATGCACGTCTAAGTTTAGCGATGCGCGAAACAGGGATAGCAAGCAATTCAGCAATTTCTTCATCGGATGCGTCACGCCCGAGTTCACCGCGCAAACGAACTTCTGCCTGGGTCAGTTGATAGATTCTGTCTGCCACATGAACGGGCAGGCGGATTGTCTTGCCTTGGCTGGCCAGTGCGCGCCGGATTTGTTGTTTAATCCACAGCACTGCGTAGGTTGAAAGCTTGGCGCCTTTGGCTGGATCAAAACGATCCACGGCTTTCATCAGCCCGATGTTGCCCTCGTTGATCAAATCCAACAAAGGCAAACCGAGATTTTCATACTCTCTTGCGATCTTGATCACGAAACGCAGATTTGCCCGAATCATATGGTCGCGGGCCGATTGATCACCGGACTTAATTCGGGCGGCCAGTTCAATCTCCTGTTTTGGAGTGATCAGAGGAACATCTCCGACTTCCCGCAGGTAACGTGAGAGAGCGTCTGGCAAAGGGCGGGGTTCCGCTGACTCCAGCACAGCCGCTTCGGCGGGCTGTCTTGGCAAAAGCACTACTAATGTTGAAGTGATGGATGGCGGTTGACCACTTGCAATATAAAACCGTTTGGAAAGCGCCGAGGGTAGCGATTTGAACGATGTCGATTGGTGAAGACTCCTTTTCATCTTCCGCATTTGTTGGAAGGGTTGACGAGTTCCGGGTCGAATATTATGCAAATCAATCGATTTCATTTTTTTCTAAGGTTTAGACTCGCTGTTCAAAGTTAGGGGGGGAGCGCAATGCCCCACCCTTTCAAAACCGTTAGTTAGGCAAAACAACATTATCAATGACGTGGATGACGCCATTGCTAACGGGCAAATCGGTCTTGATGACCTTTGCTTTGTCCACTGTGACCATACCGTCGGCAACTTTCACGTCGAGCGACTGGCCGTTGACGGTCTTGACTTTCATCGTCTTTACGTCAGCCGCCATCACTTTACCAGCAACGACGTGATAGGTTAGGATCGCAACGAGCTTCGCCTTATTCTCGGGCTTGAGCAGATCTTCCACTGTGCCCTTGGGCAGTTTGGCGAAGGCTTCGTCAGTCGGCGCGAAGACCGTAAACGGGCCGGTGCCTTGCAAGGTCTCGACGAGGCCAGCAGCTTTTACCGCGGCGACGAGAGTATTAAAGCTGCCTGCGCTGGAGGCGACAGCTACGATGTCTTTTTTACTGGCGCACTCGGTGTCGGCGTGAACCAGATTGGTGGTGACCGCTGTGGCAGTTAACAATGTGAGGGCGAGGATGCGGATGTTTTTCATGGTTCGTATTCAGTTTTGTGGTTTGTGTTTTCGTGTGAATCCGGACGACCACGGTGAAGATCACTGGCGCAGCGAAGCGGCATTTGACCAATTTGCGCCGTGCATCTTTCGCGATTTTTTTTCGAGGTTCACGTTTTGTTTTCATGTTCGGCTTGCTGCCAAGCAGCATTGAACTCGAGACGATCTTGTCTAAATATTGTCTATCTGTCAATCTTTTGTCTCAACTTATGTGCCGAGATGCAAACCGGGAAGTTTTTCTCGGAATAATTGCGTTTTTATGGTTATTAATTGTGATTTATTAACGGGCGTGGATTGTTTTTCTTGCAATGCGTTGCACTTTTGTCAGCTTATTGACTAATATCTATGGCAGAAGCTCATCAGGCAATCAAAGTAGTCGCCCGCCGCACCGGACTGAGCGCCCATGTCATCCGAATTTGGGAGAAACGGTACGGTGCCGTAGCGCCAGAGCGCACTGGAACGAACCGCCGCCTTTACTCCGACGAACAAATCGAGCGGCTTAGCCTGCTGCGCGTCATCACGCAGGCCGGACACAGCATCGGACACGTGGCGAAATTGCCGACCGAGAAATTGCGCGAACTCACCCAGGAATCCCGCGACACGAACGGCCACGTTTCTCGGTCGCGGACCACCGCCTCCACTGCTGCTACTACGGCTGAAACATTCCTTGATGAATGCATCGCTGCAGTGAAGTCGCTCGACGCCCGAGCGCTGGAAGAGACTTTGAAGCTGGCCGCGACCGACTTGGGCGCGCAGGGGTTGCTGCAACGCGTCGTCGCGCCGCTTGCGCAAGCCATCGGCGAGTTGTGGCGTGACGGCACCATTACAGCGGCGCATGAACACTTCGCCAGCGCGGTGATACGGGTTTTCCTCGGGCATGCGGCGAAGCCTTTCGCCGGAACGGAGAACGGACCCGTGCTGGTGGTGGCGACGCCGGCGGGGCAGATATGCGAACTCGGGGCATTGCTCGTTGGGGCAGCGGCGGCGAATCTCGGCTGGCACGTCACTTACCTCGGTGCAAACCTGCCGGCGGCGGAAATCGCTGGTGCTGCACTGCAAAGCCGCGCGAGGGCGGTGGCTCTGAGCCTAGTCTATCCCGAAGACGACCCGCGGCTGGAAGGCGAGTTGATGCGACTACACGAGTCACTGCCACCAGAGGTCACGCTCCTCGTCGGTGGACGCGCCACGCCTGCTTATCGCGATGCCCTGGAAAAAATCGGCGCGTTGCAAATAACTGACCTAGTGCATATGGGCATTACGCTTGATGAATTGCGGAAACCTACGAAGAAGGGCAAGTGATGAAATCCTTCTTCTCCCGCAACATTGGCAACAAGGGACGACTGATTCGAGGTGTCGTTGCGTTGGGACTTCTGATAGCGGCTGGGATTGGGTTTGCGAATTCATTTTGGATTGGACTCGGCTTGCTGACTTGTGGCGTGTTCGTTGCATTTGAGGCCATTCGCGGTTGGTGCGCGTTGCGAGCGTGTGGCATCAAGACAAAGCATTGAAAGGCATGGACATTTCAACCATCGCTATCGGGGTCACGCTTGTGCTCTGGGCGGCGGGATGGATTGTACTCGGCCGCATCAGGTGCTGTGGTCGTGACGAATCAAATCAATCCCCTACCAGCGAGGAGCTGTCCATCATCATCCCTGCGCGCAATGAGGAACAAAACCTTCCCACGCTGTTGAGTTCGATTGCTGAACAATCCATCCGCCCGCGCGAAATCATCGTGGTAGACGACGCGTCTACCGACCACACCGCTCAGATTGCGCAACAACATGGCGCACGGGTAATTTCCTCCCAAATGCTCCCCGACGGGTGGCGCGGGAAAACTTGGGCCTGCCATCAAGGCGCGCAGGCGGCCACGGGTAAATTACTTTTGTTTCTCGACGCCGACACTTGGTTTGAGCCGGAAGGTTTGAGCTATGTTATCGCTGAGTTCAAACAAGCGGGCAGTGGCGTATTGTCCTTAGCGCCACATCACCACGTTCGAAAATCGCATGAACAGTTTTCCGCATTCTTCAACCTCGTGATGGTGGCGGGCACTAGTGCATTCACACTTCTTGGCGACCGCCTTGTGCCGCGGGGGCTGCTCGGGCAATTCATGCTCATCAATCGCACCGCCTACCAGCGCGTTGGCGGACATCAAGCCGTGAAGGGACGCATCCTCGAAAACTTCTGGCTTGCGGAACAATTGCGGTCGCAGGGCGTGCCGTTGCGTTGCCGCAGCGGTCGCGGCGTGTTTGCATTTCGAATGTATCCGCAAGGCTGGCGTGAACTGATAGACGGCTGGACAAAAGGGTTTGCTTCCGGCGCAAGTCAAACTCCTCTGCCGATTTTATTATTAGTGATTGCATGGATGATCGGGCTGATGACTGTTCCGCTCGGCCTAGCGTTCGCTGGTAATCCGTTGCTCTGGCTGGGAGCTTATGGTTTGTGCGTCGCGCAGGTCGCAGGGCTGCTGCGTTGCGTGGGAACATTCCGCTGGAGCACAGCGTTACTATACCCTGCCCCGCTGGTTTTTTACTTCGTGGTATTCACGAGATCCGTTCTTCGTTCACGCAGCAAACAAACCGTCGCTTGGAAGGGGAGGCAAATCCGTGTTGATTGAACTCTCAATCGCGTGGGTCATCACCCTGAACATCATCGCGTGGTTGGTGATTCAATTCGGGCTAGCATGGGGTTTCACACAACTCGCGGCAGAGAGATTTGACCCGCACAACTTTTTCGCACTAACCAAAAACTGGGAACGCGACGGCAGCATCTACGAAAGTGCATTCGGCATCAAACGCTGGAAAGACAAGCTGCCCGACGCTTCCCGGATGTTTCGTGGGGGCTTTGCGAAGGCAACCCTGCAAAGGGCTTCGCCTGAATTTCTCGAACGCTTCCTCAGAGAGACATGGCGCGGCGAACTCGTTCACTGGCTCGCACTGCTGTTCATTCCTGTTTTCTTCATATGGAATCCGTGGTGGGGTGTTGCCGTTAACGCCGCCGCCGCGCTGGCGGTCAATCTTCCCTGCATCCTCGCGCTTCGCTACAACCGGGCGAGGTTCCTCCGCGTCATTCAACGTCAACACGCTAATAACAACCGCCCTGCGACCCACCCAAAACCATGACCGTTTTCACGCTATAACGAGCCATTTTGCTACCCCTCCGCTGGCAGAGGTGTTGCCATTTTTTACCGACGTACAAAACCTTGAAAGCATCACGCCGGGTTGGATGAGTTTCTTCATGGTCATGCCGAAGCCCATTGAGATGTGCGTGGGAGCGTTAATTGATTACAAACTTCGAGTGCTCGGGATTCCTTTGCGCTGGCGCAGCGAGATCACCGCGTGGCAACCGCCATTCCGCTTTGTGGATGAACAACGGCGCGAGCTTTATTGCCAGTGGATCCACGAACAAACGTTCGAGGCGCACAAGGATGGCACGATTTGTCGCGACTCAATTCGCTATGCTGTGCTAGGCGGACGAATCATCGAAAGGCTGTTCGTGCGGAATGATGTGAAGACGATTCTTGATTTTCCTCAGAAGAAGTTAGGAGAAATATTTTGGTGAAACCGCACCGCGCTTTCAATTCCTCGCCGCCAGCAGCGCGTCCAAATCCAACCCCCGCGTGAACATCGCCAGCTCTCCGCTGGGCGTATACGGCCAGTCGCTCTGCGGCCGATCCCAATAAAGTTCAACACCGTTGCCGTCAGGGTCGCACAGATAGAGAGCCTCGCTCACGCCGTGATCTGCTGCACCGTCTAGTTCGATCGCGGCGGCGACCAATCTCCTCAACGCATCCGCCAACAATTGACGCGTCGGATACAAGATCGCGATGTGAAACAATCCCGTAGACCCAAGCGGCGGGGGCGGTCCTCCCTTACTTTCCCAAGTGTTCAGGCCGATGTGGTGGTGATAACCGCCCGCCGAAATGAAGGCTGCTTGCGATCCGAAGCGTTGCATCAAGTCGAAGCCCAACACGCCGCAGTAGAATTTCAGTGCCCGCTCCAAATCCGCCACCTTCAGATGGACGTGGCCGATACGGATGCGAGGATCAATAGGGAAAGAATTCGTTTTGATTTCCATTACAGAAACCGTATTGGTCGTAAGTATGAAACTCCAATTGGATTAGACTGGCAAGACACGTC
Source organism: Verrucomicrobiota bacterium (assembly GCA_008933055.1). GTDB lineage: Bacteria > Verrucomicrobiota > Verrucomicrobiia > Limisphaerales > JADLHS01 > JADLHS01. The sequence goes on along the minus strand of WBXK01000028.1, from coordinate 10,924 downwards.
TGCCCCGAACGCTCTGCCCGAACACTCAATAACCCAGCGTCAGTTTGTAGCGAAGTATATTGTTACACGGCTCGATATCAATCGTCTGGCGATTGCGCCAGCCCTGACAGCACATCTCGCCGACGATGCTTGGCTTCTTTTTCGCCACGGCAGCGCCAAGCTTCGGACTCAAATCGAAATCACCTCGGACACATTCCTGATTGTGACATGCCACCCGGAACACGGACTTGGCGAACGCAACATTCACCGTCTGTTTCACCTGACTGCTGCGAGAGACGCCCGTTGGATCGTAATGGCTGAGTTCCACGGTCAACATCTTCAGCTTGGGAAACTTTTCCTTGAGTGTGGGTGACTGTTGTACGCGCAGGTTTTCCTGCTGCATGTATTCGCTGCGAGGACTGGTTCTGGGGCTTTGAATCATAATTATTCTTTCCGGACCGGCTTTCTCAAGCTGCATTCCGACTATTTTTAACCCATTGGGCAACTCGGCTTCCGCATACTCTATATCAAATACCCGCCGATGCGAAGGATTCTTTACAGGCGATGATACGTGCACCAAAGTGGCCATATCCACAGCGCACCAAACTTGGAAAGCTTGCATACAACACTCGGCGAATTGGCGGCTCCAGCGGCGATGGCGATGTCTTGGAGTCATGGCGCGCCCCAGTTCGCGCCCGTGGTTTTGCCGAAGAGAATTGCCCTAACAGGAAAGGTTTTTCCACCACTCAAGCCACTTACAATCGAGAGAGTTACTGGCATTGAGGCAAGAGATTAGGGAGCCGACCGATATGCAGAAAATTACTATATCCGCGGTTGACTTAGGGATTCGCTTACTGTGGTTGGTCGATCAACGTAGTCCATTCAGTGACCGAAGCCGCAGACGGCTGTTTCGGAAGCAAATCGACGACGATCAGTAAGCCGTCGTTTTCAAAATTGCTGGTGGTCTATCACACAGCCTGCGGTTCAACTGTCACTTCAGCCCCAGCACGTCTTGCATGTCATACACGGCGGGCTTCTGCTTTACGACCCATTGCGCCGCTCGCAGTGCGCCATTGGCAAATGTGTCGCGGCTCGACGCTTTGTGCGTCAATTCCACTCGCTCGCCGTTGTTCGCAAAAATGACAGTGTGATCGCCGACGACATCACCGCCACGAATGGCGTGGATGCCGATTTCGCCGCTCGTGCGTTCCCCCGTGATGCCTTTGCGACCGTGCCGCAATGCTTCCTCTAACTGCACCTTGCGGACATCGCCTAGGATCTCCAGCAAGGTCGTCGCTGTGCCGCTCGGCGCATCCTTCTTCAAACGATGATGCATCTCCAACACTTCGAGATCGAATGCCGGGCCAAGTATCTCCGCCGCCTTGCGCGTCAGCCAGAAGAGCGTGTTCACGCCCGTAGAAAAATTCGTCGCCATGACCATCGGAATCCTGCTTCCGAGTGCGACGATTTTCGCCTTGTCCTCAGCCGAATATCCGGTCGTGCCGATCACCAATGGCTTCCCGTGCTTTGAGCACAGTTCAGCCACGCCCCATGTCACGCTATGAAAGCTGAATTCGATGACCACATCCGCCTTCGGCAACAATGCAGCTAGGTCATCGCCCTGATCCACCGCGCCGACGATTTCCAATTCAGGCATCAGAGCAGCGCAGGACAACAACGCCTGCCCCATGCGCCCTTTTGAACCGTTGATGATGACTCGTGTCATGGTTCGTTCCTCCGGGATCAAAGCAATCCCAATGCCTTCATGGTTTTCTTCAGCTTGTCTTGGCTCGCGCTGGTGATCGACACCATCGGCAAGCGCATTTCGTCATTCATCATGCCCATCATCGCTAGCGCGGCTTTCGCTGGGCCGGGATTGGATTCGATGAACAAGTCTTTGAACAACGGATAAAACTTCTCGTGCAACTTGAGCGCGAGCGATGCATTGCCCGCCGAGAACGCCCGCACCATGCGGACGACTTCATGTGGAATGACGTTGGACGCCACGCTCACCACGCCCTGCGCGCCGACAGACATGAACGGCAACGTGAGAGAATCATCTCCGCTCAAAATCGTAAACTTGGGGCCTAACGTCGCGCGCAACTGACTCACGCGATCCGGATTGCCGCCCGCTTCCTTGATGCCGACGAAGTTCGGACTGTCATGCGCGAGACGATTCACCGTGTCGACACCGATCTCGATGCCGCATCGACCAGGAATGCTATAAAGGATGATCGGCAGGTGCGTGGAGCAAGCAATGGCGTGAAAATGTTGGAACAAACCCTCCTGAGTGGGCTTGTTGTAATATGGCGCGACTTGGAGCGATGCGTCTGCGCCCACCTTTTCCGCTTCCTGCGTGAGGAATATAGCTTCCTTGGTGGAATTGCCACCCGTGCCTGCCATAACTTTGATCTTCCCTGCGGCAAGCTTCACAGATATCTCGATCACGCGAATGTGCTCGTCGTAATCCAGCGTGGCAGACTCGCCTGTGGTGCCGACGGGCACGATGCCGTCTACGCCGCCCTTGATCTGCGACTTGATAAGTCGTTCGAGAGCGGCTTCGTCAACTTTGCCCTTCTTGAAGGGCGTCACAATGGCTGTGTAAGTACCGGTGAATTGCATGTTCAGATTTCCCAAAGGGACCAGATGATTGGCTAAATCACCCGACTTGGCGAGTCGGAAAATATTTTCTTCAGGGACACGCACACTTGACTTGGCGACCACTTTTCTCAACATCGGCGAGTGGCACTTTTCACCATCGAAAGCGATTTTAGATACGACGTCGTCCGCAAGATTTTTGAAGGCGGCATGGGCGTGGTTTATGAAGCGGAACAACTTGGCGCGCGCAACTTCGTCAAGCGCGTCGCCATCAAAGTTATTCGCGCCAACTACGCCAGCCAAAAGATGTTCATCGAGAACTTTATCGGAGAGGCAAAACTCGTAGCGGACTTGATCCACACAAACATCGTGCAGACCTACCATCTTGGTGAGACGAACGGCGTGTGCTTCATCGCCATGGAGCTGATCCGTGGCGTGAACTTGGAACAGTTCGCCCAACAACTCGCCGAGAAGCGCAAACAATTGCCGTTGGAACTCGCGGTGTTCATCACCAGCCGTATCGCTCGCGGTCTCGCCTACGCCCACAACAAGACCGGTGCGGACGGAAAAACCCTCGGCATCGTACATCGCGACGTGAGCTTCAAGAACATCATGATCGCATTTGAGGGCGACGTAAAACTGACGGACTTCGGTATCGCCAAGGCACGAGGTTTCCTCACTGATCAAGAGGGAGAAGTCGTGGCGGGCAAAGCGGATTACATGAGCCCTGAGCAAGCGGACTTCCAGATCACTGACAAGCGCTCGGATATTTTTTCCACTGGAGTCGTGTTGGGGAATCTGATTTTGGGCCACAACATCTTCAAAGGTCCGACGGCTGAGGAATCCCGCCAACGCATCTTGAAGCAAGCCATCCCGGATTTCCGCATGCTGGATTCGCGCGTGGATGAGAAACTTAACGTCATTCTCCAGCGCTGCCTGACGCGCGATCTTTCGAAGCGGTTCGAGACTGCGGATGAGCTAATGTACGAGCTGGAGTATTACATCTATCACGGCGGTTATGGCCCTACGAACGAGACCATGGGTAAGTTCATCCGGGAATTGTTCGGACAGGCAACGCCCAAAGACAGCCTTGCACCCGGCTTGCATGGTCAGACGGAAATCCTCGAACACACAGCTCGCCTGCGGGCGAAAATTTAATTCCCCATGAAGCGCACCTCCTCTGGTTCAGTGGTCCAACTCGGCTTACTGCAACACGCTTGCACCGCAGATCCCGCAGCCAATCGCAAGAAAACTCTCGCTCTCGCAGAGCGCGCCGCCCAGCAAGGCGCACAGATCATCTGCACGCAGGAACTGTTCACCTCTCATTACTTCTGCCAGAGCGAAGACTACGAGAACTTCAAACTCGCTGAAACAATTCCTGGCCCGAGTACGGCGGCATTTCAGAAGCTCGCAAAAAAATACAAAGTGGTCATTGTGGCCTCGCTCTTCGAGAAACGCACCGCCGGTCTCTATCACAACACCGCCGCCATCATTGATGCAGACGGCACGTTGCTCGGCACATATCGGAAGATGCACATCCCGGACGATCCACTTTATTACGAGAAATTCTATTTCACGCCCGGCGATCTCGGCTTTCGCACCTGGCAGACACGTTACGGCAAGATCGGCGTCTTGATTTGCTGGGACCAATGGTATCCTGAAGGCGCGCGACTGACGGCGCTGCAAGGCGCGCAAATTCTTTTCTACCCCACCGCCATCGGCTGGCATCCGGCGGAGAAAAAAGCGAACGGAGCAAAACAACATGGCGCGTGGGAGCTCATTCAGCGCAGCCACGCCGTCGCCAACGGCTGCTACGTGGCCGCCGTGAACCGCACTGGCCACGAAGTCCTCAAAAGCGTAGGCGGCGATGGCATCGAGTTCTGGGGGCAAAGCTTTGTCGCGGGCACGTCGGGAGAAATCATCTCTAAGGCGAGCGTGAATACGGAAGAGATTCTCATAACGCCCGTTGACCTCGCGCAGGTGGATCAAACCCGCACGCACTGGCCATTCCTGCGCGACCGGCGCATTGATGCCTACGGCGACATCACGAAGCGGCTGATTGATTGATTCACGAGACAAACCCTCTGTCTGGATCACCGGCGCGGGCGGACTAATAGGGAATTACCTGGTCCAACTTGCTCCACAGTTCGCTGCATCGTCTCACGTTGTTGGTCTGACTCGCCAGACTCTTGATCTGCTCGACTCCGCCGCCGTTCGCGACGCATTTTGCGAGCAACAGCCGGCTGCCATCATTCACTGCGCGGCCATGACCAAGCCGCCGGATTGTCAAAGCAATCCTGCGTTGGCGCGGCGGGTCAACGTTGAAACCACAGCCCTGCTCGCTGAACTCGCCGCAAACATACCGTTCATTTTCATCTCCACAGACCTAGTCTTCGATGGCCGGCAAGGCAACTACACGGAAACCAACACCGTCAATCCGTTGAGCGTCTATGCGGAAACCAAAGTTGCCGCAGAACAAACCGTGCTGGCGAATCCACGCCATACCGTTATTCGCACCTCACTCAACGGCGGCGTCTCGCCTACGGGAGATCGTGGATTCAACGAACAAATTCGTAACGCATGGCAGCGCGGCCAGAACCTGAGTTTCTTCAAGGACGAATTTCGCTCGCCCATCCACGCTGAATACACGTCGCGCGCTTGCTGGGAACTATTCTCGAAACGCCAGGCAGGACTCTTTCACGTCGCTGGAAGAGAGAAACTATCCCGGGCGTCTGTGGGCGAACTGCTCGCACACCGTCACGTACATCTGAATCCGCAGTTCGATACCGGCTCATTGAAAGACTATGTCGGCGCACCACGCTCGCCGGATACATCGCTGGATTCATCCAAGGCCCAGGCGCAGCTTTCCTTTCAATTGCCGAGACTGACCGATTGGCTGCTCGAGAATCCCGCCGAATCATTCTAGAGCTTGTTTCCAAATTGCTTTTAGCGTGCGCCCGCCTCGGGCGCACCTACTCCCGCAAGCAAAGGCAGATGGAAACAATGATCAAATTTTTCCCCGGCGTGTGTTGCGGTGGCCGAGGATAGCCCCACTCCATTCTGAACTCGCCATTCGGCCCACTCGCTGGCTAACTCGCGTGGTGTCGTCAGGAAAAACAAATTCAAATCTCGCGCTTGGCTTGCTATTCGCCATCGCGTTATGGGGCGGAAACAATGCGGGCACGAAATGGATACTCGCCGCGTGGCCTCCGGTGTGGGCTGGCGCGACGCGATTCCTGTGCGCTGGAGGATTGCTTCTGCTCCTGTTGCGTTACACGCCGTGGCTAGGGCACTACATCACGCCATCCCGCGAACTAAACCGTGCATTATGGCTTCGCGGCGGATTGAGCCTTGCGGCCTACATCGTGGCGTTCAACAGCGCGCTCGTATTCACCTCAGCGTCGCATGTGGCGCTCTATCTCGGTGCGGCTCCAGTGTGGGCGTTGATCTGGGAATCGTGGGAAAACAAAAAGTCACCCAGTGGGCTGCATTGGATTGCTGCGGTTCTGGCATTGAGCGGCGTGGGGCTGTTGTTGTGGCCCGCGCTCGCGGCGAGTTCAGTGAGTTTGCCAGGGGAATGTCTTGGGCTGGCGTCCAGCATGTTGTGGACGAACTACGGGAGGCAGAGCCGAAAACTTTCCGTCAGCTTGAACGGAGTGGAAGTGACAGCACACACGATGTGGCGGGCTGCGGTATGGCTCGCGCCAATCGCGGTATTTGAACTCGCGAAACGCAACCTGACAATCAACCCAACGATTCTGGGAGTGCAGTCTTACTGCATCATCGCGGGCGGCGTGGTGGCGTTCGCTTTATGGAATCGCACGCTCGGTTACTGGCCGACGAGCCGCGTGTTGCTGTTCAATAATCTGATCCCACTCAGCACGATGACTTGGGCTTACTTCTTTTTGAGCGAACCCATCACAAAAACTTTTATTGCCGCGATGATCCTCATCGTGGCGGGTGTGGCTTTAGGGCAAGTGCGAGTCGGCGCTGGGCGACGGGACAAGTAGCAACCTTGTTATCGCTGAGGCAGCGAAATGCCGTTGCGCTTGGATCGTGCCAGCAACCAGACACCGCCACCCAGCAGCAGAGACGCGCAAGTCGGTTCGGGTGCGAGATAGATTTGCCCACGAATTTCACCACCGCCGAACGTGCTGCTGTGGATATTGACGTAATATTGCCCTGATGCCAGTTGAGCTTGCTGCTGGGCTATCGAGTAGCCATTGGCCCCTTCAAGCAATGCTAGATTGCCCGCGATGAAATTTCCAAGCTGGTGCCGGTGGACATAAAGGTAGGGCTCAATCCATACATAACCCCGCCTGAAGCTGACAAAACATTCTTATGGACCATGGATGTGGGAGACAGTCGCGTTACCACTCAAGCCTGAGCAAGTGCCGTTACTAATGCTCAACGTGTTTCCCGAAAGAAAAAAAGGACCTGACCTATGACAGTCCGCCCAGCGCCACCGCTCTGAGCGGCGTCGAGATTGGCAACGTAACCCTCCGCGCTCGCATAGTAGATTCCGACAAAGAGCGAAACAAGAGTCAGCAACTCTTTAATTTTTATAAGCTTGATTGGATTTTAGGTTAAGCTTCAACTGTAAGAAACTAGAACCGGTTGAAAATTCCAAGTGTTTTTGACGCATTGAACGCTGCGAGGAGCTCTCACGAACTCGCACTGGTGTAATGCTTGAGCGACATGCGCCAGATCCATTCGGACAAAAGCGCGCAGGCGATCGCCATACCCATCAGCAAGAAGCAAGAATTAGAAGTCAATCGGTCCGTGAGCAAACGTGCGGGAACGTTCGATACGAGCATCACTGGCAGCACAAACGTAAAGACGGTCTTGAACACGCCACGAGGAAAAGCGTCGTCCGGCATCCTCGCGATGTTGAACAGGTTGTAGTAACCATAGACGATGCCCTGCGCTTTCACGGTCCAAAAACTCACCGAAGCTAGTGAGAACATCAGGCAATAGTGGATACAGATGCCGATGAGACACATTGCGAGGAACCCCGGGACCATCGGCAGCGTTAGAGTAAGATGCAGTTCACGCCCCGCGTAGATCATCACCGCGAGCGCGGACCCAGCATTCACAAAACCACCGAGATCAACTTGTCGCAGTGACACCAAAAAGCGCGTGTTGACTGGCAGCATCATGAGAAAATCCATTTTACCGTTGCGGACGAGTTCCGAGAGGTTCGCGCAGTTGATGAGAAAGAACGCCTGAAAAAGCTGCTGGATGAAATGGCTCACTCCGACCAGCAGCACAACCTGCCACTTGGTCCATGTGCCGATATGTTCTGTATGCAGATACAGCACCGAGATGAAGCCGAGTTGCAAAGCGAACCACGCCAGTTCTACCACGATCCAGAGCAGGAAGTTACCCTTGAACATCGTCTCTCGCGTCACGGAATTTTTCCACAAGGCAACGTATATGCCAAGGTAACGCCGCACACCCGATGTCGTGTTTGTCTCCATAGGATTTTGGGCTTCCGGCTTTAAACTCATTTCATCCTCCTGCCGCAGCGTATTTTTTGATTCCGCGAAACCAAGCGAGGCGCGCCATGAGAAACGCGGCCACCACCCAACCCGCCTGTGCCAGCAACCCTTTGATCAAGGCAACACCCGTTATCTTGCCCAAATAGATCCCGACCGGCAGATACAATTGATAAGGGAAAGGAGTATAACTCAGGACGTCCTGCACCACGGGCGGCAAGATCGCCAGCGGAAACATGTGGCCACTGGCGATGTATTCAAACGCGTAGAGGATGAAGATGAACGTCGAGACTTCCATCACCCAGAATGCGAGCATCGCCATTGTGTAGGAGACGAAGAATTGCAGCATCGCTGTCAGCAGCACCGAGATCGCGAACAAACCAAATGTCGTCGAGTCTGCCGGCAGGACGAAATAATCCCGCAGATAGATTGTGACTAGCACCAACGGGATGGACGCCACTGTGAGATACGTTCCGCGACCGGCAAGATAGAGGCAAAACCTGAACCACAGATAATCCACTGGCTTGAGAAGGAACTGGCTGATGTTGCCATCCTTGATATCGGCGGCGATCTGCCAGTCGTCCTCGTTGACCGCAGTGAGTGCGTCCACTATCGTCACCAACAGATAATAGGACGTCATTTGTGCGAGCGTGAATGTGGCCACTGATGCATCGCTGCCTTTGCCTGCGTAGATATTCCGCCAGAGCAGAACAATGGCTGTAAGCGGGATGAAGCCGAACAGCGTACGCGCAAGAAAGTTGAACCTGTAAGTCAGGTTGTTCTGAACTCCGATACCGATGACTTGCCAGTATTTTCTCACTCAGTAAAACGTCCGTCATCTTAGAGCGGCGAGACTAAGATTGAAATAAAGTTCTCCAAGTTCCTACATGTAGGCCGCTCCGACTTGGCAAAGCCTCCCATTCTACCCGTCATTTGAATCCCCATAACTATCGTCCATCGCGCACAAATTTCCGGATTACACTCATCTCTTCTTCGCCCGCAATGGTGTGCGGTTTGGCGAACTCGTGCCACTCGATGTTCAGCCCAGCGCCTTTGCACCACTCGACCTGTTGCCGCGTCCGTTCGAATGGCACGACAGGATCATGAGTGCCGTGCGTGACGAGAAATCGTTGTTGTTTGGCGATTGGCGACAGTGATTTAAGAACTTTCTCCGCATCGCACACCCAACCGCTGATGCCGACCAACCCAGCGAAACGATACGGATAATGCAGCCCCACATCCATCGTCATCAAACAACCCTGCGAGAATCCACCGAGCGTGGTCTGTTCCGTTGGGAAACCTTTGGTGCGCTGAGAATCGAGCAGTTCAAACAACGCCGCGCGACTTCGATGCACCCCGGGAATGATGTCGCCATAGATATCGAACCATGAGAATCCGCCGTAGTAATCATCCGGTGCGTTGACGAGAAGGTAATTCATCCACGGCAATTGCATGGCTTGAGGAAACCAGCGGTAACCTTCAATGCTATCGCCGAGCCCATGAAGCATGACGCAAAGATTTTTTGAGCCGGGTTCGGTGGCGGGAATCAATTCAGAGTGGAGCATAAAATGTTGTCGCAGGCGAAGACGTGAGGTCTCGTTGATATTTCAGTGAAGACTCGCCACCTCGTCTGACACAAAAAGTCGGAAAGCGATTCACTGGACCTCTACGCCTTTGGGAGCGGGCGTAGCCAGAGAAGTTTGGATTGAGACCAATATCTCTGCCGTCGGCTTCAATTCCCCTAGCGCTTTGTCCGTCGGCGCACCAGCATTCAACCACCAACGCAGCACGGCGAGTTGCGATTCGGATAGCTGAGGCTTGCCATCCGGCGGCATATGGTCGTCGTCATCGTTTGGTAGAGCGACACGCTTGCCGAGCAAACTTTCTTCCGCGTTCGCTGGATCAAGGCACGAGCCAGAATCACCGCCCTTCAGAAGTTGTTCTGCAGTATCCATGCGAAGCGCACCCTTGGATTTAGTAGTGCCATGGCAACTCACGCAATATTTATCAAAAATGGGTTGTATGACGGTCTTGTATGCGGGTTGGGCGAGCAACTCTGCATTGGATAGTGGTTTCACAGGAGCAGGATTTCTCGGCCAAGAGAGAAAATTTTCTCCATGAGTTATCGAGCCGCCGTTGTGGCTGGCGACAGTGAGCAGTATGTATGTCCCAAAAAGACAACGCCGATAAGCCCTTAGCCAACCGCGCTGACGCACGATCCAGAGAAGGATCGCCGCAGCAGCCACACCCGTGCCTAGCCAGCGATGCCAGAAGAGTGTGCTAGATTCCTCTTGTCCTCGAGCGAGCAACCATCCGCAAACCACGCTGGCGAGCGATGCTGGAATAGTCAGCAGGAGGATAACGCGATTTGCCGACGCGAGTTGCTTCCAGTTGGGGCGCAGTGCCAGTAATTCAAACACGCCAAGCAGCGTGAAGAAGCCGATAGGCAGGTGCACGAACAGCGGATGAAATTTGCCGATGAACTCGATCATGATGTGTGTTGGATGAATATGCCGAATACAGAGTTAGCCAAACCGAGCGCGCGGCTCAACTTTGAAATCGTAAAGACTGTTCCTTAGTCGATGCAAAATAGAGCAGATGATGAAATTCATTCTGCGTCCGCCCGCGTCATCTACGAATGCACTTGGTGAATGCTTTTCAAGTGGATGGCCTTGAATTCTGTTTCAAATTTCTTCCCATCTGGCAACGTATCATTAAGATTCAGCGATGCCATCATTTGATATAGTCAGTGAAGTGAACTCAATGGAGATTGAGAACGCGGTGAACATCGCCAAAAAAGAACTCGCCAACCGATTTGATTTCAAAAGTAGCAAGGCGGAGATCAAACT
>WBXK01000027.1 GCA_008933055.1 Verrucomicrobiota bacterium | reverse complement strand
CAAGTCCCAATGAAAGGCGCGGCAACTTTGCCGCGCTTTTTTCATTATTGTCTCAATCTTCCTTTATGAATGCGATGGCTGCGCCTTCACCTTGAATCATCAGGCGATTGCCATCAAACTTGGCTATCCGCTTATCTGTTCCGCCTTCGAGGACGAATTCATAACTGGTCGTCCCATCGGCTTTCCAATCGCCTTTCAAATTTTTCAGTTCGGCCGCAGAGGGGAAGCCAGGAAGCAGTTTTCCAGGAGCGAAGTTTTTGATCGCAAGCGTCTTGTCTGGCGCAGCGACTACAACGCATTTGGCGAATCGCTCGTTCATCCAGGCGCGGATGCGTGTGGCCTCACCGCCAACAATGTTGGGTTTGATGCGACGATAAGCCAGCATTGTGCCACTGGAATCAAACCGCCAACGACCGAGGATCGGATCAGAGTAAGCTGGATTTTGAGAGACGCCGTTGGTCAGAAAGTGGCCGATGTCTTTAAGGTCAGGTTTCAGCGTGCTCAAAGTCAAACGGATCAATTCGCCGCTCTCGAAGATGGCGTTGGCGGACGGGTTTTGAAGCACCTCGCCAAGTGATCCGCCTTTGGCTCGCGTTTCCGCAAAGGTCTTATCCTGTGCGAGCGTTTGAAATTCTGCTCGCTCACCGATCGAGAGAAGTCCGGGGTAGCGTATGAGTCGCGCTTCGAGCAGTGAGTTCTGGAATATCAATCCCGCGATGTCGGCAGTTTCATAATAAGAGTCGCTGAATGATGAGGCAGCTCGACCTACACGAGCCATGCCAGTGCTTTGAAGATCGCGTCCGAGCTTGTTGATGAGGCGCACGGATTTTGAGTCGCCTTCGCTTGAAGCGAGTTGAATCGTCCAGTAGCTCAAATCATGAATGCACATCGAAAACAAAACTATGTAAGCGACGCCGTTCAGCAGGCCTAGGCAGGCTCCGAGCCGTGAGTTCATCCGTTCCCACAGCGAGAGCCGCAGATCACCGGATTTGTATTTGTAATGCACATCAACCTTTTGATGCAGCATGAAGCCAGCGACTTTCACCAGTGTCAGCACGAGGAGGAATCCCAGCACCGGTGGCAGCGCCCAGAGAATGATCGGAGTTGTGACACCGAAGAGCCCGAGCAGTGGGATGAAGATCTTTCCAGTGATTGTCGCAAGCATCACACCGAGAATGATGCCGAAGAAGGAGATGCCGGCACGGATGCCGCCTTGCTGATAACCGATGGCGGCTATGCACGGTAGCAACAAAAGTGTGATCAACCAGATTGTCATGCGATTAAGTTAGGAATCATGCCGATCAAAGGCACGAAGAAAATGTGAAGCTCATGTTCAACGCCGACCGTCGTACCAAGCATAGCAAGCAGATTTGTCCTTCATCACCGCCTTGGGGCGTAATCCAGCGCGTAGGATGAATTGCAAAAGTTCCCAAGGTTTGTAGAGGCGTACCTTGCGGTCAGAGGTCGTGATAGGATGTCGGTGGAGTATGATAATCTCGCGTCCAGTTTTCCGTGCAAGTCGGTGCAGACGTTTCGCCAAATCAAGTTCCTCGCCAGCGTAAAAGTCCTGATTAAACCCACCGATTTGTCTGAACGCTGCTGTTTCAACGAAGATAAATGAACCCGCAACAAGTCTGCGCTTGCGGCTGACCCAATTCCATAAACCTGTCACCCAAGCTGCAGCGCGATGATTCCCCTGAAGTTTTATCACGCACCCGCCAGCGATAACTTTGCCAACGAGGATTTGCTCGACGACTTCGGTGAACAGTTCTTGGCTCGGATAAGTGTCTGCATCGATGAACAGCAACCACTCGCCGCTCGTCTTTGCTGCGCCTGTATTTCTTGCGCGGCCAATCTGGTTCACGGGTTCAAACACAACCGTGGCACCTGCCGCTTGCGCAATTTCCGCCGTGCGATCCGTCGAGTTGTTGTCGCAGACGATAAGTTCAGACTCCAAACCAACCCGCACAAATACTGCGCGCGCCGTGTTGATAGCCTTTAGAGACTCAGTCAGTAAGCGTTCTTCGTTAAACGCCGGGATGACGATGGAGATTTTCAATGGTTCAGATGCCGCTGTTGGACAGCGTCGTGCTGATGGTGTTGACGATTTGTGCCAGTTTCGGATGCGACGCTTCAAACTCTTCCACGGATTGCCTTAGTCCTTGGCTCGCCAACTTCACCAACCGCGCGTCTCGCTGCGAACGCGTGGCTTCGTGCGTGGCGATTTGTGTGAAGCCGACGATGCTCTGTGCCTGGTCGTTGTGAGTCTTGGCGAGCTCGCGCGTCTCTGACTGCAACTTGGCGAGCAATCCCAGCAATTCATTTCGACGTTCAGGCGGGAGCGATTCGGAGTTCTCGATACGGGATTCGATCTGTTTAATGGTTTCTTGAATCATAGTTTGCCTTAGTTCTCTTATGAAACTTAACCGCATTTAGGATTACGGCAATCGTAGATTCTGGAGTTGGCCCTATTCCGCTCCCGGTATGACAGACATGCTACGGGGTGATGTAAAACTGTGGGTGCTATTTTTAAACCCTTAAAGGGCGGGGAGTGCGGAAGATGACGATCACACTCTGCGATTTAAGTTGCCCGCTAGCCCTTCGCGTTGTAGCCCACAGTCACCATCCGAGTGTCCAGTTCGATAAGTGAGTAGCCCCATGGTAGATAGCGCTCTGGACCTTTCTTGCCGGGATGTTCAATACGCCATGCGATCACCTGCCAACCGCTGGATGTTTTTATCACTTCCCATTCAGCACGATCAGCCCAGGATTCCTTTTGCTCCAACAAAGCCTTGGCTGAGGTGATCTGCTGCTGGTAGCGCCCGTTTGGGTTTTCAGCGTGCTCCATGCGGATGACGCGCTTGCCGCATCCGACCAACAGGGCGACCGAGACAAGCGTGGTGAAGCATCTGAACATCGCAGTTACATCGGCTTTATTTGGGATGGGCTTTAGTCCTGCTTGGCAGATTGCAGGGTGGCGGGTCGGAGCTGCTAGGGGTGGCGCTGATCCTCTGAAGTTTGTCGTGCGCGATGGCGCGCCTATCATCGAAACACGCCGCAGCTAATTAACCTTTTAGTATATCGGATCAGTGTATGAGTGCAGCGGACATTTTAAATCGGCTGGCTAGCTAGATATGATATCCGCAAATTTTTATTCACCGCATGAAATCCATTGTAGTCGTTTAGTTGCTGATTATAGCCCATTGCGCCTACTTCAACTTGGGTGAAGCTACACGCAAGTTCGTTTTTTATGCTTACTTTATGATCGATACCCAGAGGCCGAAATTGCGGTCGAGAATCCTGAAAATCCTGAAAATCATGAACCAGTCGGCGCTGGACTGTTTGTTGAAATACCTCGCAGTTCTGCGCTTCCTTTCCCCCTTCGTCGGTGTCTTTTATGTGGAAGCAACTCGATAGAACGGTTTTTTCCAAGATTGTTGTGGATTATTTGTGGTCGTTTGATAAATTCGCCCCCCCTCGATATCGGGAGATTTGCTTCCGCGAGGTGAGAAAATGATTTTTGTCAGAAGTATTTACCACGTGTGACAACGAATAAAAAAGGAATTAAGAAGTCGGTCGAACGCCATAAGGCGCACGCCTCGACTTCTGCTGCAGCCATTTTAGGACGGCCGCTCGCGTCCAAGACCAGCCCCATCAAAGGGCCGAAGAATGTAAAAGCGGAATGGCAGAGTTATTATGATTGTCTGCTGGAGCTGCGAGAGCAGCTGATGCGCCAGATGAACGGACTCGCCAAGGAATCAGCACAAGAGATAGCAGGTTACAGCTTGCATATGGCGGATTCTGGCACGGATAATTTTGATCGTGATTTTGCTTTGAGCCTTCTTTCGTCTGATCAGGATGCCGTCTATGAGATCGAAGAAGCATTGAAACGCATCGAGCGAAATGCTTATGGTGTTTGCGAATTGACCAACAAGCCGATCCCGAAGGCGCGTCTTGAAGCGATTCCTTGGGCAAGGTTCTCCGTTCAAGCCCAGGCCCAGCTCGAACGCGAAGGTGCGTTGCGTCAACGCCGCCTTGGTCAGCTAGGTTCGGTGGATGGCTCCGCCGTTCCCGATGTGGAAGACGCAGATGACGACGCACCTGAAGAAAAACCGGCTGCCAAAGAAAAAGAACAATCCTAATTTTTTATATGCGCGAAATTATAACCATTGAATGCACCGAAGCCCGCAAGGAGGGGAAATCTCCTTCGCGCTACACCACCACCCGCAACAAGAAGCTGAAGACCGAAAAGCTGGAAATTAAGAAGTTTAATCCCGCTCTCCGTCGTCACACGTTGCATCGCGAAATTAAATAATCCTATGCCTCGCAAGACAAACACAGACAAATCCGACAGCCGTGGCCGTCGCGGTACCACAGAAAAACGCACCCCGCGTCCGAAGCCGAAGATTGATTTCACGGTGGACGCTCTGGACTTCAAAAACACGAACTTGCTCCGCACGTTTGTCACTGACCAGGGCCGTATCCTTCCGCGCAAATACACCGGACTTCCCGCGCATTATCAACGCCGCCTGAACCGCGCCATCAAACGCGCCCGTCAGATGTTGTTGGTGAAGTGATTTTCCAGACCCTGTTGGCGGAATCCGCTAACAGGGTTTTTTTCAATACAGGTATTGCAAACGATTTGCAATAGTGTGTCTGCAACCCGGCGATGGGTTGGTAAAGGTCGGCCAATCAATTCACTCGGCTTCCATGGACTATCTGCTTTTGCTTTCAAGTATTGCGTTGGGTGCCGTCACGGTTTTTGGGTTCAAACTCTACGACGCGCGCCACATCAAGTTGCTGAACGCTTTTACCGGCGCCTATCTGCTGTGCCTGACATTTTTGCATCTGCTCCCAGAACTTTATCACGTCCAAGCGGGACACCATGGGCACGGATCCAATGCAGCAATGGTGATTGGTGGATTCATGTTGGCAGGTTTTTTTGTGCAAGTGGCGTTGGACGTGATCTCGATGGGAGTCGAACACGGACATTCCCACGCGTTGCCAGGGAGGATGCCTATCGGTGTGGTAGCGGGTCTTTGCCTTCACGCATTCGTGGAAGCATTGGCATTGGGTGACGGACATCATTCGCACGATATCGCATCGAGGAAAATGTTGCTCGTCAGCATCGTGGTACACAACTATCCCGTGGCCATAGCGATGTTGGGGATGTTGCTTCAATCGGGAATGATGCGCGGTCGCGCTATAGGAGTCCTTCTGTTGTTCGCGGCGATGGCGCCGTTGGGAATGTTGATCAGCGCGCACACGCTGCTCGCCAATTATTCCCGCGAGTTGATGGCCATCGTAATCGGTATTTTCATGCACATTGCTACAACGATTCTTTTCGAGGCGAGCGATGTCCATCGGTTCAACTTTCCCAAACTGGCGGCGATTCTCTTCGGCACGGCGCTGGGGGTCGGGAGCGTTTTGTTGTTCACGCATTGACGCATGAAGTTCTTGTCCTCAGATCGTGGCAGCGAGACTGACGAGTGTTCCGTGCACACACGATTGCGACGGGAATCCAAAAAGTTAACGGGTGCCCGTCGCGAAATCCTGCGTGTCCTAGAGAAGGAGTCCCGCCCGCTGACAAACAAAGAGATATTTCAACTGCTGCCAATAGGTCGGTGCGATCTCGCGACGGTGTATCGCTCAGTTCAGTTGCTTGAGGAGTTGGGTGTGGTGAAAAAATTTGTGTTCGGCGATGGCGCGGCGCGGTTCGCATTTATTGCCGAGGGGGGCGATAGCCACCGGCATCATCTGGTTTGTACTCAGTGCCAGAAGATTATGGAGATCGGCGAATGTATCGTGCGCGAACTTGAAGAGCGGGTCGCGGCAAGAAGTAATTTCAAAGCAGTGACACACCGGCTTGAGTTTTTCGGCGTGTGCCCGGCGTGTCAGTGAAGGGAAACTTCAACTGCGGATTGCGGGTATGCGGTTAGGATTCATTATCTCGGGAAAAGCAAAAGGCCGCGTTGTGAAACGCGGCCTTTGCTTTTATTTGATTTGAAAGTTTTGTTCGTTATGTCGCTTGTTCTATGTCCCAATCTGCGAGGTGCAGATACTCTTTGATCTTCCGGCGCTCGTGGCGATTCTTCATCGCCTTCTTAGGCTGACTGTCAGCTTTGCGGAATGGATGTTTGGTGTCGCGAATGGCTTCCGTGATGGTTTCGATCATGTTTTTGTTCATGGCTCGTGACGAGTTGAGGTTTCTTTGAGGACGATCTGACCAGAAGCGCTACCTTGTTAGCGCCTTGGATGGAGTTTACTAAGACGGACATAAACACCTCAGATCTTTTTGACTCTAAGACCACATCCCAAACTTGTCATTCAAAATTTGCTGAAAATTTATTTTCCTGTCACGAGGCTGTTGCTCGGCATGAAAAATAATTCAGCGGGAACTACGGGCGAGCTTTTGGGAGACAAGAATGCCGGTGAGAATCAGTGTCGCGGCACAGCCCACAAAGAGTCCGGGGGAAGAAACTTCGAGAAAGATGATCGGCGCGCTGAATTGTCCGATGATGCGGGCCAAGCTGGCTGCACCTTGGGCGACGCCTATATTTGCACCTTGTTCATTGGCTGAAGTGAGGTTGGACAATAACCCGAAAAGCGGCGCTCGAGTGAGGCTCGAACCAATCGAGAGCAAGGCGAGCGCGCCGAGCAATCCCCACCACGCCTGACCTTCGGGTTGGCGGAGGATTCCCCAAGTTAGCAGTCCGCTGCCTTTGATGAATGGCAGCAGGGCAAGGCTGATGGCGGTCAAGATTAAGCTGACGGCGATGACTTTGGGTTCGCCGAGTTTTTTGACGATCCGCCCGATCATGCCGCCTTGCACCAACGCGCTGATGAGTCCGCAATAGACGAAGAGGTAGGTGGCGACCGTGGCGGTCGAGGCGTTATCCTTGATATCGATGCCGAAATTATTGCAAACCAGCAGAGCCAGTGTGACCTCAAAGCAACTGAAACAAAGCGTGGAAAAAAAGAACACGATAACCAGCAGCCCGATGCCGGGCGTGGTGAGGGTGTGTCGCCACTGAGCAAGCTGTGGGCGTTGGGGAGCTTGTTCGGAACTCGGTTGGCGGCTCTCGCGAAGGATTAAAAGTGCGAGCAGGAAATTGACGGCGCAGAAGCTTGCAGCGACCCAGCCCGGACCGGTGATCCCCAATTGTTTCAAGCTGACTCCGCCGATGGCTGGGCCGAAAATAAATCCCAATCCAAACGCCATGCCGATGAGTCCCATTTTTTTGGAGCGATTCTCTGGCGGCGTGATATCCGCGATGTAAGCCTGTGCGACAGTGATATTCCCACCGAAGGCACCGGCGAAAGCCCGCGCGATGCCAAGTGTGACGAGAGCAGTCGTCGTATCTTGCAGGCCTGAACCCAAGGCGAATATTGCGTAAGAGATCGTTGCACCTGCGGTGCTGATGAGCATGATGGGGCGGCGACCGATCCGATCCGAGAGTCGTCCCCAGATAGGGGCGAAGACGAACTGCATCGCTGAGAAACATGCCAGCACGATGCCGATGGTGAGGCTGCTGGCGTCGAAACGCTTGGTGAATACGGGCACGAGCGGCACCACGATGCCGAAGCCGATGAGGTCAATGAACACCGTCAGCCAGATAATGAGGAGCGAAGGTTTTTTCATCACTCAAATTCTGGAGACGCAGGATGTTGCACTTTTAGTCGTCGAAAACATGCCCGCAGTCTAGTGAAGGCCCTCCGCGCGTCAAGGTGTGCGCTTGTCTCCTTCTTCACTGTCCTTTGCCTTGAACTGAGACAGAAACCTTTTCGCATCCCGCGAGTTATGCTTATTTCGCATGCGGTTATACTTTGGCTTCCATCTTGCGTCAAACTGTGCAAAGTCTGGGAAAATATTGTAGAAATTTTTATTAATGATGCAAACTAACGATGCAAAGAACGCGGATGTGAAAGACACTCGCAAGCGGGTATTGCTGGTGGACGATCATGCGGTAGTCCGTTTTGGTATAGCGCAACTGATCAATCGCCAGGCGGATCTCGTCGTCTGCAATGAACAGGAAGATGCGCGCAAGGCCATGGATGCGATCACCAAACTGTCTCCTGATCTAGTCATCGCCGATCTTTCGCTCAAGGACAGCAGCGGCCTGGAGCTGATTCGCAACATCAAGGCGCAATATCCCAAGATGCCGATTCTCGTCGTGAGCATTCACGATGAAACTGTTTATGCCGAAATCTCTTTCCGTGCAGGTGCGCTCGGTTACTTGATGAAGCAGGAGGCTTTGGAGAAAATCATCACAGCAGCCCGTCGCGTCATGTCGGGCAGTGTGTATGTGAGCGACTCGCTGGCAGCAAAAATGTTGCAGCAACAAGTGCGCGGTAACACGGACGTGCAGCAACCAGCGATCAAATCGTTGAGCGACCGTGAAGTCGAAGTGTTCCATCTCATTGGTCAATGGAAGAAGACGAAGGAGATCGCGGGCGAATTACATCTGAGCGTCAAGACCGTTGAATACTATCGCGAGCAGATCAAACGTAAGCTCAATCTAAGGGATGCTTCCGAACTCACTCAATACGCCACGGCGTGGGTGCAACGCGAGGTTCCCGCATAATTTTGTTTGGTTCCATGTTTGGTACCGTGTGTGCCCCCGGCCATGAGTGTGGTCGGGGGCTTTTTTTTGAGGGTCATATTTTCTCAACCAGCGGTTGTTGTTAGAAACCACAGCAATCTGGTCGGGTTTTCAAAATACCTTCTCGACGAGAGGACGTTCGTTAGTAAAATGTTGTTTTGATTTATGGCAACGAACGAATCGCCGACCAAACTGAGTCACAACGAAATCATCAAGGACGCAATCCCCACCTTGGCAGGTACAATCGCGTCCACCATAGCCAGCGGCACGGATCACTTCTCCGATGACGACGGACAGTTCCTGAAATTTCACGGCTCCTATCAGCAGGACGATCGCGACCTGCGCAAGACCGGCAAGAAATACATGATGATGATCCGCGGGCGCATCCCCGGCGGCGTGATGACGGCGAATCAATGGTGCGTGTTCGACCAGCTCGCGACGGATTATGGCAACAATACGCTCCGTATAACCACGCGCCAGAGCATTCAGTTCCACGGAGTCGTAATGGCAGGCTTGCGTCCTCTAGTGAAAAAGATCAACGAGTCGTTGCTCTCCACGCTGGCGGCTTGCGGCGATGTCAACCGTAACGTTCTCGCTCCCATCACACCTGCTTACACGAAAGCGCGCGAGCAAGTTTTCGCAGACTGCCACACGGTCGCGATGGCGCTCGCGCCGGAGACTAAGGCATATCATTCGATTTGGATTGACGGCGTGCAACTGGAGAACGAAGCAGCGGAGAACAAGAACTTCGTTGACCCGCTCTACGGTAAAACTTATTTGCCGCGCAAATTCAAAATCGCGTTTGCTATTCCGCCGACAAACGACCTCGACATCTTTACGAACTGCCTAGGTTTTATTGCCATCATCGAGAACGACAAACTAGTCGGCTATAATCTCTGTGTCGGCGGTGGGCTTGGTCGCAGCCACGGCAATGAAGCGACTTATCCACGTCTCGCTGACGTCATCGGTTTTTTTGCGCCAGACAAACTCGTGGACGTGGCGAAGGCCGTGCTTACGATTCATCGCGACTTCGGTGATCGCACCGACCGCAAACATGCGCGCCTCAAATACGTTGTCGCCGAACGCGGCGTCAAGTTCATGCAGGATGAGGTGAACAAACGCGCCGGCATCACACTCGCCCCGAACAAGCCGTATCAGTTCACCACAATGCAGGACTTGCTCGGCTGGCGCAAAGCCTTGGACGGATCATGGTTTCTCGGTCTGTTCGTCAACATGGGTCGCGTCAAGGACGCCATGAAAACTGCGTTGCGCCAGGTGGCAGAAAAATTTCCAGATATCGAGTTCCGTTTGTCGGCGAATCAAAACGTCATCCTCGCCAACGTGAGCGATGCCGACAAAGCCGCCATTACCGAGTTGCTCAACGCCGCCGCCGTGAAGACGGAAAATCAAACCAGTGTGCTGCACGCCGCTTCCATGGCATGTCCATCAATGCCGACCTGCGGCCTTGGCCTTGCGGAATCTGAACGTTATCTGCCCGGCTTGATTGATCGTCTTGAAAAAGTTTGCGCCGACCTCGGACTCGGCGGCGAAGAAATCATTATCCGCTCGACCGGCTGCCCGAACGGCTGTGCGCGGCCTTACATCGCGGAGATCGCGTTCGTCGGCAAAGCGCCCGGCCGCTATCAAGTCTGGCTCGGCGGCAATGCCTCTGGCACGCGCCTCAACCGCGTGTGGAAAGACGTGGTCAAAGATCCCGACATGGAAACCGAACTCCGTCCAGTGCTCGCGCGTTTCGCGAAGGAACGCAACGCGGGCGAACGATTCGGCGACTGGTGCGACCGCGTGTTCTTGAACAAGAAATCCGTTGCCGCCAACTAAAACCAAGAACCATCGTTGACGAGGCCATGCCCTACTCGCATCCCCAACCCATCGAGAAGCACAATGCTTTCAAGCAAGTGCGCTTTCTCATGCTGGGGGCGTTTGCATTGGCGGCAGCAGCGGGATTCATCAACTCCGTTGCGCTTGGTTTTTTTCGCACGCCTGTCAGTCACATGACAGGAGCGGTTTCGCATTCCGGGATGGACTTAGCCAGAACCAGTTGGCCGGATGCGATTTCATCACTGACCATCGTGCTTGGTTTTTTGACGGGTGCAGCACTGAACGGAATCATCATCGGCGCGTGGAAGTTGATTCCAGGACCACGTTATGGCGCGGCGATGATCGTGGAAGGTTGTCTGCTTGGCGCGGCGACATTATTGCTGATGCACAAAGAACGGCTCGCGCTGCCTGCTGTGTCGATGGCGTGTGGCTTGCAGAACGCGATGTCCAGCAGTTATTGCGGACTGATGATTCGCACGACACATGTCACCGGCATGATGACAGACATTGGGGTGATGATAGGGCATTGGATCCGTCACCGTCAGATTGAAGGATGGAAGCTGCTTTTTTTGATAATGGTGGTCTCGGCGTTTGGCCTCGGTTGCTGGTTGGGGCAACTCTCCGAAGTGCGCTTCGGTCCTGCCTCGCTGGCTTTGCCCGCCGTGGCTTTCATCGTCGCAGGAACCATCCTGATTTTTGTTTACCATCGAGGTTTGGTTGATCTTTTGCAGAACGCCAATCCAACCCTGCCGCCGACGGTGACCTTTCCAAAGCGCTAATATTTTAGAAAAATGACGACCGATCAAATCACCAAAGCCAACGCCGAGTTGCGGAACAAATCAGCACTCGAAATCGTGAAGTGGGCTATCGCGCACGCTGATGGCCGGGCTATCGTCTCTACAAATTATCGTCCGTACGAAGCCGTTATCCTGCATCTCGCGACTGAGGCCCAGCCGGACATCCAGGTGTTGTGGGCGGATCACGGCTATAATCGCCCGGCCACTTACAAGCACGCCGAAGCCTTGAAGAAACAACTCAAGCTGAACGTGAAGGCGTTCGTGCCGAAGATGACTGCAGCGCATTACGACGCGGCGTTCGGCGGTGCACCGTTGCCCGTGCCAGAGAACGAACAACGCATCAAAAATTTTAGCGCCGCGATGAAGCTCGAGCCGTTCATGCGCGGCATGAAGGAGCTCGCGCCCACCATCTGGCTCACCGCGTTGCGCAAAGTGCAGAACCCAAATCGTGCCGGGCTGGACATCGTGGTTGAGGATAACAATTTCAACACCATCAAGGTCAGCCCTTTGTTCTACTGGAGCGACTTGGAGATGGAAGATTATCTCAAGCAACACAACCTGCCGAACGAGTGGGATTACTTTGATCCGGCCAAGGCCGACGAGAAGCGTGAGTGCGGCTTGCATGCGGCGTGGGGCGGGAAAGCGGCGGCCAACGCCTGAAAACTTCAGAAGGACTAACGATGTCGAGTTATCACTTAGATCATTTACAGTATTTAGAGACGGAAGCCATCCACATCATGCGTGAGGTAGCGGGCGAGTTTGAGCGGCCCGCGTTGCTCTTTTCAGGCGGCAAGGATTCCATCTGCCTCCTGCGCCTCGCGGAAAAAGCGTTTCGTCCGGCAGACATCCCGATGCCGTTTCTGAACGTCGAAACCGGCCACGAATTTCCTGAGTTGATTTCGTTCCGCGACAGTCGCGCTAAGGAACTTGGCGCAAAGCTCATTGTGCGGACCGTGGACGAAGCGATCGCCAAAGGACACGCCATGCCAGCGCCGGGCGAAGTCAGCCGTAACAAGTTACAGATTCCCGTGCTGCTCGGCGCGATTGAGGAGTTTCAATTCGACTGCGCCATTGGCGGCGCGCGGCGCGACGAGGAGAAAGCCCGCGCCAAGGAACGATTCTTCAGTTTCCGCGACAGTTTCGGTCAATGGGATCCCAAGGCGCAACGCCCGGAGATCTGGAATCTCTACAACGCCCGCGTGAATCCTGGCGAGAACATGCGCGTATTCCCGCTCTCAAACTGGACCGAGATGGACGTCTGGCAATACATCAGGCGCGAGCATCTCGCCGTGCCGACGATTTACTTTAGCCATGAGCGCGACTGTTTCCGCCGCGGCGGTCAATGGCTGCCCGTGCCGCCGCCTCACACGGATTCAACCAAGCCTGATCCATACGCAGGCGCACGCCCGAAGCCGAGTGAGCCGATCAAAAAAATGGTCGTCCGCGTCCGCACTATCGCTGATATGATCAGCACCGGCATGATCGAGTCCCCCGCTGACAGCGTGGACGATATCATCGGTGAAGTCGCCGCTGCTCGTGTCACCGAACGCGGCACCCGAGCCGATGACAAAGCGAGCGAGGCCGCGATGGAAGACCGCAAGAAAGCAGGATATTTCTGAGTTATGCCTAATACGCAACATGCTATCGAACTTTTACGCTTCAACACCTGCGGGTCCGTTGACGACGGCAAGTCCACGCTCATTGGTCGCTTGCTCTACGATTCAAAATCGTTGATGGAAGACCAAGTTGAAGCGCTTGAAAAGTCCGCTGATATTACCGGCGGAGGGCAGATTAATCTGGCGAACCTCACCGACGGCCTTCGCGCGGAACGCGAGCAGGGCATCACGATTGACGTCGCTTACCGCTATTTCGCCACGCCGAAGCGGAAATTCATCGTCGCCGACACGCCGGGGCACGTGCAATACACACGCAACATGGTCACCGGCGCGAGCACGGCGAATCTTTCCATCGTTTTGGTGGATGCTCGCCAAGGCGTCATCGAACAGACGCGCCGTCATACTTTCATCGCGGCGATGCTCGGCATTCCCCATCTCGTCATCGCCATCAATAAGATGGACTTGGTAGCTTGGAGTGAAGAGCGCTTCCAGGAAATCCGCGATGAGATCGAAGACTTCCTGCCAAAGCTCGACGTGTTCCGCGATGTGAAGTTCATTCCCATCAGCGCGCTCAACGGTGACAACGTCGTGGATGTCTCCAAGCATACGCCTTGGTATCCCGGCCCGACGCTGCTAGCGCATCTCGAAACCGTCCACATTGCGAGTGACTGGAATCTCAACGCGTTCCGTTTCCCGGTTCAATGGGTGAATCGTCCGAACAATCCCACCGACCAAGCCCTGCACGACTTCCGTGGATTGAGTGGTCAGATTGCCAGTGGTATAGTGCGCAAGGGTCAGCAGGTCGCAGTCTTGCCGGGCTGCATCAAGACGACGATCAAGGATATCTGGACCTATGACGGCTCGCTCGCCGAAGCGTTCTGTCCGCAGTCTGTCACCATCTGCCTGGAACATGATATTGATATCAGCCGCGGCGACATGATCGTTGGCCTCGAACAATTGCCCGGCATGAGCAGTGAGTTGCACGCGCGCATTTGCTGGATGAGTATCCGGTCGTTGCAGGCGGGTAAGAAATATCTCCTCAAATACGGGGCGCAGACGGTTCAAGCCGTCGTGACGCAGGTCGAGGGGCGAATCAACATGGATACTCTCGATCTCGAAGCCGGTCCAACTGAATTCCGCGCGAACGACATCGGCGTCATCCGGCTGAAGACAGCCAAGCCGATCATCTACGACGGTTACACCACGAACCGGCTGACCGGTTCATTCATCATGATCGAGCAAGGCACAAACGCAACCGTTGCAGCAGGCATGTTGTTCCCGCCAACCGAAGCGGTAAAGCCGGAGTACACGGACTTTGCGATTTAACAAGATTCAAGAAACCAAGTGCTAGGCAGGTTCTGTGCTGATTGCTTTTGACGTTGGAATGACGCTGCTTCGATGCAATATTTGCAGGCCTTGGTGCAAATAAATCCTTCGTGGCGCGCTCCGCATTTGACACGTCGCGGCGCACGCGACTAATCTGCCGTCCGTTTCCACGCGCAAACTCCGTGGAGCAATAAACCTTTGTGGCTGAAAAAGACGATTACTTGGTAGATATGCTTGTGGATCTGGGGTTCGTAACTCCGGATCAAGTGGCTAACGCGCGGCAGGAGGCTTCTGCTGCTGGCGTGGGTGCTGTTGATTTCATGGTGGCGAACAAAGCCATTCGCGCCGAGGATGTCACACAAGCCAAGGCTGCTCACTTCGGTGCGGAGGTTGTCCATCTTTCCCAGGTCAAGATAGAAGATGATGTCATTGCCGCGGTGCGGCGAGACATCGCAAAAAAATACCGCGTCATCCCGGTTTATAAGCACGAGAGTTCGTTGACGGTGGCCTTGGCGGATCCGTCGGACATCGCCACAGTGGATGCGCTGAATCACATCCTGCACATGGACATCGTGGTGCAGGTGGCCTCTGAGCCCGACATCGAGGCGGCGTTGACCAAGTATTATGGTGGGCGCGGTGACTCGGCGTTGGATCACATGATCCAGGACATCACGAAGGGCGTGGTGGAGATTGCGGGATCTCCGATGGCGGACATCGCGGCAGGTGGTGACGCGTTGACCGTGGATGGGGATGCACCGCTGATCAAGCTGGTCAATCAGATTATCACCGATGCGTTCAAGATGCGCGCGTCGGATATCCATCTCGAGCCGCTCTCGAAGAGGTTTCGTCTGCGCTACCGCATTGACGGCATGATGGTGGAAGTGAAAAGCCCGCCCAAGCGTTTGCAGCCGGCGATCATCGCACGTCTGAAGATTCAATCGAACATGTCCATTGCGGAGCATCGAATCCCGCAGGACGGTCGTATCCAAACGCAGGTCGGCGGTGGCAAGTTGATTGATCTGCGCGTGTCTTGTCTGCCGACGCAGCATGGCGAATCCATCGTCATGCGTATCTTGGACAAAGAAGGTTTGCGCGTCGGTCTGGCAGAGTTAGGCTTCCTCTCAGACGACCAACAGGTGATCGAGAAGTTAATCAGTCTGCCGGACGGATTGTTCCTTGTCACAGGCCCCACCGGTTCTGGTAAGACGACGACACTGTATTCCTGTCTGCATTTCATCAATCGTCCTGACCGCAAGATCATCACGGTGGAAGACCCCGTGGAATATGTTTTGTCCGGCATCAATCAGGTGCAAGTGAGCGAAGCGGTGGGATTATCGTTTTCAGGTGCGTTGCGTTCCATTCTGCGGCAAGCCCCGAACATTATCATGATCGGTGAAATTCGCGACATGGAGACGGCATCTATCGCCATCAATGCGTCACTGACCGGTCACTTGGTTTTCTCCACGCTGCATACGAACGACGCTCCGGGTGCCGTGACGCGTTTGATTGACATTGGCGTAAAGCCGTTCTTGGTGGCGTCATCCACGCGCGCGTTGCTGGCGCAACGTCTCGTCAGAAAGATTTGCAAGAAGTGCGGCGCGCCGCACATGCCGCCGGATAATGAACTCAAAGCGTTGGGCATTGATTCCGAAGCGGCAGCGGCTGCAACGTTCAAGAAGGGTAAGGGTTGCGATAACTGTTCAGGCAGCGGTTGTCGTGGGCGTATGGGAATCTTTGAAGTCTTCGTCATCGATGACGACGCGAGGAAGTTGATCTATGACAAGGTGCCGACATCGGTCTTGCGTGCACGTGCGCGTGAGATGGGGATGCGGACGTTGCGCGAGGATGGAATCCGCAAGGTGTTGGCCGGGATGACGACGCCCGAGGAAGTGATACGCGCCACGGTGGGGGATGAAACCTGACAGGTTTGTCTAATTCAGAGCAGGAAATTTTTAGGAGTTTTATCGCATGGCTTATTCGATGTCAGATTTGTTGCAGTTGGTGGTGTCCGAGGGGGCATCCGATTTGCATATCCGTGTCGGCGTTTCGCCGACGATTCGTGTTCACGGTATTTTGCATCGTGTGGAGGGTCCTTTGTGCAAACCCGAGGACACAGAAGAATTGATGCGCAGCATCACCTCCGAGGATCACATCCAGCATGTGCGTGAAGCCGGCGGTGCGGACTTTGCTTTTGCGTTCGGAGAGGTGGCGCGCTTTCGTGTCAGCGTGTTCAAGGAGAAGGGGAACTTTGGCATGGTGTTGCGCCAGATCCCGAGCAAGTTGCTGACTTTTGAACAGATTGGGTTGCCGGAGTCCGTAAAGGAGTTGTTGCACAAACCGCGTGGATTGATCCTCGTCACCGGCCCGACGGGTTCTGGTAAATCCACAACGTTGGCATCTCTTCTTAACATCGTGAACGAGACGCGTGAGGAAACGCATCTTATAACGATTGAAGACCCCATCGAATATTATCACAAGCACAAGAAGGCGTTGATTACCCAGCGTGAAGTGCATGTGGACGTGCCGAGCTTCTCGGAGGCGTTGCGGCGTGCGCTGCGTCAGGACCCGGACATGATTCTGGTGGGAGAAATGCGCGACTTGGAAACGATTGAAGCTGCCGTCAGCGCGGCTGAAACAGGTCACTTGGTTTTCGGAACACTCCATACCACGGGCGCGGCCAAGACGATTGATCGTCTCGTGAACGCGTTCCCCCAAAACCAGCAGGAGACGATCCGCATCCAGCTTTCGACTGTGTTACAGGCGGTGATCTCGCAGATATTGATTCCGCGTGTGGATAAACCCGGTCGCGTTGCGGCGTTTGAAATCATGGTGAACACACCATCCATCGCAGCTCTTATCCGTGACAATAAGACTTTCCGTATCCAGTCCGACATTCAGACGGGCGCGAAATATGGCATGGTGACACTGGACACTTTCTTGTTGAATAAATATATGGCGGGAATGATTGCCCGCGAAGAAGTCATCACAAAATCCCAGGACCCGATCACCATTCTTGCCAAGTTGCAGGAACTTGAATTGGCCGAGGCAGTCGGTGTTAAGAAGAAGTAACGACTCATACTGATATGTCCGACGAAATCTCAAATCCACTGTTGGCGCTCATAAAAGAGCAGGGGATGGTTGACGATCTTCAGTACGAAGAAGTGGTCGGCGAAATCAAACGCAGCGGCAAGTCTGTGTTCCAGATCCTGCAAGACTTCGGGATCATGACCGCGGATGACCTCATCCAAGTTGAGGCGAATTATCTCGGAGTAGAAGTCGTATCGTTGAAAGGGATGGAAATCCCAAAATCCGCGCTCGCCTGCATCCCAGGTAACAGCGCGAAGATGTATCGCTGTCTGCCAATTTCCCTCGAAGGAAACACATTGCGTGTGGCGTTCGAGGATCCTATGGATCCTGCTAAGATTGACGAAGTGGGATTCGTTGCGAAGAAGGATATTCAGCTGGTAATCGCACATCCGTCGGAGATTCTGGCTGGCTTGGATAAATATTACGGCGAAGAGGGTAGCGAGGACATTGAGAAGATTCTCTCTGAGTTGGGAGGAGACGACAAGATTGCGGAGGAGGCGACCTTTGCGGCTGAAACTTCTGACGAGGATCTGTTGGCAAGTCTGGCCAATGAAGCCCCCATCGTGCGCTTCGTGAACTTGGTCATGTTCCAAGCAGTGAAAGATCGCGCGAGCGATATCCACTTTGAGCCCTTCGAAACCGAGTTCCGAATCCGGTATCGTGTGGACGGCGCACTTTACGAGATGTCGCCGCCGCCAAAGCATCTGGCTTTGCCAGTAGTCTCGCGCATTAAGGTCATGGCGAATCTGAACATCTCAGAACGCCGTTTACCCCAGGACGGGCGCATCAATTACAAGCTTGGTAACAAGGAGATTGATCTTCGTGTTTCGACCTTGCCGACTGCATTTGGTGAATCTGTCGTGTTACGGGTGTTGGATCGCAGTGCCGTGAATCTAGAGTTGGAGTCTCTCGGTTTTCCCAAGAACGTTTTTGATTTTGTCAGCGAAGTGATCCAGCGTCCGAACGGCATTTTTGTGGTGACTGGACCGACGGGTTGCGGCAAGACGACGACTCTTTACTCCTGCTTGCGGCGCGTTAACTCGATTGATACTAAGTTGCTCACCGCAGAAGACCCGGTGGAATTTGACATCGAGGGAATCATGCAGGTTGCCATCAGTGAGGGGGTCGGTATGACGTTCGGTAAGGCGCTGCGCTCATTCCTGCGTCAAGACCCAGACATCATCATGGTCGGTGAAATGCGCGACTTGGAAACCGCGCAGATTGCGATCCAAGCCTCGCTGACGGGTCACTTGGTCTTGAGCACGCTGCACACAAACGACGCACCAGGTGCAGTGACACGTCTGGTGGACATGGGCACGGAGCCGTTTCTCGTGTCGTCAACGTTGATGGGCGTTCTTGGTCAACGTCTGGTTCGCACGATCTGCAAGAATTGTCGCACGCCATTCGAGCCGACGGAACAGCAGCTTTCAATGTTGAATCTTTCTCCGCATGATCTAGGCGATAGGGTGTTCTATTATGGTCGCGGTTGCTCGACCTGTAACGACACGGGCTATAAGGGACGAAAAGGTATTTATGAATTGCTCATCTGTGGCGATACGATTCGCACGATGATCACCGAACGGGCGCCTACGGTTGTGTTGCGGCAGAAGGCGGTGGAGTTGGGGATGGTGACGCTGCGTGAGGATGGATTGCGTAGTATCTTTGACGGTTCTACAACCATCGAAGAAGTCGTGAAATATACTTAACCGGAGAATTTTTATGCCCAAGTTTAGCTACGTGGCGATGGACCAAAAGGGGAAGGAGCAAAAAGGCACCATAGAGGTAGCCAGCCAGAATGAAGCCATTGGTCGCGTCAAAGAGATGGGGCTGTTCCCGACAAAAATTGTCGAAGTGGACAAGGTGGTTGAGAAGGGCGGCAAGAAAGCGTCCGGTTCAGCCGCCCCTAAAGCCGCTGGAAGTGCGAAGAAAAAGGGCGGCGGCATCAATATCAAGATTCCCGGACTCGGCGGCAAGGTGAAGAGCAAGGTGCTCACCACGTTCACAAGGCAGTTGGCCACGCTGGTGGACGCAGGTCTTCCGTTGCTGCGCGGAATGCGCGTGCTCGAAAAACAGGAACGTAATCCTACCTTGAAAGCGATCATCGGGGAGTTGGGATTGTCCATCGAGGGTGGCAGCACGTTCTCCGAAGCGCTCGCCCAACATCCGAAAGTTTTCAACCGTCTCTACGTGAACATGGTCAAGGCTGGCGAACTCGGCGGTGTGCTTGAAGTCGTCTTGAACCGTCTCTCTGAGTTCCAGGAAAAGGCTCAGAAGATCAAAGGCAAAGTCGTTGCGGCGATGTTTTATCCCGTGGCGGTGATGGTGGTGGCGGTGGCGATTATGGGCGTCTTGGTGGTAGTCGTCATCCCGAAGTTCAAGGAAGTCTTCGCAGGGCTGGGTGAAGGGCGTCCGTTGCCGGGATTCACATTGTTTGTCATGGGTATCAGCGACATGGTGAGAAATAACATGCTCACGACGGTTATCGTTACGGTCTCTGTCGTCGTTTCGTTTTTGATGTTCATCAAGACCAAATTTGGGCGTCTGGTATGGGATAAATTTCTTCTCAAGATGCCGGCGCTGGGGCCGGTCATCAGCAAGGTCGCCATTTCCCGCTTCACTCGGACGCTGGGAACACTCGTGAGCAGCGGTGTTCCGATTCTTCAAGCCTTGATGATCGTGCGTGAAACCTCTGGCAATGTCGTCATCGCAAACGCCGTCACCGCGGTTCACGAAAGCGTCAAGGAAGGTGAGACCATCACGGCGCCCCTCGAAGCCTCCGGTGTGTTTCCACCCATGGTGATCTCGATGGTGGACGTCGGAGAGCAAACTGGCGCATTGCCGGAAATGATGATGAAGATCGCCGATAACTTCGATGACGAGGTGGATAACGCCGTCGCGGCCATGACCTCCCTGCTCGAACCTATCATGATTGTCTTTCTGGCAGTCATCGTCGGTAGCATCGTCATCGCGATGTTCCTGCCGTTGATTGACCTCATGAATGGTATGGGTGGTAGTGATGGTGACAAGGATTGAGGTAAAGTTAAGGTCAAGTTTTGGTAAAGTCTGCCGCCCGCCACCTGAGCAGTTTGCCTGTAAACCGTATAATTCAATACAAAACCGTTGACGCATCCCATGGTCGCGTGTAAATACATTGTAAAGACATTGCATGGGCGAATTACATACAAATAGCTCAAAATGGAGTTTGATTGGAATAATACGCCCTTTGAACTGGGTGCTTCTTTGACTCAGCGGGAAGTGGAAGAGTCATTTGAAGATCCGTTTGCGATAAAGTTGCTGCCGGACTCGGCAAGGTTTTCGGTGCAGGCGCGGTTTTTCAACCTCGGCATGGCGGCGGGCGGTGACGGGATTTTCAGTGTTTATCGGACGAACGGGAAACAGATCCGGGTGATCCATGCGAGAGGTTTTCAACCCGAGGAACGATTTTTTTATCAGCGGAAGATGGATCAAACGCTGGCGTAGTCGCAGGTTTGATTCACGGAGCAGAGAATGAGCGGGTTTGAGCAGAGGACTGAAGATGCGCACGATTGCCAACTGGGAAGAAGTGCCGATCTTCGACAGCGAGAAATCCGAGGCGGATTTCTGGTCGGAGAACCGGCCTGATTTGCGGTTGATGGAGACAGCCGTGGCGGGCGGCATGGAAGTGTCCGAATCGGTCACCATCACTTTGCGCATTGATCCCCGGATGCTGGCGCGCATCAAGCGATTGGCCCGTTCCCGATACCTGAATTACCAGAGCATGATCAAACAGTGGTTGAGTGAACGCATGGAGCAGGAAATCCGCGAACGCTGACCCCAATACGACAATGAACATAAACCAAATCAAACTTCACGAGCGCAGACGTGCATTCACCTTGATTGAATTGCTCGTCGTCATGGCGGTCATTGCAACGCTGGCGGCGATGATTTTTCCAGCCGCCGCAATGGTGAAGCGAAATGCCTACATCAAACGCGTTCAGGCGCAAATGGAGGCTGTCAAATCAGCCATCGAAACCTACAAGGAGAACGTCAAGGTTTATCCGCCTGA
This sequence comes from Verrucomicrobiota bacterium, assembly GCA_008933055.1. Taxonomy (GTDB): domain Bacteria; phylum Verrucomicrobiota; class Verrucomicrobiia; order Limisphaerales; family JADLHS01; genus JADLHS01. The sequence continues at coordinate 419 of WBXK01000027.1, read as the reverse complement.
AAATCCCGGCAAGCCGGAATTAGCTCCATTGTATTATGAATTGGCGGGAACTCTCAATGCTGGCGGTACATTCACGACACCCCTAGGGGGAAGTATTTCAACAAGCCAGATGTCAGGTTTCTTTGGCCCTGGCGTCACCGGTTTTGTCAACGTGGCTAAAGGTAGCGGCGATGAAGTGCAAGCCGCACAGAATTGCATCAAGAACATCAAACCCAATCAATATCTAGAAGTGAGTTCGGGGGGGGCAGGCTCTTTGCTTGGCGTGACTGATGTTGGGCCGCTGATGTTCACCAATACAGTTAATCAGAAAACTATCAACCCATGGCGTTACACGTCCAACAGTGCCACTAATAATTCAGGCGCTTTTGATCTTTGGGTAGATGTGAAGATTGGAAATAAGATTTACCGCATCTGCAATT
>WBXK01000026.1 GCA_008933055.1 Verrucomicrobiota bacterium | reverse complement strand
GCCTTGCATTCTTCGACCTGATTCTCAGGGACTACTGTCGCGATTATTTTTTCCCTGTTTCAACCGAGATGTAGTAAGTCGATCCACCGCCACTGGCGTTGCGCGCATAGACCCGCAATAAAACTCTTCCCCCTTTGGCTAAGCTGATCGCCTCCATCGCTTCTTCAACATTGCGAACCGGGCGACGGTTGATCTCGGCAATCAGATCGCCCTCGCTCAATTCCGCACCGGCAGCCTTGGAATTAGGCTCAACTTTCGTGACCACCACGCCGCGCATGGTGGGCGGCAAGCCCGACTGTCGGCGTGTCGAACGATCCAAATCGGCGATTTCCACGCCGTCTAGGAATTTATCCGCTTTCTCGACGACAGGTGCCGACGATTCCTCAATTGGTTCACCCGCCAATTCTTTGGGCTGCGCCCCCACCGTTACGCTCAAACCCTTTTCTTTCCCGTCTCGGATGACTTTCATCGTCGCTCTGGCTTCCGGTGCTACTTGCGAAACCATCAATCTCAGATGACGCGAATCTGATACTTTCTTGCCGTTAAATTCTACGATGACGTCATCACGTTCCACACCCGCACGAACTGCGGGAGATTCCGGGCGAACGTCGATGACCAATACACCACTAGTGTCCGGCAAGTGAAATTCCTTCGCTAATTCGGGCGTAATCTCCGGTTGCATTTCAACACCCAAATAACCTCGAGCCATCTTTCCGTTCGCGCCTAAACCTTCCACCACCGTCCGCGCCAGATTTGATGGGATCGCAAACCCAACTCCCGCGCTACCGCCACTGCGACTCACTATGGATTGGTTGATGCCGATGAGCCGGCCTTCCGCGTCAACCAGCGCGCCGCCGGAGTTGCCTTGATTGATCGCAGCGTCTGTCTGGATGAAATCTTCATACTCGGCCATACGACCGAATGGCATCTCGCCGCGCCCCATCGCGCTCACGATGCCCATCGAAACGCTCTGCCCTACGCCAAATGGATTCCCGATGGCGAAAACCACATCGCCGACCTCGATCTTGTCACTATCGGCCAGCGATATCGCGGTCAACTTCGCGCCATCAACTTTCAACACGGCGAGATCGGTGCGCGGGTCCTTGCCGATGACTTTCGCTTCCAACTTCGTTTTACCATCAGCTAGAGAAATCTTGATGCCGTCCGCATCCGCACCGTCCACAACGTGATTATTCGTCAGGATATAACCGTCTTCCGACACGATGACACCGGAGCCGAGACTTTGCTCGATGCGCTTGCGAGAACGTGGATTCGAATCACCTTCCTCGCCGAAAAACTGGCGGAACGTCGGGTCGTCCATGAACGGATGCCACTGCTGTATCTGTTGAGTGCGGGTCGTTCGCGTTGAATAGATCGTCACCACGCTGGGCTGAACACGTTTGATGACCGCCGAGTAACTCGCACCGCGCGCAGAGCGATCCACAGAGCGGTCCGACACCGACAACTTCGGCGCATCCTTCGCACACAGGGTCAGCGCGGCGAGCGAGGACAAACCCACCCCAACCAGCAAACCTGCCCGCCGCGCGACCCAAATTGATGACACAAATCTTACGTTCATATTTAATAACTGTTTGCGACTCGCATTATTTTCAACACCTTTATTTCATTTTTGGTTTCGAGTCGCTTACATAAATTGACAGAACCAACCGGAAAATGTTCAAGAACTCAGAAACACGGACTTCCCATTCCGACGACTGCTCCCGACTTATCAGAATTCGTTCCATAGCTAAGCGATCATCATTCACGGAAAAAGATTGCCCGCACCGCGCCGCAAAGTCAGACTAGTCTCGCTTGGTGGAGAGATGGCTGAGTGGTTTAAGGCACACGCCTGGAAAGCGTGCGTAGGTAACACTACCGTGAGTTCAAATCTCACTCTCTCCGCCACTTCCTATTTATGGCTCTACCCAACGACACGCTCGCCAAACTCCGCGACATCGTCGGCGGAGAAAATGTGCTCTCTTCCAAGGAAGACCTCATCGCTTATTCCTTCGACGGTACAGCAGCGATGCAATCTATGCCCAGCTGCGTCGTGTTCGCGCTGACGACGTATCACATCGCGCAAATCCTCAAACTGGCGAACACCAACCGGACGCCCATCGTTACGCGCGGTTCGGGCACGGGCTTAAGTGGCGGCAGTCTCCCCTGCCCTAACTGCATCGTGCTTTGCACCGTGAAGATGAATCGCATCCTCGAACTGGATCGCGCGAACCTCACCCTGCTCACCGAACCCGGCGCTACGACGTTGCAAATCGCAGACGCCGCGACCGCGGCGGGTTTGTTTTATCCGCCCGATCCTGGCTCCATGAAAATTTCCACCATCGGCGGCAACGTGGCGGAAAACTCCGGTGGCTTGCGCGGGTTGAAATACGGCATCACCCGCAACTATATCATGGGCCTTGAAGTCGTGTTGCCGGATGGGGAAATCCTTTGGACAGGCAACAAGTGCGTGAAAGATGTGGCTGGGTATTCGTTGCGTGACTTGTTCGTCGGCTCAGAAGGAACGCTTGGTGTGGTCACGAAAGTTTTGCTGCGACTCATCCCCAAACCCGCGGCAAAGAAAACGATGGTCGCCACGTTCGCTCAGATGGATGCCGCTGCGCAAACCGTCTCAGACATCATCGCTGCGCAAATCATTCCCTGCACGCTGGAGTTTCTGGATCGAACAACGATTCATTGCGTCGAAGATTATGCGAACGTCGGTCTGCCGCTGGATTGCGAAGCGTTGTTGCTGATCGAAACAGACGGTCATCCCGCCGCTGTGGCCGAGGAAGCCGCTAAGATGGAAGAACTCGCCCGCAAAAACGGCGCGATGGCCGTGCGCGTGGCAAAGGACGAGGACGAGGCGAACAAACTTGCCACCGCGCGCCGCAGTGCATTCTCTGCGCTCGCGCGCCTTGCGCCGACGACGATTCTCGAAGACGCCACCGTGCCGCGCAGTGAACTGGCCAAAATGATCCGCTTCGTCGGCGAGGTCGCTAAGAAATACAATTTGCGCGTGGGCACGTTCGGGCACATGGGCGACGGCAATTTGCATCCCACGTTTCTCACCGACGAAAGGAACAAAGAGGAGATGCACCGCGTGGAAGAAGCCTTCCAAGAAATCTTCGACGAAGCCATCCGACTCGGCGGCACGATCACCGGCGAACACGGCATCGGCATGGCGAAGAAAAGCTTTCTACCCAAGTTCGCTGGAGTCGCCCAGATGCGTGTCATGCGAGAACTCCGCCGCGCGCTTGATCCGAAAGGGATTCTGAATCCGGGAAAAATGTTTGATTGAAAGATGACAGCGGACACTACTCCGCTGCCTCGATCCTACCTCTTCAACCCCTTGCAGAAATTCTCGATTCGGGCCAGCCCCTTCTCGATGTTCGCCATGCTGGTCGCGTAGCTAAGACGCATGTAATCATCCGCGCCGAATGCGATGCCGGGAACCGCGGCGACTTTTTCCTGCTCCAACAATCGGGCGCAAAAGTCAGCAGACTTGAGGCCTGTCTGCGAGATGTTCGGAAAAAGATAGAACGCGCCTTTGGCATTCACACAGGTTATGCCGGGGGTGGAGTTGAGCTTGTTGAACGCGTAGGTGCGACGCTTTGAAAATTCTGCCAGCCACTTCGGTAGATGCTCCTGAGAGCCGGTCAATGCAGCCACTGCACCCTTCTGCGCGAAGCTGGTCGGATTACTCGTGCTGTGGCTTTGCACGGCGTCAATCGCTTTGGCAATCGGCTCGGGCGCGGCGCACCAACCCAATCGCCAACCCGTCATGCTCCATGCTTTTGCAAAACCGTGAACGATGATAGTGTGGTCGTAATGCGCCTGTGAAAAACTCGCGACGCTCTTCACCGTCGCGTTGTCGTAAAGAAGATGTTCGTAAATCTCGTCGCTCATGATGAGCACGCCCTTCTCAACGCAGATGTCGCCGAGGGCTTTGGTTTCTTCCGGCGTATAAACGCTGCCTGTTGGATTGCTCGGCGAGTTCAATACGAACAACCGCGTGCGCGGCGTGATGGCGGCGCGGAGTTGCGCGGGCGTGACTTTGAATTCGGTCTTGTCGCTTGTCTCCAGAATCACCGGCGTCGCACCCGCGAGTTTCACCATCTCGGGATAGCTCAACCAATACGGCGCGGGGATGATAACTTCGTCGCCTTCCTGACACGTTGCGAGGATGACGTTGTAGCAGGAATGTTTGCCGCCGCACGAGACGATGATCTGGCTAGGCTTGTAGGTGAGACCGTTCTCGCGTTTGTGTTTGTCGGCGATGGCCTGGCGCAGTTCAGGAATGCCCGCCGCGGGAGTGTATTTGGTGAAACCATCCGCCAGTGCTTTGGCGCAGGCGTCTTTGATATGTTGCGGCGTGTCGAAGTCCGGCTCACCTGCGCCGAAGCCGACGACGTCCTCGCCCGCGGCCTTCATGGCCTTGGCTTTGGAATCAATGACGAGCGTGAGCGAGGGCGACAATGACGCCGCTCGCTGAGATATGCGGTAGTTCATGCTTGGTTGAGAAACTCAGGCGTGATTAAACGCCCGTTAGACGATCTGGGGTTGAATTTTTTCGGGGTCAACGCCGAGGTCTTTGATCGCTTTTGCGACGACGCTTCGCTCGATCTCGCCCTTTTGCGCAAGCGCGTAGAGCGTGCCGATGACGGTGGACTCGACATCAATCTGGAAGAACCGACGCAAGCGCGTCCGCGTGTCGCTGCGACCGAAACCATCGGTGCCCAGGGTGAATAATCCACCCGGCACCCAAGGCGCAATCTGATCCGGCACGATGCGAAGGTTATCAGACACGGCAACGAATGTGCCTTTCTCTTTCGCGAGAACTTGCTCGACGTAGGATTGCTGAGGCTTTTCCGTTGGATGCAGCATATTCCAACGCTGGCAACGGATGGCATCAGTGCGGAGCAACTTGTAGCTCGTCGCGCTCCACACGTCTGCGCTGACGCCGTATTTCTCGGCGAGAATTTCCTGCGCCTTGAGAGCGGACTGAATTATAGGACCGCTACCGAAGATGTGAGCTTTAATTTTCTTGCCGGTGGCACCAGGCTTGAATTTATACAAGCCTTTCAAGATGCCTTCCTCCACGCCTTCCGGCATCGGTGGCATCACATGATTCTCATTGTAGAGCGCGATATAGTAGAAAATCTCCTCGCCCTCGGCATACATGCGGCGCATCCCATCCGCCACAATCGTCGCGATTTCAAAACCGAACGCTGGATCATAGACCATCGTCGTCGGCACAGTGCTCATATGGAGCAAGCTGTGACCGTCTTGATGTTGCAAACCCTCCCCATTCAATGTCGTACGGCCGGACGTTGCGCCACAGAGGAAACCCTTGGCCTTGATATCGCCCGCGAGCCATACCAGGTCGCCGATGCGTTGCGGACCAAACATCGAGTAGTAAGTATAGAACGGCACCATCTCGACACCATGCGTGGCGTAGCTAGTCCCCGCCGCGATGAACGATGACATCGCGCCTGCTTCAGTGATACCTTCTTCGAGAATCTGGCCGTCCTTTGCTTCGTGATAATAGAGCAAAGACTTTTTATCCACCGGCTCGTAAAGCTGGCCTTTGCTTGAATAGATGCCAATTTCACGGAACAACGAGTCCATGCCAAACGTCCGCGCTTCATCAGGGATGATTGGCACGATGCTTCTGCCAACACCTTTGTGCCGCAACAACACGGTGAGCAAACGCACGAACGCCATCGTGGTCGAGGCTTCGGCCGTGCCTGAGCCTTTGAAAAACTCCTTAAAGAAATCCATGCCGGGCACATCGAGCTTTGGTGCTGTAGTTTGGCGCGCGGGGAGGAAACTTCCTAGAGCCTTGCGTCGTTCTAGCAGATACTTGATCTCTGGGCTATCCGTTGGCGGACGATAAAACGGCATGTCCGCGATAACATCGTCACTCATCGGAATATTGAACCGAGAGCGGAACTCGCGGAGCTCCTTCTCGTTCATCTTTTTCTGCTGGTGCGAAATGTTACGTCCTTCGCCCGCTTCGCCGAGGCCGTAACCCTTCACGGTTTTTGCGAGGATGACGGTAGGCTGTCCCTTGTGTTCGCTCGCTGCTTTATACGCCGCGTACATCTTGCGCGTGTCGTGACCGCCGCGCATGAGCTTGTTAAGTTGCTCATCCGTGAGGTGGTGCACCAGCTTAAGCAACTCGGGATACTTGCCGAAGAAATGTTTGCGAACGTAGCTGCCAGGTTCGACAACGTACTTCTGGTAATCGCCATCGACCGCTTCTTCCATGCGCTTGAGCAACAACCCGCTCTTGTCACGCGCGAGCAAATCATCCCAATCCGCACCCCAGATGACCTTGATGACATTCCAACCTGCGCCACGGAACGCGGCTTCGAGTTCTTGGATAATCTTGCCGTTGCCACGTACCGGACCGTCGAGGCGTTGCAAGTTGCAATTCACGACCCAGATTAGGTTGTCGAGGTTCTCGCGAGAAGCGAGCGTGGATGCGCCAAGCGTTTCAGGCTCGTCGCTCTCACCATCGCCAATGAAGCACCAGACTTTGGGCTCATTCTCGGCGCTGACGAACTTACGCGCTTGCATGTAGCGATTAAACCGCGCCTGATAGATGGACATGATCGGGCCAAGCCCCATCGAGACCGTAGGAAACTGCCAGAAATCTGGCATCAAATAAGGATGAGGATACGAGGACAAGCCGCCGCCTTCCGCAAGTTCTTGCCGGAAATTGAGCAGATGCTTTTCGGTGATGCGCCCTTCGAGAAAGGCACGAGCATAAACACCTGGCGCCGCATGCCCCTGAAAATAAACCGAGTCACCCGGAAAAGTCTCCGTGCGCCCGCGAAAGAAATGATTGAAGGCCACTTCATACAACGTCGCCGAAGAAGCGTAGCTGGCAATATGCCCGCCGACGTTCGTGGTGGAGTTGGCTTTGACGACCATCGCCATCGCGTTCCAACGCATGAGGCTCTTGAGGCGGACCTCCATCTTCCAATCGCCGGGATAAGGCGTTTGGGCCTCGACAGAAATGGTGTTGAAGTAAGGCGTGTTGAAGCCACGCGGCAGATCATGCTGCTGCGCGCGAAGTTTGTCCGCAAGCTGTTCGAGCAACTCCGCCGTGCGATCTGCACCCTGCGTTTCGAGCGACAGTTCGACCACGGATTGCATGGAATCCGAGAGCTTGCTGCCGTTAGAGCGGGTGGCGTGGGATGACGGCCTCGAACCGAGGACTTCTTTTTTGGATTTGATTGTGGTACTCACTTCAAAAATGTTTTGCCGGATGAAATTAAAAAAGCTATTTGCGCCCCGACAAGAGCAGCAAATTAAACTCAAAATGGGTTCCGATTGCCAGCGAAATTCTGATAAGCCATGCAGCGGCGGGTATCTTGCCTACCGCAGAACCGGGCTTCAATACTGGCGAATAAACTTTTATCCACCAAAAACCTTAAAAATCGCTCAAGTAACACTCGACATTGAAGCCTTTTCTGAACGGCAAGATAACACCGCCCAGCCCGCCAGTCAAAGATGCCCGAAGCTAGAGCCTAGTGCTTGGAGATTATCACCATGACACTTCTCGAGCTCACCCTGCCCTCGCCCGCAGAGAATCTTGCACTGGACGAGGCATTGCTCGACGCCGCCGAAGCTGGCTTGGGCGGAGAAGTTTTGCGCTTCTGGGAATCCCCAACGCCATTTGTCGTGGTCGGCTACGCAAACAAGATTGCCCAAGAAGTAAATGTCGCCGCATGTGAGTCAAATGCAATTCCCATCCTGCGACGATGCTCCGGCGGCGGCACCGTGGTTCAAGGCCCGGGGTGCTTGAATTACGCCGTCGTCCTACACATCACCGCCACAGGCCCGACTCGCAGCATCAGCACGGCAAACCAATTCATCATGGGACGCGTCCGCGAGGGAATCCAATCAGCAATCGGCAATCGGCAATCGACAATTTCCATCCAGGGCCACACTGACCTTTCGCTCGGCAATCTCAAGTTCTCCGGCAACGCTCAGCGCCGCCGAAAAGACTTCCTGCTCTTCCACGGCACATTGCTCTTGAGCTTCCACCTCCCGCTCATCAGCGAACTGCTGAAAAGGCCTTCGCTCCAGCCGGACTACCGCGCCAACCGCACACACAAAGAGTTCATAACCAACTTGAACCTGCCCGCTGAAACTGTGAAGCGCGCGATGGCAACGGAGTGGATCGCAACCGCCAGTTCAGCCACACACACACACGCCGCGGAGGCACTCGTGCAAAAATACAACTCCGCCGAGTGGAACTCGAAGTTCTAAAAAAAGCGCGAAGAGGTTTTCTCTACGCGCTTTGCTTCAAACAGAATTCAGTTCGCGCGCGTTACGCCTTCCAGACCTGACCCTCTGCAGTCTTGATGCTAGCCATCGCATTGCGAGTGTCCACGATACATTTGGCCCACGTGGCCAGCTCTGTGTAATTCACACTCGAATGATTCGTGGAGATCAAGACGATGTCGTAGCCCTCAATCGTCTCACGATTCCACTCCACGGATTTCGTTCCGGTCCAATGGGCGTGCTCACGCGTGGGGCGGATGACGGGCACGTAAGGATCGTAGTAAGCCACCTTAGCGCCTCGTGACTGTAGTTTTTCCATCAGCACATAACTCGGTGATTCTCGCTCGTCGTCCACATTGGGTTTGTAGGCGAGTCCGAGGACTAAAATTTTACTACCGTTCACTGACTTTCGCTGATCGTTCAACGCATCTGAGACGCGATGAATCACATAGTCCGGCATGGCGGTGTTCACTTCACCAGCAAGTTCGATGAAGCGCGTGTTCTGCCCATATTCGCGCGCCTTCCACGTTAGGTAAAATGGATCAATCGGTATGCAATGCCCGCCAAGACCAGGCCCTGGATAAAACGCCATGAACCCAAAGGGCTTCGTCTTAGCTGCATTGATGACCTCCCAAACGTCAATTCCCATCGCGCTGTAAACGACTTTGAGTTCGTTCACGAGCGCGATGTTCACGCCGCGAAATGTGTTTTCAAGTAGCTTCGTGGCTTCCGCCGCACGACAGGACGAAACGGGCACGATGGTCTTAATGGCTTTAGAGTATAGCTCAGTTGCGAGCTGCAGACATTTCGGCGTGTAGCCGCCGACAACTTTGGGAATAATCGCGACCTTGCTGTCGGGATTGCCGGGGTCTTCACGCTCCGGTGAGAACGCGAGGTGAAAATCTTTGCCAGCTTCCATCCCCGAACCGATTTCGAGCACGGCGCGCAAATCTTCATCCGTCGTACCTGGATACGTCGTGGACTCGAGTACCACGAGTGTGCCCTTTTGCAGATGCCGCGCGATGGCTTTGCCCGTCTCAATGATGTAGGAGATGTCCGGCTCTCGATTCTTGTTCAAGGGCGTTGGCACACAGATGATGATGGCGTCCACTTCGCGTATCCGTTTGAAATCAGTCGAGGCGGAGAACGTGCCGTTCTTCACGGCGTCTGTCACGGCTTGAGAAGAGATGTGCTTGATGAAGCTCTTGCCTTGGTTGAGCAGATCAACTTTTTTTGTATCAATGTCCAATCCGATCACCGTGACGCCGGACCGGGCGAACTGTAGTGACAATGGCAAACCGACATAACCCAAACCAATGACTGCTGTTTTCATTTTATCTATTTCGTTATCGTGATTTGATTCTATTACCCGCTTCCAACCACATGTTCCCAGACCGCTTTGGGGTCAGTCACACGTGCGCCAATACTTGCTCCATGCCTCAACAACCAGAGCGGACGGCGCACGGCATACCGTAATGCCGCCCCGCATCCGCTCGTGATGGGCATACAAGGCGTCTGCACCGGCAATCTCGCCCGCCACTTGGTTCGCATCTGAAAAAAAATCTTCCAATACGCCCGAGGCAGAAACCTGATGCCATTCGTATTGTGAACAGCACAGGCAGAGATCGCGTAATTCTTCAAGCCGCGCGTCTCAGCCATCAGGCAGATGTCGCCTCCATAAAGATGGAATCCATGCAATGATTCGTCGAAGCGCAGCCCCGAATTACGGCGCAAGATCAACATCACTTCATCAAGCGTTTCCACCCGACGCGCGCCTTCAAAAAACTCCCCGATCACGCGTCGCAATCCGGTCGAATAGACATGCCCCTGCCCTGCCCCGTTCTTTTCCACACCAAACAATCCCAGCACACCCCAGCTGGGATCATTCGCATCCAACCACTCCAACGCCCGATCCAACCGCTGCCTCCAACCCGCCGGCAGATAAACGTCCTGATGGACGAAGATCATCACGTCACTCGTCGTCGAGGCAATGCCATCGTTGTACGCCGCTGCCGCAGATCGGAATCCCCGCTGCACGCTGATCTCAAAGCCTTCTTTGAGATCAGGCGATGCGAGCAATGAGCTTTGCAGGACCTGATCGCTATTGCTCGCAACAATTATAGCAAAATGTTTCACCCCTTTCCACCTCCGACAGCCAACGTCTTCCGGATGCTTGCAAGAATCTTCGGCCCTTGAGTCTCGACGACATGCCCAGCGCGAACTTTCCCCGCAGCGGCGTCACCCATCCGACTGCGAATCTCAATCGAACTCCGCAACGTTTCTAAATGCATTGCGAATGCCGCCACATCGAGATAGGGAGCGATCAGCCCCGCATCGTCACCCACATATTCAGGCCCACCGCCCGATTCCGCAAAGCACACAGTCGGCACGTGACACGCCCCTGCCTCCAACATCACCAGTGGAAACGGATCTTCTCGCGAGGTCAGCGCAAACACATTCATTGCCTTATAATAATCCATGACATTGCCAGTCGTCGGAATCGAACAACACTGCTTCGCCAAACCAAATAAGCGGACATCATGATCGAAGCGCAACGCTTCCTCGCCCTTCACCGCGCCGCCGACCCACAAAAACCTGAACTTATCCCCGTTGACGCCATTTCGAATCTGCCGCGCGATCTGGAGAAACAAATCCGTGCCTTTGCGCCATCCCATTCCGCCACACGCTCCGACTACAAAAGCGTCCTCTGGCCATCCCAGTTGCGCCAAAACTTTCCGCCGCCGCACGCACCGATCATCTGAGGTGAATTCATTCACCGGCACGGATCCGCGAACCATATCCATCTTGTCCTGCGGAACTCCAAAACTCCGAAGCGTGTCCTGCACCGCATTGGACACCGCCACGAATCTATCCATGCGCGGAAACAAATCTCGGATCATCGCTTCACCCATGGTAAGTTGCAGCGCGTATTTCAGCTCGTGGATGTGCCAGAGCATCCTTTTCGCGCGCGAAGCCAACCCCGGCACGTCGGCGGCTACCGCTGAGGTGTTTAAATAAACGAGGTCAAACTTACGCCCCATCATCAACAGATTAAGCCAGAGCGATTCAACCTTGGGCTTTAATGAAGCTCTCATCCCGTGCGGGAAGGCTTCGAGAAAAAACGCCGCATTGCGAAGGACAGTCGTCCGTCCGATGGCTTTGAATTCGTGCAGCAGATCACCCCCGCCATGAACGAGAATTTCAATCTCGATGTCCGAGTTCTCACGCAGCCACCGGAGCGTATTCAGCAAAAGAATCGTCGCACCATTTCGGGTAGCAGCATGGCAGACAAATAGGATGCGCGGCTTGGCGTTCACGATTTCTTTGCGACTGTAGTATCCCCACGCAATCGGGCCTTCAAGAGCCGTATAGCGAAATACAACCAACGCGGAAGCAGCAGATGCGACAGCTTCGCGGTTTCAGGAATATTCATCAAACATTGCCGTTTCATCTCAGAATATTTCGACAGCCGACCGAGCCAACCGGACTTCCTGAACTCCAATTCCGCCTCGTTCGCACAGTTGAAAACCGACACGCAGGAATTTAAACCGTGCAATGCGTCGCCAGAAAGCAAACCCATACGCGCCGCCGTATCTAGATCTCTGGCAAAGGATCTCGCCGCCGCCATGCGTCGTTCAAGCCCAACCACGCGTCGCCGTTCTTCATCCCTTAACCCGGCCACGGTGTCGGCGCCAACATTGGTAGCATGGTGGATATTGGCATCATGCAAACGATACAGCAAAAGAGGGTCGTCGATGAAAGCCATCCCGCCATTCAGCCGCGCGCGAAACCCCAACGCCATGTCCTCAAACACCACGTCAGACGGTAGTGGCCCATACCGCGTGAAAAGCTCGCGACTCCACGCCGCAGAACAACCCAGGATCACCGGCTTTTCTTCTCGCATGAATTGCCGTATCGCACCCGCACCATCCTCGAATACAAAAGCTCCATCTCTCAATCGCGTTGGTGGGGCTGCACCGCCACGTATCCGGCCCTCCTGATCCATGTTCAAAACACGACTGTGGACTCCTGTGCTCCTGCCACCGGATGCCTGCCACGCCGCTACAATTGCGCACACACGATGCGGCAGCGATACATCATCGCCCGCATTCAGAATCACCAACTCACCATGCGACAAATCAAAAATCCGGTTCGTGTGAGCGGCAAGCCCTGCGTTCACTGGGCTTTGACTCAGCAGAACTCGGTGCGGCCCTCGATAGTTGGTCGCCATCTCTTGCATAATTGCCCAGGTCCGATCGGAAGACTTATCGTCGGAAAGAATAATTTCCAACGGCGAATACGTCTGAGCAAAGGCTGCCTCAATGGCCGCGCGGACAAATCGCTCCTGATTAAAGGCCGCGATCGCCAGCGTCATCAATGGATTGTTCATGGATTCAGTCACTGTAAACAGCAGGAGTAAGTTTCAAGAGTGACAGTATGCGCCGGATTTTTCTGGGGAATTTTTCCCACGGGACCATTGTACAGATTTTTTTCACCGACGCATAACCGGTCACCAAAGCGAGCAGCAATCCGACCGCACTAGCCACGCCCGGCATGAAATACCAACCCATAAACACCGCGCCGACAAGTCCGGAAAACACTCCACCAAGCTTTAAATTCTCCGGGGTGAACCGAAAGCCACTGAGTGAACGCACGATCATATAGACCAGCGAAATCTGGCAGACATACATCACAAAGAACGCGATCCCCGCTCCTTTCAACCCAAAATACTTTACCCCGAACCAGACGAGAACGACCTGTAACGTGTTGCTGGCGACCTCGGACCACAGAAAAAGTCTACGAGCATTTTTGGCCACGACGATGAATCCGATCGGCCACGTCACAACCTTCAACATCATACCGAGACAAATCCAACGCAGCACCTCGATGGACGCCTCAAACTTGGCCGAGTAAAAGAGGTGGATGGCGATCGGCGCAAGGGCCAGCGTCGCCAACATCCCTGGCCCGGCAAGCAAGAGACTGATTTCCGCCTGCTCGTTCACAAGACGATTGCACTGGGCGTTGTCATGAGCGGCAGCGGTGAGTCTCGGATAAAAATCAGCTCCCATAGCCTGCAAGATGAACATGACGTAATATCCACCGAGCATCCACGCCGCCTGATAACAACCCAGAGCAGACTTGCCAGCCTCCACGCCCGACTCAGCACCCGTAGTCCACATCACGATCAATTGAACAATCGTCGTGACTCCGGTGGACATCAGCGCGCTCGTCATGAAAACGACGCCCAGCTTCAATAGCTTTGAAGCCTCATCCCGCACATCCGCCGAAGACATCTCAACCGGCTGGATTTTGATTCTCCGGCTGAACCACCATGAAGTCAGAATTGCTAAAAACGAGACGCACACCAATGCAGGCACGACGCCACGCTCGCGATAAAAGTAGATGATCGGAATCCCTATCAACACCCCCAGCAACGCTCCGAAGACGCTATTCTGGGCCAACTCCGCTGTGCGCCGCATCCCTTGGATCAACGCGACTTGCCCCTGCGACACCGCACCGAACAACACCGCAAGTGAAAGAAGCGCAATCGCCCCGGCATGAACTTTGTCACCAAACGCAATCACAGAAACTGGCACGCAAACCGAAAGCAGCAAAAGCGCCCCTGCGATTCCCAACACCAGCGACACACGACGCAATGTCATCACCGTTCGGGCGACGCGTTTCTCGTCTCCAGTGCCCACCGCCTCGGCGAGCTGCCGTACCCCGCTGCTGTTGATCCCCATCCCGGCGACGATGCGCGCCAGCTCTGAGATGTTCCAATACAGCGAAAACAATCCAAAGCCCGAAGTGCCCAGCAACAGAGCCATCGCCTTGGTTCGCACCATACCGATGCCCATATTGATCGCAGACGAACCACCGATCAGGGCGGATGACTTCAATATCTGCGAGTGACTGCTTTTGGGGTTGCCGCTCAAGTTGTATTAGCTTTCGGATAGTGGCCGACAGGGGAATGTCCAAAACAGTTCCCCTGGCCGGTAAAACTGCTTAGAGAGTTTTGACGGCGCCTTTGACCGCCTCAACGACAAGACGCGCATCTTCAAGCTTGAGATGCGGCCCGATGGGCAGACTCAGCACTGTGTCCGCGGCATTCTCGGCGATCGGCAACGATCCCCGCTTCCAGCCCGCGTCTTGATAGGCAGCGGACAAATGCGCGGGCACAGGATAGTGGATCAACGTTCCAATCCCTGCCTCGGCAAGCCTTTGCTGAAAGGCATCACGCTTCGAATGACGCACCACAAACAGATGCCAGACCGGCTCGGCCCAGTTTGGAACATGCGGCAAAATCAACCCAGCAACTCCAGAAAACTCATTCAGATAATAATTGGCAATCCCCGCGCGGCGCGCATTCCACTCGTCAAGCTTTGGAAGTTTCACGCGCAACAACGCCGATTGCATCTCGTCCAGGCGCGAGTTGTAGCCTTTGATCTCGTTGAAATACTTTTTCCGGGATCCGTAATTGCGAAGCACCCTGATTTTGTCCGCCAAGGTCTCATCATCGGTCGTCACCGCGCCACCGTCCCCGAACGCGCCCAGATTCTTTCCCGGATAAAAACTATGTCCTGCAGAATGCCCCAGCGCACCGGTACGACGCCCGTTGCAGCGCGCCCCCTGAGCCTGGGCGTTGTCCTCGATCACTTTCAAACCATGCTTCGCAGCAATGGCCATGATCGAGTCCATGTCCGCTGGCTGGCCGTAGAGATGCACCGGCATGATCGCCTTGGTGCGGGGAGTGATTGCCGCCTCGATTAATTTCGGATCAAGATTGTAGGTGTGCGCGTCACATTCCACTGGCACAACGGTCGCGTCCGTATACGAGACCGCAAGCCATGTGGCGATGTAGGTGTTCGAGGGTACGATGACTTCGTCGCCCTTGCCGATCCCGTAAGCCCGGAGGGTCAGATGCAAAGCCTCGAGACCGTTGCCGACTCCCACGCAAAACTTCGAGCCGCAGTAAGTCGCGAACTCCTTCTCAAACGTTTCAGTCTCTTTGCCTAGGATATACCAGCCAGAACGCATAAAACGCTCGTATGCAGCGTCCAGCTCAGGTTTCAACTCCTCGTACGGCCCCACAAAATCCAAGAATGGAACTTTCATAAAATGAAACTCATGACTCCGAACTCATCGCCATACCAACCTTCGCGGGATTACCAAAAACCACGGCATTGGAGGGTATCGAACGCGTTACCACCGTGCTGTTGGAGATGATGGCGTTGTCACCGATCTTCACCCCTTTGAGTATCCGCACATTAGACCCGATCATCACATTTTCTCCGATTTCCACCTTGCTAGCTGTTGGATCAGTTTGTAAGTGCCGATCCGGATGAGGATCATGAAAGTTTGAATCGAGGATTTCACAATTGCTCCCGATCATCGTCCGTTTGCCTATGAATATGCCCGGCCCATCGCTGATGAGAAATGTATTGTTGTTGATGATCACGCCATCCTCAATTTCGATGATTGAACCGGGCCTACGCGCCTCAATGTAGATATAGCCGGAGAAATAAAACGGCGAGGGGTAATACCCCAGTTGCACCCTGCCCTTGAACACGATCTTGCCCTGCCCGACAAACTGCGAGGGTTGATCCACGACGGGTTTGCCGACGATATTCCCACAATCCGACATCCTCTGATATTGGATTTTGCGGAGCTTGTGAAAGATTCTGGCGGTGAGCGTCATGGCTAGAGAATTTACCGAACTTCAAACGTCTTCGCCGCTCATCGCGCGCAGATAGTCCTTGTAGTCACGATAATAATCCTTCTCGTCGTAACCTTCAGACGCCAGAGCAAGACAGACCGAACCGGAAGAAAAATTATCAATCTCACGCCACGCCATCGGAGGCAAATGCAGCCCGTGATAGGAACGATTAAGATGAAATTTCTTTTTTTCTTTACCATCGTAAACGCTGACATCGAAGCTACCGGACATCGCGATGAGAAACTGATGGCACTTTTTCAACGCGTGCCCCGCCCGATCCGCTCCGCCTGGAACGTCGTAAAGATAGAACACCCTCTTCACGGCAAAAGGAATATGCTTTCCGCCCTCAAGGAAAGTCAGGTTGCCGCGCGGATCGTTGATCTTCGGCAATTCGATGATTTTACATTCGTTGATGATGTTCATGGGATTCAAACTTTCTGTATCGCTGCAGTTAATTTTGCGATCGGTTTTTCAGCACTATTCAGACGATGGGATAACACCGACTCCAGCTTTGTATACGCCGCGGTTGAGATCTTATGGAACGTGTGTGCGAATGTTCGTCCGCCGAATCCCTCCTTCCAATCCAACAGTCCGAGATTCACAGTTCGTCCTTCCTGCTCGTTGCATATCCCGAAATCGAAATAACGCTTGGCCCTGTAACCCTCTTCAATAAGCCAGCCAAACAAAAAATCTAACGCACCGAGTGCCTGCCCATCGTCCGTGACAGCGATGTATTGCGCGTGCGCCACAGTGGCAGTCTCATAAATCGTGCATCCGGCAAGGATCGTATCGTTAGAATAAACTGAGAATTGCTTGATATTCTCCGGGAAACGCGCCCCAAGCAGGGTGATCTCCTCGATGCTGTGAACGGGTTTAACGCCATAACGCCCCACCAGACGGGGCACCAGTACGCGCTCCCAGTAGGGTTGATACGTCATGTCTTGAGCCACACGCAGATTAGCTTTCTGAGCTTTCTTGATTGAACGGCGGCGGCGTTCCTGAAAAGGCAACCGATCTGATTGCACGACTACCAGAGCTGTATCGCATCGGATTAGTTGTGCATCGATCAAAAATAGCGCATACGCCACCTCGTCATCGGGCAGTGTATTGTAAAACCCTGGAACCCGCTTGTAGATCAGTTGTGTGATCCCCTGCTCGTTAAGGAATCGCAATGCTGCATGAAAACATTCCAACACGTCACAGACCGTAGCATCGCGCGTGACGACAAATCCACCGTAGGTCAATCCTTGATGACTCACCAACGTGCCGTCCGCCTTGAGATTGGCAGGTAATAGTCCGGCAAGCTTTCCAGCGCGAAAAATCAACAGTGAACAGTCGTTGAAGCGATCACTGTGATAATCCATGTAATCGCGATGGAACAGAAACGTGGAGTTCTTGCCCGTGCTGACAAGCGCATCCCACGCCGCCTTGTGACTGGCGTCGTAACGCTGAACGGACATCGTTGTAGAATCAGTCGCCATTGATCATCGCTCTAATTTCCGCCGCATGATGCGGACATCTGCGTCTTCTCGCTCGAGATCGAAACCCGATTTTTCGTAGAGTCGCAGAGCTCGATCGTTGCCCCTATGAACACGGAGATAAATGCTTTTGAGGTTCAATCGCATCGCCTGTTCCAGGGCGAATTGCATGAGTCGCTGGCCGATGCCCATCCCCCAAAACCGCCGGTCTCCGATGTAGCCCCAGTATTCTGTATCCACAGCGGTCAGATTCTTCAGCCCCATCGCTCCAATCGGAGTGCTGTTGCATTTTAATCCCCAGATCAGGTAACCTTTCATCGCAGGCAGCCCCGCAAACCATCTGCCCTGATCCTCCCGCGTGAAATCAGGAGTCATCGTAAGCCGCTTGATCTCCGGATCAGTCAACCACTTCCACGACATTTCTAAAAATGATTCGTCGTATTTGCAAAACTCCAACCCGGGCTCCAGGTTGTTGTTTTTAAGCTCGGTCGTGATCAATGTGCCTGTCTGTTTTACAACGTGCCGCGCTTACGACGGATGAACACGCCCAGCTTGGTCACGGAATCAAAATTGTCCGGAGTGACTTCCAAAGGCTCGACCTTCACGCCAAACTCCTTCTGCGCGAATTCCATCAATTCCACCACGCCCAGAGAATCAATGATACCCTCCTTGAGCAGCGAGGTGTCGTCCTTATGGGGGAAACCGTCCGTGCTGTAGAGAAGATTCACTGCGATGAAATCACGGATTAATTTTTCCACCTGCTGATTATCTGTTGTGTTGCTCATGTTCTTATATCGTCTGTTATCTTGTTAAATTCTGCTCAACCAATTATCTCCGGCGCAGACAATTCCGGCGGTACCATGCGAAGGTAATTTGTTGTGCGTTGCTTTCGAATGATATCGTCGTAGGCGCGCTCCACCTGCACCTCGGTCATCCCCATCACTGTGGAGGCTTCAGCCGCTGAAATCTTCCGCTCTAGTGCGAACCACAACAAATCCATCGTCTCGAAAGAAAGACGATAGAAAAACTCCTTCTGATCCTGCGGTGCGCTGTAGGTATCCGTGGTGGGCGTGCGCTTCTGAATCCCCTCCGGCACTTCGAGATGTTTTGCGAGCTGGTAGATCTGCGATTTGAACAGATGAACGATCGGCTGTATGTCCACGCCCCCGTCTCCGTATTTCACAAAGAAGCCCTGTGCATGCTCGTTTTTGTTCGCCGTGCCGATGACCGCGTATTGACGTGATTCTGCATGAAGATATAAGGTGCTCATGCGCGAACGCTGCTTGAGATTGGACGCAGCCACGATTTCCAAGGTCTCCTTCGGACCGAGCGGGAGAGTCACCGTCTTACCATCGGGCGTAATAATCACCACGGAGAAGATGTTCAAAGTACCGCTTTCCAACAGATCATCTGGTAAAGTGATCTTTGCCTTGTAACCCTTCGCATCATCGAACTCCGGATACACCCGGCGGATCGCATCATCGCGGCGGCGATAACAATCAAATCCCTCCAGCGCGCCCGTGATATTTTCGAGTATGGGTTTGACCCCATACTTCGCTGCAAGTTCACGCGCGAGCCGCTCGCTCAAAGTATCAGAATCTTTGTCAGGCATCATCACCGCGACGACCCGCTCAGGTCCAAATGCCCGGACCGCCAGCGGAAGAACCACTGCCGAATCAATACCACCGCTGATGCCGACCACTGCACCAGCGCGACGCATCCCTTGCCGGACAGTCTGCTGGATGAATTTTACGATCCGGTCCGTCTCGAGGGCGGCATCAATTTTCAGTGAGTTTTTTGTGAATTGCATTTTTTACTTTCGGTTTTTACAACTTTTTTGGGTTCAGGTTACAAACCTTGACTCGGTCTTTCGAGGACAATGATGGGATGGATGGGAAGTTTTTGACAAACTGTTCATGCAAAAGCTGGGTTGAAATAATTCCAGCCAAGGCCATGTCATCGGTCTCGCCGATGGCACGGCCGCCATCAATCTTGCGGACGAGTTGCTCGACCGATCCTGATTTGAAAAGTCCCGCCTCCTGGATGCTGCCAGGAGACAAGACCTCGCGAACGTAGGCTGGCGTTTTATCATTGAAAAAACTTCGGTGGATGGGAGCCCGATAGGGACGCTTTGGGCGACGACGGATGATGTCAGGGAGCCACGGTCGCGCGGCTTCCTTCAACAACCATTTCTCCGTCAATCCACGCATCTTGAGGCGCGGATGGAGGCGATTGCAGAACTCGACCATCCGATAATCTAGAAATGGAAATCGCCCCTCAATCGAGTGCGCCATCCCCATGCGATCCCCCTGCGAAGACAATAAGTACTCCGACAAGAAAACGCTGATCTCCAAAAACTGGGCGCGAGCCAGAGTAGACCATTTCTTGAACTCAGGGGGCAAGGTTGCGGCGACTTCATCAACTCCAGCATTGTTCGAATTTGCAGTTACCCTGTCGTCAAGAAACCGCCGGGTGCGACGATTGTTCCTCCAACGGATGGCGTGGGAATAGACAGGCGAATCCACCTCCATCAAGCCTTCACCAAAAAACGCAGCTAGATAAGACGCGCTGCTTTGTGCAAGACCGATGTCGGGATAAAGACTCTTGAGAAGCTGTGGACGCAACTTTGATCCGGGCTGCCGCGCCCAGAACCGACGCACTTTCGCTTCCTTGAAAATATCGTAGCCCGCTAAAAACTCGTCCGCGCCCTCACCCGTGAGCACCACTTTGAAGCCCGTGTCCCTAACCAGCTTTGAAAGCATGAACATCGGGGCAGGTGCTGTCCGCATCAACGGCACTTCGGTGTGCCAGATCACTTGCGGAAACACATCTGCGATCTCCGAATGTGTGGCGCGCACGACGTGATGCTCAGTCCCCAGATGCGCCGCCATCTCAATCTGAAACTCGCTCTCGTCAAACTTCTGATCGCCGAACGCGATCGAAAATGTCACAAGCTTGTTAGTCGTATGCCGACGCACCACGGAAGCGATTGTGGATGAATCGAGCCCACCGCTGAGATACGAGCCGACCGGCACATCTGCACGCAAACGAATGCGACACGCATCAATCAACAGAGCGCGGAACTCTTCAATCACCTCTTCCACGCGTGGCGTTCCATTTAGGTTCAATCCGTCTGTATCAATAGGAAATTCGTTTTTCCAATACCGCTCTATTTGAATAGATTGATCGTCAGCAATCAAAAAATGGCCCGGCGGGCATTCCTTGATCCCATGAAAAATTGTATTTGGCGAAAGGGGCGACCAATAGGTGAAAACTTGCTCAACTATCGCGGGGTCGATCTCGGCGCGAATACGCCTAGTACTCAAAATTGATTTGATCTCCGAGGCAAAAACCAACGCACCATCCGATGTGTGGGTATAAAACAGCGGACGGACTCCTAACCTGTCACGACCGAGAAACAACCGCCGCTTGTTTTTGTCCCAGATGGCAATAGCGAACTGTCCGTTCAATTTATTCAGGCATTGCGGACCGTATTCCTCGAACATGTGAAGAATCACCTCCGTGTCAGACGAGGTGCGGAAGCGATGCCCCAACTTTTCCAAGTCTGCACGCAGTTCGATGTAATTAAAAACTTCGCCATTGAAGACGATCCAAAGCGTTTCATCCTCGTTGGCGATTGGCTGGCTGCCACCAGACAAGTCAATGATGCTCAGGCGCGAGTTCCCCAGTCCGATCTCACGATCCAGCAGAATTCCAAACTCATCGGGCCCACGATGGCGCAAGGCAGCAAGCATTTGCCGCATGTCTGCCTCGACGACAGACCGCGTTCGCTTCCGCTCAAACATTCCAGCAATCCCACACATCAGCGCAGTTTATTTTTCTGAATCTTGCCCGATTCGGTCTTTGGAAACTCGTTCACGAACTCCACTGCACGGGGCACCATGTAGTCTTCCAAGTTGGCCTTGCAATGTGCGATCACGCTGGCCGAAGTCAACCCAGTGCCCGGCGCCAAGACAAATGCCTTGATTACCTGTCCCAACATGGGATCAGGCACACCGATTACAGCCGCTTCTTGCACGCCTTTGAGGGAGTAAATCGCATTTTCCACTTCACGTGGAGCAACTTTCTCGCCGCGGCTCTTGATGATATCGTCCTTGCGGGCAACAAAATAGAAATAGCCGGCCTCGTCCACGCGGAACAAGTCGCCGCTGTAACACACCTGCTCTCCAGCGAAAGGTCCAGGGCGAAAACGTTGAGCTGAAAGCGCTGTGTCCTTCCAATAGCCCCGCATGACGTGTCGCCCGCGCACCACCAGTTCGCCGATCTCTCCCGCTCCCAGCCGCTCACCGCCTTCACTCTCGATCCACAACTCCGTTCCAGGAATTGCAATCCCAGAAGATCCTGGTCGCGCTAAAACCTGATCCGATGGCAGATACATCGTTCGCGCAACTTCAGTTAGACCGTGCATGATGACCAATTCCGCATTCGCAAAACTTTGACGCAACCGCTTTGCGTGCTCTTCCGGCAACGCCGCTGCGGCACTTGAGAGATAGCGGAGCGACGTCAGATCATAAGCAACTAGGTCCATTCCAAGGAGGAGTGAAAAAATGGTCGGCACTCCAGCAAAGCCAGTAACTCGTTCTTTTGCCATCCGCTCCAATACAACTGTCGGGAAAGCAAACGATGCCTCCAACACAAACGTTCCTCCGACAGCAAAAGTCGCAAGCATCTGATAAAGGCCGTAACTGAACGCGAGCGGTAAAACACTCAACACAACGTCCGTCTGCCTGTGTTTCAGATAGGACACAATGGAGTCATTCACAAAGACTATATTGCTATGACCACACATTACGCCCTTGGGTTCGCCCGTGGTGCCGGAAGTGTAGATCAGACAAGCCAGATCAAGATCAATGCCTTTGCGGACGGGTCTGCGGGCGTCTCCGATGGATTGGACATCAGCATAAACACGTACGTTTTCAGCCTTAGAACCTGCGCTCCCTCCGCAACAAACTATGCTCTTGAGTGAACCCACCTTCTCCATCAATCCCTCTGCCGTGACCTGCCCCAACACACGCTGATCTGTCAACAAGGCCACCGCATCGCAATTATTCAATATCGAGGTCAGCTTCTCCGTCTTCATGTTGCGATTGATGACAACAAATGTCGCATCCGCCTTGAGCACGGCGAATATCGAAACCACCGCTTCCAAGGAATTATGAAGATGTATCCCGACGAAGCTGCCGCGCCGCACACCATCCATGCGAAGTGAGTTCGCAAGCCGATTTGCCATCGCATCCAACTGGGAATAGGTGAAGCGCTGCTCTCCGCAGACCAATGCAACCTTCTCCGGATGTCGTGCAGCACTATTCTCCAAATAATCTTGAACCAACATTCCTGATACCCTTTGAGATTTTCCTGGCAGATTGATCTGCACTCAAGGCAAGCACTTCACCCGATAGAACGGTGGCGAACTGCTCGCGAAACTGTTTGTCATGGAAGTCGAAAAGCCCGTCGCCGACACATAAGGCAACTGCTCCGTCCAATTCGTATCAGTCAATTCCATCTTGTATTCCAAACAGTAAACCTTGCCCGGAACGGAACTCCATGTGATCACTGTCACCCCGCTATCTAGCCGCAACGACAGGATCACCGGAGGAGGCGTCGGAACAATTTGAACGCGATAAAAGCGATGCTGTGCGCTACCTAATACATTAGTGACGCTGGAAGAGGCGTTTGTAGATGTAACTACAGGATTGATGTCATTCCAGCTTGCCGCACTCAAATCATCTTTATACTGAACGCGATAGGATAATCCCGGCGTCGAATTCCAAGTCACGAACGCCAGGCCACCACTAATAGCTACAGAGGTAATAACAAACGGACGATTCGATACCGTAATGCTCACAAACGCGACCGCCGAATTTGCTAGGCCGTCATTAGCCCGATAGGTGAAGCCATCCAACCCGCTAAAGCCATTGTTCGGGGTGTAAGTAAATCCGCCGTTAGCGTTGAGACTGAGCGTGCCATTCGTAGTTCCGCTCACGAGAATAGCCGTAAGAATATTCGCTGGGAGATCCGAATCAGTATCATTTGCCAGAACTCCACTGGCAGCGACCGTCAGAACAGTATTGGTGAGTAAATAACTATTATTCACTGCGACCGGCGCTACGTTCACTTCCGTCACCACCACCACAAAGCTGTTCGTGATGCTCACGGTCCCATCGCTCACTACCGTCCTAATCGTGTTCGTGCTCGGACCTTCGCTCTCACTCGGTGTGTAG
>WBXK01000025.1 GCA_008933055.1 Verrucomicrobiota bacterium | reverse complement strand
GTGTCACTCTGTCGGATTTTAAGAGATTAGTGCGCGGCTTACATCTTTCACTCTGACTTCCTTCTCCGTTTCAATCCGCCGTTAAATATTTCAGGATGAGTAAACCGTAAAAATTACAGGCAAGAACACTATACTAAGGTGTATCTATACGTTTCACCAAAGTTTGATAGGGTTGCGGAGTTGGTAAAGGTCTAAACGAATTAGGAGACGAAACAGGATAAAAAACCAGCATTGTTATGGGGGGGAGGCTACATAGGAAGAGTCCAAAATTCGGATTGGGATTGAGCCTTTAGAAAAGCGACGTCATTTTCCGAAATAGGTCCGAGCGTCCTCGCTCCGTAGTTTGCCGGATAGGGCTTCCGTAAAGAGCGGAGAAGTTGTTGCCCTGTTGTCACTTGCAAGGATTCCGGAGTGGTAGATGATGGAAGGGCCGTTAGAAGTAGCCATTAATCAGAACATTCAAAATTTTGTGGATACCGTATTGAATCAAAAAAGTTGTTCTCAAGTTTCAACCACCCAGGTGGTTGCGAATTCTGAGGTGTCACCGATGCAATTGTGGAAGCGCGGGTTTGATATAGCTCTGGTGGTCGTTTGCACCCCGATCTTGGTAGTTGTAGGCGCATTGATGGCTCTCGTCATCAGGTTTGGTTCCAGCGGTCCGGTCATTTTCCGCCAGGAGCGTGTCGGTTATAAGGGCATGCTTTTCACCTGCTACAAATTCCGCACGATGCATATCGGTGCTGAGGTCAATTCCCACCGTGGTCATACCGCTCAACTGATCAAAAGCGAGGCGCCGATGACAAAACTTGATGCAGGGAATGATCCGCGCGTGATTCCGTTCGGAAAAATTATCCGCGCCACAGGCTTGGATGAACTTCCGCAGTTAATCAATGTGTTGAAGGGCGAAATGAGTCTCGTTGGGCCGCGCCCGTGTATTCCTTACGAGTATGAGATTTATGAATCGTGGCAAAAACGCCGGTTTGATGCTGTGCCCGGACTTACGGGGCTGTGGCAGGTCAGCGGTAAGAATCGCACCACTTTCAACCAGATGATCAATATGGACATCGAATATTCCGAGAGGGCGAGCCTTTGGCTGGATATCAAAATCATCTCCAAGACAATTCCGGCACTAATGGTGCAGTGTTATGACCAGCGAGCACGTTCCAGAAAGAGTTCTGTCATCCAGGCAGGCGTGCGCGTGTCTAAGCCCGTCAGTCCAGTTAACGTATGAAGACAATGGCAAGGGTAATCAAAGTCGGTGTGGTGGGATGTGGTTATTGGGGGCCGAATCTTATTAGGAATCTTCGTCAGGTATCAGACTGTTCGCTAAAAGTGATTTGCGATATGAGCGAGGAACGGTTGAAGCATATGCGGAAGCTTCACCACGATGTCGCCACAACAAATAATTTCCAGGATTTGCTTCAGGACGTTGAGCTAGACGCAATCGTAGTCGCTACGCCTGTGCGTTTCCATTTTGAAATGGCGAAAGCTGCCTTGCTTGCCGGCAAACATGTGTTCGTGGAGAAGCCGATTGCTCGCACGGTGGACGAGGCTGAGGAGCTTGTCGCATTGGCGGAACAGAAAGGTTTGACGTTGATGGTCGGGCATACCTTCCTTTTCTCGCCCGCAGTGCGGCGGATGAAGGAGATCATTGATTCTGGCGACATCGGGGAGTTGCAATACATCTCTGCGCGCCGATTGAATCTTGGGTTGTTCCAGAAGGATATCAACGTAGCATGGGATCTCGCGCCGCATGATATTTCTATCATCTTGCATTTGCTTGATGAAAAGCCCTCGTCCGTCTCGTGTCAGGGCAGCAGCCATGTGAACCGCCACATCGAGGACGTGACTATGATGTATCTGACCTTTAATAAAAACCGCTGCGCGTTCATTCAGAACAGTTGGCTTGATCCAAAGAAAGTTCGTCAAATGACCGTAGTCGGGTCACGCCGCATGATTGTTTATGATGATACGGAGCCGTTGGAAAAATTGAAAATCTACGATGCTCGTGTCGAAGTGCCTCCACACTACGATACGTTCGCAGAATTCCAATATTCTTATCATTACGGCGATTCTTATGTGCCGTATATCAAGCAAGACGAACCGTTGAAGCTTGAGTGCCAGCACTTCATCGACTGCATCCGCGGTGAGGCGACGCCTATCACTGGAGGCAAGGCGGGATTAGAAGTCGTCCGGATTTTGGAGGCTTCAAGCCTGTCTCTCAAGCAACAAGGCCAAGCCGTGAACCTCTCAGGTTCTGGCGGTGGAAAAACCAGCGGTAGCAATAGTAAAGATAACGCCAACGGCGCAGCGGCGGCGGGTGGTAGGAGCGTCTTGGCTGCGTGAGTGCTCCAGATCAACTCTATCAGCGCATTGCCCCGGACGTGAAACTTGGCCAGCGGGTCAAGATTTTCGCCTTCACAAATCTTTACGGTTGCGAAGTTGGTGATGACTCCAAGATCGGAACCTTCGTCGAGATACAGAAAGGTGCCCGGGTTGGCGCGCGTTGTAAGATTTCAAGCCATACTTTTATCTGCGAGGGTGTTACGGTTGAAGACGAGGTGTTCATTGGGCACGGAGTTACCTTCATCAATGATCGCTTCCCACGTGCAACAAACCCGGATGGAAAGCCTCAGACCGAAGCGGATTGGCAGTGCGATGCCACCAAGGTCAAGCTCGGTGCGTCCATTGGGTCAGGTGCGACCATTATGTGTGGTGTGACGATCGGCGAGAGGGCGATTGTTGGCGCCGGGAGCGTTGTCACAAAAAATGTTCCAGATGGTGCGGTTGTGGCTGGCAACCCGGCGCGGATATTGCGGAGGATGAACTCTGACGAAGTGAAGGCCAGCTAGAGATCACGGGTGAAGATTTTTGCGAGTGCGGAGAGTGGCTTGATCCGGATGAATTCAGCCAAGTTGAAGAGCGTCAGCGGAGTTTCCTGATTGGCGTCGGTAATCTTCGAGTGAACCACTGATTGAATGGTTCTGGCGATTCCGCAATCCTAACAGAATGACAAATTGGTCAATTGAGGCATGAACCAACTGAGCCCTAACAATCCACAAAACAATCCGGCGACGGATACGGGTTTTGGTTTGGATGACATCTATTTTACATTTTTCAGGCACAAATACCTGATCTGTGGCTGCGTTTTGCTGGGACTTCTGGGAGCGTTTGTGGCGAAGATGGTGACCCCGCCCATGTATTCGTCGAAAGCCATGCTGCGGGTCAGTTACGTGGCGGAGGAAGCTCCGGTCAATACTGGCGAAGCCAATGGTCCGCGCATCGTGATTCCCATGGCCACGATGGAAAGCATTCTCAACACCGAGATCGAGATCATGCGCAGCAGGGATGTCTGTGTCGAGGTTGCTGGGATTGTTGGGCCAGAGAAAATTCTCGCGGCTTATGGTGGCGGCGATGACACCAACGCGGCTGCCGGTTTGATCAAGGTTGGATTGGGACCGATGGCCCCCAAGCGCAGCGATGTCATCATTGTGTTTTTTGAGCATCGCGACAAAGCTGTCGTCCAGCCGACGTTGAACGCTCTGGTGAATACATATTTCAAACACCACGCAATGGTGCATCTAGGATTGGGTGCCGAGGATGCCTGGTTGGTGACTCAGTTGGAAAACCTGCGGAACGAACTCGT
This sequence comes from Verrucomicrobiota bacterium, assembly GCA_008933055.1. Taxonomy (GTDB): domain Bacteria; phylum Verrucomicrobiota; class Verrucomicrobiia; order Limisphaerales; family JADLHS01; genus JADLHS01. Next base: position 20,108 of record WBXK01000025.1, on the reverse strand, counting down.
CGAGACCGAGCGTGACTTGGAATCATTGATGCGCTCGAACAAGGTGAGTTCGATTTCTGAAACGCGTGGTTTTTATCTTCGTCATATTGAACGATTGACGGGCGAAATGCTGAATGCGAAGACGGATCTTGCGTTGCTGACGGCACGGATGGGAATCGCAGCGGGGACAAATACGACAACGGGGTCGGATTCGAAAATCAGCACCCCGCTTCCCAGGAATGTGATCAGAGATTACTCGGACATCGTCACGCGACTTCAATACTTGGAAAACCATGAGCGCCGCTTGATTTCTGAAGGACTGAAACCAGCCCATCCATACGTTCAAGACGCCCGCATTGAGATGGCCCAGCGCACTGAGGCCAAAACTGCTCTCGAAACCCAATATCCACTGTTAGAAAAAGTAGGAGCGGCGGTGTCCGTGACGAGCACAAACGCAGAATCAGACATGGGCCGGATACACGACCTAACTGCCACAGTGACGGTCTATGAGCAGCAGATCGGGAATATGAACTCCGAGCTGGCAACCATCACGAAGCTCGAACCGAGGATGCTGGATTTGCAGCGAAAGCATGACCTTCAGTTGGCGCAGTATGAAAAATTATCTTCCAAGGTCAAAGGGTTTGATTCGCGCGCGGGACGCGTGCCTGGGGTCAAATTCATTGAAAATCCGACGCTGCCGATCAAAAGCGATGAGCTCACGAAAAAGATTGTTCTCGGAGTGCTGGCGGGTTGCGCAGCTTTGGGAATCGTGATTGCAGTGCTGCTTGATTACGTCTTTGACCGCTCTTTAAAGCGGTCTGTAGATATCGAGCGTCATCTCCGGCAAAAAGTATTTTTCGCGATACCGGACACCTATTGGAAGAACACGTTGAAGCTGCCGTGGCGTTTTGAAACGAGGGCGCTTCGCAAACGCACGCCTGAGGAGATGGCGGCCAACAAAGGGGAAGCAGGAATCACCCCATGGAATCCCCTGCACCACCTTCGTTCCTATACGGATGGACTTCGCGAACGCCTCGTGACCTATTTTGAAATCAAAGAAAACTATCAAAAGCCGAAGCTTATCGGCCTGACCAGTTGCGGCGATGGAGCTGGAGTGACGACTTTGGCGACGGGGTTGGCGGCATCGCTTTCAATGACGGGTGGCGGGAATGTGTTGCTTGTGAATTTGAATGGCGGCAACGGTGACGCGCATTCTTTCTACAAAGGCAAGCCTGGTTGTGGTGTTTCGAAACATTCTGAAGAAGATGGCAAGGATGAGACGCCCCATACAACCACCAAACTTGCACTCGCGAAGTTGGAAGCACCAGACAAGGTGCAGAACAAGTTGGCGAAAATCTTACCTGAAGGATTTGATACGATTGTGCCCCATCTTGAGACAAGTGAATATGATTTCATTGTGTTTGATATGTCTCCAGTGGCCAACACCAGCCCGACGCCTAGGCTTGCGAGCCAGATGGACGTTGTGTTGATGGTGATCGAGTCGGAAAAGACAGGTGTTAAGGCTGCGCGTCAAGCCAGTGTGCTGATGCAGGAATCTCGAGCCAATATGGCTAACGTCATCAATAAATGCCGCCGTTATGTGCCCGCCAAATTGAACGAGGGGCTTTGAGCTTGGTAGTTTTTTAGGTTTTTAGCTTCGACGGATGTTTTTGGTGTCTAAGCTGCTGGTTCATTTTCCGTTAAACCAGATGTTGTACAGCCACGTTGTAACCCATGTTCAGTCTTTCGCACAGGATGCGAATTGACGGGGACGAAGTCTGCCCACGAGTTTTACGACCGCCAGACGTTGATGATTTGAAAACCCAAAACCTCAACAAACGCATCTGCATGATTTCGCACTCGTTCTATGAGAGCGACAATCGCGTGCTCCGTTATGCCGAGTCTTTGGCGGCACGCGGTGATGACGTTGAGATTCTCGCGTTGCGGCGGACTCCGGAGCAGCCGGTTGAAGAAACGATCAATGGCGTCAGGCTTTTCAGGATACAAGATCGTTTTGGCAAGAAGGAGAAATCCAAAACATCATTTCTCTGGCCGTTGCTGCGGTTTTTGTTGGTGGCATCCGTGTGGGCTATGCGTCGCCATTGGAAGCGTCGGTTTGATTTGCTTCATGTCCACAACATCCCCGACTTTCTGGTTTTCGCCGCATGGTATCCCAAGTTGATGGGGGCTAAAATCATTCTCGACATCCATGATATCGTGCCGGAATTTTTCGCGAGCAAATTTGGAGGCGGAAACAATTCCAAAGTCGTCGTTGCGCTCAAGCTGGCGGAAAAGTTTTCCGCAAAATTCGCGAACCATATCATCATCGCCAATGATCTATGGTTGGAAAAATATACCACTCGTTCTGCGCCCGTTGAAAAGTGTTCTGTATTCATCAACAATGTGGATTCAAAAGTCTTTCATCCGTTGAGCGTGCAGAAGGCGGTCGGCAAACGAGTCATTATGTTTCCTGGAGGATTGCAATGGCATCAGGGGTTGGACATTGCAATCCGTGCTTTTGCAAAGGTCCATCCGCAGTTGCCCGACACGGAGTTCCACATTTACGGCGATGGCGATATGAAGCCCAAACTCTTGGAATTGGTCAGTGAGCTTGGGTTGGATCCGTGTGTGATGTTTTTCAAACCTATGCCGCTCCGCGATATCGCGCGAGTCATGGCGGCGGCAGATTTGGGCGTCGTGCCGAAACGTGCAGATTCCTTTGGAAACGAAGCCTACAGCACCAAGATCATGGAGTTCATGTCCGTGGGTGTCCCCGTGATCATCTCGAGCACCAAGATTGATCGGTTTTATTTCAACGACTCTCTGGTGAAATTTTTTGAATCCGGCAACGTGGATGCGCTGGCGGCGGGAATGGTGGAGCTGCTGAATGATCGGGATCTGCGCAAGAGTCTCATCTCAAACGCGAATGAGTATGTCCTGAAAAACAGTTGGGAGAGTCGCAAGCAGGATTACCTCCGCCTTGTAGATTCGCTTTGCACCTGAACTCAGAATGTCACTCTTTCGTCCAGACCGATTTGTGACGCTTTGCGCTGCGCGTCCTGTGGCGTGCTTGCTTGGTTCACGCCTTGCAGAAACCTTGCCGGTGCTGATGTATCACAGCATCTCTGACGATCCAGAAACCGGAGTGGGTGCTTACTATCGGGTTGCTACAAGTCCTGGGCGTTTCGCTGAACAGATGCAATGGATCGCGGATGCGGGGTACAGGGCGGTGACCCTTCAAGATGGGATGAAAGCGTTGGCAGATGGCAACCTTCCTACCCGGCGACTGGTGGCGGTGACTTTTGATGATGGGTTCAGGGATTTTCATAAAGCGGCCTGGCCGGTTTTGAGCCGGCACAAGTTTTCGGCAACTATGTATCTTCCGACGGGCTATATCCAACATGAACGGAAAACATTTCTGAATCGCCAATGTATGACTTGGGCTGAGGTTCGCGAGTTGCGACGCGAAGGGATTCAATTCGGCTCCCACACAGTGAATCATCCCAAGCTATACACGCTTTCTTGGAGCAACATCGAACAGGAGCTTTTACGATCAAAGCAGCAGATTGACAATGAACTTGGTGAGACTATCTCTAGTTTTGCCTATCCGTTTGCATTTCCGCAGGAGGATTCTGGGTTCACGGAAAAGCTATCTGACCTGCTTTATCGGTGTGGGTATGCCAGTTGTGCTACCACGGTGATCGGGCGGATGGGGCAGGGGGATGATCCGTTGTGGGTTCACCGTCTGCCTGTCAATCAGTGTGATGACCGTGCATTGTTTCTTGCGAAGTTGCGGGGGTGGTATGATTGGCTTGGGAATGTGCAATGGACAGCGCGCCGAGTCAGGTCAAGAATTCGCCATACCCGGCGGCTGGAAACCAGCGACCCGCCAAATCTGGCGCAAAGTCATAAATCATTGTGACGAACATGAAATATCTGGTCATCACACCTGTTAAAGACGAAGAGCGGTATGTCGAACACACGCTGCGTTCGATGGCTTGGCAGACCGTGAAGCCAGTGCGCTGGATCATCGTGGACGATGGATCGAGCGATCGCACCCCAGAACTGCTAGCGAAGTATGCGGCGGAACATAGCTTTATCAGAATCATTACAAGTCCTCGTGGTCAGGCGCGTCAACCGGGATCGGCGGTGATCCAAGCCTTCAATCGCGGATACGAGCTCGCGAAGGATGTGGAATATGATTTGATCGTGAAGCTGGATTGTGATCTGAGTTTTGATCCTAATTATTTTGAAAAACTTCTTGGCCGGTTCAGCGCGAATCCAAAACTCGGCATTGCGTCTGGCGTCTATTTGGAATCGTTAGGCGGGGTGGATTGGAGCGAGATCGCCATGCCGGAGTATCACGCGTGCGGCGCATCAAAAGTCATCCGCCGTGATTGTTGGAAACAAATCAATGGATTTGTCCCGTCAAGGGGTTGGGATACGGTGGACGAGATACGCGCGATCACTCATGGCTGGGAGACGACGCATTTCCGAGATCTGAAGATGAAGCATTGGAAGATCGAGGGCTCTGGCATCGGGCCGTGGAAGACGAACATTATGCACGGGGAAATTTATTATCTAACCGGTGGCGGGTTTTTTTTCTTTTTGCTTAAAGTGCTGCATCGTATCAAGTCCCGCCCGGTTTTAATTGGCGGAGTGGCTGTGCTTTGGGGTTATTTGCGGTCGCTCCTCACACGCAAAACCCGGTTGGTAAATGCCGCCGAGGCGCGATGCTATCGCAAACTTTTGAACGCGCGGATTTTTGGCGGGAATCGAAGCTCGGCCGGAAATTGATTCAGTCCAGAAAAAACTCTCATGTGTGGAATCTGCGGCATTTTTGATTTATCCGGCAACCCGATCAATGGCGAGACGCTCGCGAAGATGAATGGCGTGATCCGGCATCGCGGGCCGGATGGAGAGGGTGAACTAGTAGATCACGAGATCGGGCTGGGTCACCGGCGACTGAGCATCATTGATGTCGGCGGCGGCGCGCAGCCTATCGGCAATGAGGACGGAAGTATCCAGATCGTTTTCAATGGTGAGATCTATAACTTCATCGAGTTGCGCGAGGAGTTGCTCAAGGCGGGGCATAATTTCAAAACCCAATCGGATACGGAAGTCATTGTCCATGCTTACGAACAGTGGGGGCGTGATTGTGTGAAGCGTTTCAATGGTATGTTCGCTTTTGCGATCTGGGATGCGAAGTTGCGCGAGATGTTCATCGCCCGCGATCATCTGGGCATCAAGCCGCTTTATTATATCCAGATCGGCAGTGAGCTTCTATTCGGTTCGGAGATCAAGACGTTGCTTCAACATCCAGAATGTCCGCGCGAAGTGGATGAAGAGTCGCTTGCGGAATTATTCACGTTCCGTTACGTGCCTGCGCCAAAGACGCTGTTCAAAGGAATCTTCAAACTGCCCACGGGACATTCGATGCTGGCATCCAAGGCTGGAATCAAGATTGAGCGGTATTGGAATTGGAGGCCGAGCGAACGGAGGGGGGGCGGTGAAGATGAATTAATCGAGGAATACCAAACGCTGCTTGAAGACGCAGTGAAGTTGCAGCTGCGCAGCGATGTGCCTCTGGGGCTTTTTCTCAGTTCGGGCGTCGACTCGGCTGTGTTGCTCGCGATCATGAGCAAGTATTCCAACGGTCCGGTGCAGGCATTCACCATTGGTTTCGAGGGTGGTGAAGCAACAAATGAAGTCGAGGATGCGAAGGCTCTGGCTAAAATGTTTGGCGCAGACCACCACGCTCAGATGCTTTCGCCTGACGACTACGTGAAGTATTACGATCGTTACATGTGGGATTTGGAGGAGCCGGTTGGAAACGAAACGGCGGCGGCATTTTATTTCGTGTCCAAGATGACCAGTCAAAAAGTGAAGGTGGCGTTGACTGGGCAGGGCGCGGATGAGCCGTGGGCGGGGTATGATCGTTACAAAGGCATCAAGCTCTCGGATGTGTATAGCCGGCTACCAAGTGCGGTGACGGACGGAGTGGCGTTCGTGGCGAAGATGACGGGGCGCGCGGAGAAATTCAAACGAGGTGTCGCATCATTGGCCGAGCCGGATATGCTCACGAGGTTCGCGAAGGTCTATTCGTTTTTCAGCGCGGAGATGAAATCAAAGTTGTATCAGGGTGCGCTTAAGAAACAGTTTGACGCGGATAACTTTGGAACGCGAAAGGCGTTGAGCCGGCTGCAATCTGATGTTAAGTCTCTCGATCCGTTGACTCAGATGCTTTACGTGGATACGCGGGCGAACCTACCGGACGATTTACTGATGGTTGGTGACAAGACTTCGATGGCCTGTTCACTTGAGGCTCGCGTGCCTTTTCTGGATGTGCGGTTGATTGAATTCATCGAGAGTCTTCCGCCGAATCTCAAATTGAACGGGATGACGGGAAAATATCTTCACAAGAAGGCGTGTCTCAAATGGCTGCCCAAAGAGATCGTGCATCGGAAGAAGAAGGGCTTTGCCAATCCCGTAGAGGAATGGTTCCGCACACGCATGAGTGGGTTTGTGGAGGAATGTCTGTTGAGCAAGGATTCCTCGATGGCGCGCTACTTCGACCAGGATTACATAAGGCAAATCATCGCGCTAGATCGTTCCGGCAAAGAGCAGTATCGGCGGCATCTATATCTGCTCGTCTCGTTGGAGTTGTGGCATCGGACATTTTTGAAACGCTGAGCCCGAATGGACCTTTCGATCATCATCGTCAATTGGAATTCAGTTACGTATCTGCGCAACTGTCTCGAGTCGATTTACAGCAAGAAACATAATTTTCAATTCGAGGTCGTCGTGATTGACGCGGCATCGTTCGACGGGAGCGGGGAGATGTTGAGCGAATGTTTTCCGCAAGTCCGTTTCATTCAAGCCAAGGATAATCTAGGTTTTGCGAAGGCGAACAACATGGCTTTCAAGGAATCTTCGGGTGAAGTCGTGCTATTCTTGAATCCCGATACAGAGATTGTTGGGGATGCGATTGCGGCTATGATTGCGGCGTTACGCCGGTTGTCGGATGCTGGATCGCTTGGCTGTAAGCTGCTCAACACGAATGGCTCGATCCAGACAAGCTGCATCCAGTCCGTGCCGACGATCCTGAATCAATGTCTTGATTCGGAATTCCTTCGTTCCCGCTGGCCGAACTCCAGTCTTTGGGGCATGTCTCCTTTGCATTCCGGGGGGGAGATGCCGAGTGTTGTGGAGGCGATCTCCGGAGCGTGCGTGATGATGAGCCGAAAGCTGTTCAGCGAGGTCGGGATGTTCAGTGAGGATTATTTTATGTATGCGGAGGACATCGATCTGAGCGACAAGGTGTCCAAGGCCGGGTTCAAGAATTATTATGTGCCGTGTGCCAGCGTCATCCATCACGGTGGCGCGAGTTCCGCTACGGCGACGAACCACTTTTCAACCGTGATGATGCGAGAATCCATCTGGCGGTTTCTGCGCAAGACCCGTGGGCTTGCCTATGGGTTGGCTTACAGGATGGCGATGTCGATCGTCGCGTTTGCGCGGCTGCTGCTGCTGACGTTTCTATTTCCGGTGCAACGGGTGCGAAGTCGTGGCACGGATTGGAAGGCATCATTCGGGAAGTGGTGCGCCATCCTGCGTTGGAGCATCTATCCACAACTCTGGGTCAGGAAGAAACATTGAATTAACCCATGTGCGGCATTGCTGGAAAAGTTTTTCTTGATGGGCAGACACCGGTTACACCGGAGCTGATCCGTCGGATGACGGATGTGATCTCACATCGCGGTCCGGATGGAGAGGGGCAACGCGTGTTCGGCCCGGCTGGGCTTGGGCATAGGCGTTTATCCATCATCGATCTAAGTCCGCTTGGCGCACAGCCGATGAGCAACGAGGACGGCTCGGTGTGGATCGCTTTCAACGGTGAGATTTATAACTATCAGGAATTGCGGGAGCGGCTGATCGCACGTGGCCATGCGTTTCGTTCAGGCACTGACACTGAAGTCATCGTCCATCTTTACGAGGAGCATGGCGTGGACTGCTTGAAACATCTGCGCGGCATGTTTGCGTTCGCGATCTGGGATGAACGGCGGCGGGCGATGTTCATCGCTCGTGATCGCGTGGGGATCAAGCCGCTCTATTACACTCAAGCAGGAGGAGCGCTGGTGTTTGGCAGCGAGGTAAAATCGCTTCTGGCTGACCCAGCAGTAGCGCGCGGAGTGAATCGCGATTCGGTCAATGTTTTCCTCTCCAATTATTTCACACCTGGAGAAGAAACGATTTTTGCAGGTGTTAAGAAACTTTTGCCGGGGCACTACTTGCTCATTAAGGATGGGACGATTAGCCGGAAGCAATACTGGGAGCTTCAATACGCGCCATCGAACCGGTGGGCGAGCATGGAGGATGCGGCACGCGAGTTGAGCGATTTGCTCCGGCAACGCGTGGTGGATCACATGATCAGCGATGTGCCGGTAGGTTTTCTTGCGAGTGGCGGTGTGGATTCGACGGCGTTGTTGAGTTATGCAGTAGAGCGGACTGATAAAAAGATTTCTACGTTCACGGTTGGATTCGACAGCAAGGAGTTTGCGGATGAAAGGCCGTTTGCGCGGATGGCATCGCAGAAGTTTGGGACAAGTCACCATGACATGACGATGACGGCGGCTGACTTCAGGGATTTTTTGCCGGGCTATATTTGGCATATGGAAGAACCGGTATGTGAACCCCCCGCCATTGCGCTTTATTACATCTCGAAGCTCGCGCGGAAACATGTGACGGTGCTGTTGTCAGGAGAGGGTGGCGATGAAGCATTTGGTGGATACCCGGAATATAAAAACTTTCTGGCGTTGGAGAAATTCAAATCCGCTGTCGGGCCACTCCGAGGACTGGCGGCGATGGGAGTAGCGGGGCTTGGGAGCGTGAATAAGTTCCGTCGCGTCCGCCGCTATGCTGATTTAATGCGTGTTCCATTGTCGGAATATTATTTTAGCCGGGTCGGATCGCCGTTTGAGGGTTTTAACAAATTACGACCCTCGCTTTTTACCGCAGAGTTTTCACGGGGGCAGAATGCGACGTCTGGAGGTGCTTATTCCAGGGAGCTTTTCGCAAAAGTTTCAGGTGATCATCTGCTCAATCAAATGTTGTTCGTGGATACGAAGACGTGGTTGCCGGACGATCTGTTGATCAAGGCGGATAAGATCACGATGGCAAACTCGCTTGAGCTGCGGGTGCCGTTTCTGGATCACGAGGTGTTGGAGTTCGCGGCTACTTTGCCGACGGAGTTTAAGGTGAAAGGACGCGAGACGAAGCGTGTTTTGAAGCAAGCGTTTGCTGGGCGCGTGCCGACGGAGATTCTATCTCGCAAGAAGACGGGATTTCCGGTGCCATATGGCCGGTGGTTGGGGCGGGAGTTGAAGGGATTTCTCGCTGATAATCTGTTGAGTCAGCGGGCTGTGGAGCGAGGGTATTTCAAGCGAGGCGCGGTGGAAAAACTTCTGGCGGACGATGGTCGTGGGGCGGCCGAGAAGTTCTCGTTGCTGGTGCTGGAGTTGTGGCATCAAAAGTTTATGGACTGCGGCAGCCACGGAGCGGTTAAGGGATGAATCCGAAGTGTGTCATTACGCTGCTGATCGTAGCGGCGATCGCGTTCAGGCATCTGAAGTCTGACTATCTGAAGGGGCTTTGCTTGACAGTTGGCTTCATCGTTTCGATGCCGGATTACATGCGGATCAGTTTTGGTGGCGGCATTCCAGAGATGACTGTTCAACGGGTATTGGTGATGGGGGCGGTATTTTTCTGGTTGGGAGCCAAAAGAAATTTTACTACGCACCAGTCAATCCCGTTCAAGGGGTTATTGTTGGCGTTCACACTGTCGCAGCTTATCTCAACGTTGCTTTCGGCCAATCTAATGGCAGGCGTTAAGTCCTTGTTCGTCTTCACGCTTGAAAACCTGATGTTGTTCATCGTAGTGAGCACGACGTTGCAGGATCGTGCGGGTGTGTTGCGGATGTTGACGGCGATAGGAGCGGGATTGGGTGGTGTGGCCGGTGTGGCTATGATTGAGCGGTTCAAGGAGATAAACATCAGTCTTGAGTTTTTCTTGGGTGAGGGGCGCGGGTTGGTGGATATAACGGCTACATATCCGCATCGAATTTTGTTGGGGTATGCGATGGCGATGGCGGTGCCGATATTGATGGCGGTGAGGGAACATGAGACTCAGCCGAAGCGTCAGAAGGTGATTTTAGTGCTGCTGTTGTTGACGGTGGCGGGCTGTTATTTTGCGAACAGCCGCGGACCTTGGTCGGGATTGGTGATGGCGGGGGGGATATTGTTGGTGCTGGGATCAAATCAGATGCGAAAGTCGTTTGTGATGATCGGGGTGCTGTCGGTAGTGGTGATCATTGCCCGGCCTGGCGTGCGTGAAACGCTAGTGTCGGCCATCTCGACGACGGTGGGTGCGGACAAAGATTCAGTGAAGCGAAAGTCTTACGAGTATCGGTGGAAATTGTGGGAGGTGGCCTACTCGGAGGTTAAAAAATCACCGGGGCGTTTGCTGTTTGGCTACGGGGGGCTTAGCACGGAGGACATGGACTTGTCAGATTATTTCGAAAAGGAGAGTGGAGGAAATACTGCGTTGTTGGGGTTCACGAGCTGGGACAATCAACAGGCTTGCGATCTGATCGAGTTCGGCTTTGTGGGGTCAGCCCTGGAGGTTATCCTGTTCATAGCGGTTTTGTGGAAGCTTCTGAAGCTTTGGAAATCCAGTCAGGGTGTGGATCGTACCATCATGGCGGCTTTCATCAGCATCACGGTTATCTTTTTTTATGCGAGGTCGAATGTCTATCTGTTTAGTCCACAACTGAAATGTCTGTTCTGGGTTCTGGTGGCGTGCAGCATCCGATATGGCGAATTAAAACCCACGGAGTCATCCCAGGATCAGAATAATTCCGATCCACAGGCCGGTAACGTGGGTGAGAGGAATTCTAATAATGCCTCGCTCGTTTAAGGTTTAGAGGTGAAAAAAGTCATGCAAATCTGTCTGATAGGCGCTCCGTTGAATACTGGCAACATGGGTGTTTCAGCTCTAGCGTCTGGAACATTCACATCCGCGCTGCACTCTTATCCTGATGCAGTAGTCTTCATGTTAGATTACAGTCGCGAACCTGGAAGCTATCAGATATTTGTCGGAGGCAAGCCCCGGCAGATTGAATTATTCAATATCCGGTTCTCAAAAAAGTTTTATTTGAAAAACAATGTCGCTCGGTTGTTGGCGTCCGCGATGGCCGCGAGGATATTGCCTGAAAGCTGGCGGATTAAGTTGCTTTCCAAGAACCCCTATCTGAAACGGATCCTAGGCGCGGACATCGTGCTTGCGATCGGCGGTGGTGACAGTTTCAGTGACATCTATGGGATGGGGCGCTTGCTGTATGTGGCGTTGCCGCAGCTTCTGGTTTTGCAATTAAAGAAACCCCTCGCGCTATTGCCGCAAACGCTTGGACCTTTCAAGGGCTGCGTGGCCAAAGCGATAGCGCGATACATCATGCGAAACGCTGCGGCTGTATTTTCGAGGGATCGTACAAGTTTTGATGAAGCGGGGCTATTGTTGGGTGACAAGCGGGAGAAGTTGGTTTTCTCGTACGACATGGCGTTTGCCATGGAAGCGATCAGGCCACGAGTAGAGATTTTAGAAAGGTTGCCACAAAGGAGTGGAAGGCCGGTTGTGGGGCTGAACGTGAGTGGTCTGTTGATGATGGGCGGGTATTCACAGGACAACATGTTCGGGCTGAAATGCAATTATCCTGAGTTGATTAATCGTGTCGTGGAGTATTTTGTCCAAGAGCAGAACGCGGATGTATTGCTTGTGGCGCATGTTTTCGGGACTGATGCTGAAAGTGACACGACGGGTTGCTGGCAGGTTCATGAGCAATTCAAAAACAGGTTTCCGGGAAGGGTGAATTTGTGCGAGGGTGAATTCAACCAACATGAGATAAAGCATGTGATCGGCGAGTGTGATTTTTTCCTTGGCGCACGGATGCACGCTTGCATCGCGGCTATTTCCCAATCTGTGCCTGCGGTTTGCATGGCTTACAGCAGAAAGTTCATCGGCGTGATGGAATCCATCGGGTGTCCGGAGTTGGTTGCGGATCTTTGCGCAGCGACTAATGACGAAGCGATGGCGCGTATCGCGGATGTATATGCAAGGCGCGACAATATCCGAAAGCGTCTAGATTCAAGAATCCCCGAGGTCAGGTCGGACGTGCTTGCGCTTTTTTCACCTCAGCGGCTGGGTGTTTTCCAGGGTGGAAAACCATGACTAAGGGCGCGTCGATTCCGTTAAAGAGACGCTTAGTCGGTTATGGACCGTGTCCAAATTAAACAAGATTTGTATGTAAAATGAACAGCCCGTCCAAACATTTTGTGCAACACGCCTGTTTTTATTTTGGAACGGTTCTTGCAACTGGTCACCGGAGGATGATGAAATCGTTCAATTTAAGTCGTGTTGGGACGTGGCTCTTTGCCGCGTGCCTTTTCATTTCAGTGGCTGCTCAGGCTCAAACGTATTATGTCCGCGCAGGGGCGGCTGGTAATGGTTCTGATTGGAGCAATGCCTACGGAAACCTTCCAGCCACCTTGGTGCGTGGTGCGACGTATTACATCGCGACCGGTAGCTATGGGTTTTACACGTTCGACGATGCTCCCAGCGGAACTGCTGTGATCACGCTCAGGAAGGCGACCGTTGCAAATCATGGAACAAGCGTGGGTTGGAACGATATTTACGGAACTGGGACTGCCTCTTGGAATGGATGGGAAGTCGGACGGCCATACTACACGTTTGATGGCGCGACGCGAGGCTCTGATTGGCGCAGTGGGTATGGATTCAGGGTGGCCACTGGCGGACAATATGGCATCAATCTTTTCTGGGGAGGCAGCTCCACGGCATCCAATATCACCATCCGTTACACTGAAGTGCAGGGGCGCGGATTAGACAATACAAATCATGACGACGGTGTGTATTCCCCGTCTGGAGCGAACAACGTTATGCTCCAATATTGTTACATTCATGATACGGGACGCTGCCCAATTCTGACTGGATTCAGTTTGGGATGGACTTTGGAATACAGCTTGATCGCCCGTAATAGCAGCGATCCGGTGTTTCACTCCGAAGGTTGGGCATCCACCGCCGACAGCAACTTCATCATCCGCCACAACATTTTTGAAGATATCGAGGGCACGGGCTACATCGTTTGTTTGAATCGCGGAGCCGGAGTGAACATCAATTCAAACTGGGAAATCTATGGGAACGTCTTTATGTATACTGAAGGCAATCCATACAACCGTGAAGGTTGCGGTGACGGTGCGATCGCCGTCATCAATCAGCAGGTGGCACAGAACTGGAAGATATACAACAACAGCTTCATCAACATCGGTCCAGGCGCGGTCGGTATCTCCGCGCGCGTACGTATCGGGGGCGATGGTCAGACGGGAAATTCGAACGTCCAAGTCTATAACAATTTTTGGTGGCGCAGTGATTCGGCCAATCACACCTTGGCGAGTTGCACGGCATGCGAGGCTAGGTGGAATCGTTATGACGCAACGGTTCATGATGCTGAGAACGACATGATCGTGAATCTAACAGCAAGCACGACGGCATTTTTGGACTATGCCAATAATAATTTCCACCTGCCCGTCGCCACCATTACGGGTACTGTTTTGCCTTCGCCTTACAACGTTGACATGGAGGGGAACATCCGTGGTGGTGATGGGGTCTGGGATCGTGGCGCATTTGAATTTGGAGGCGCGGCGGATACAAATCCTCCTGCGATATCAGGTGTAACTGTCTCGTCCCTAGGTGTTAGTAATGCTGTGATTTCTTGGACGAGCAGCGAAGGCGCATCCAGCGTAGTTCAATATGGTTTGACCAGCAGCTATGGCAGCACGGCGAGCGCACCCGGGTATTTGAGTTCGCACGCAGTAAGTCTTACGGGGCTTCAGCCATCAGCTGCATATCATTATCGCGTTACATCGGCGGATATTTCCGGCAACAGTCTGAGTTCAGGTGATTTCACATTCACGACTGCAGCGGCTGATCTGGTGGCTCCGAGTGTGAGTCTTGTAGCCCCTTCAGCTTCGGCAACCGTTTCCAACACCATCACCTTGAGCGCGAGTGCGACCGACAATCTCGGGGGATCGGGAGTCGCTTCGGTTTCCTTTTTAGTGGATGGTGTTGTCCTCAGCTCATTAAGAAGTTCACCTTATAACTTGAGTTGGGATAGTCAGGCTGTGGCTAACGGCTTACATACCCTTCAAGCGCGTGCACAGGATGCGTCTGGAAATACTGCTAATTCGCCCGTTGTAACGGTCACCGTTGGCAATACCCCCATTCCAGTGAATGGCGCGGCGGCTTATTGGGCCTTGGATGAAACGACGGGAGGTTCTGCGATTGATTCCTCAGGCTACGGCAACGTCGGTACGCTTGTGAATGGCCCGACACATGTCGCAGGCAAGGTCGCCAACGGATTGCAGTTTGATGGACTCTCGGCTCATGTGAGGGTGGCCAACAGCACATCGTTATATGTCACCAATGCATTCACGATTGCTACCTGGGTAAAGCTTGATTCCGCCGGGCAGTGGCAGTCACTTGTTTCCAAGGTTGCGAGCGAGGGCGTGAACGTTTATCCATTCTCTGACTATTCTTTAATTGCCGTTGCATCCGGGACTGGTTTTGTTTCCCGTGTGACTGTGACCACTGCCGGGAGTTTCAATATGTTGGATTCAACAAACGCAGTGAGTTACGGCGCGTGGCATCATTTGGCTGGTGTTTATGACGGGGCTACTTTGAAAGTTTTTATTGATGGTGTTCAGAGTGGTTCTGCATCGGCATCTGGGACCGTTTCCAACAGTGGTCAGGCTCTATTCATCGGACGTAACGGTGCTGGTGGCGATTCTTTGAAGGGGCAATTGGATGAGGTTCGGGTTTTTAGGCGTGCTTTAACCTCTGCCGAGATATTGATGCTTAAGGGGCAAGCACCACTGCCTCCGATCAATCTACATACTAACTAAAATCGGCAACAGGTATTATTTTCCGACGTTGATTGAGAATTTTCTGAACGGTAGACTTATAGAAATTTATTATGACAAGCAAACATCGCTTTGCCGTGTAGCATCGTGCGTTCTTTTTCTGCGTTTTTTTAGCCGTCCACGCCACGTTTGGTCAGGGCAATTATTTTTTGAGGGTGGGGATAACCTAGGCTAATAAATGAGATTATTGGAATAATGCGTTATCAACTATGCTGGCGAATTTCGTTCGCGTAGCAACTCGAAGCGCAGGGTTTACTGGCACGGGAGGGCAAGCGGGTGGAAACGAGTTTTGTAGACGTGCTCCGTGAGCGGAACTCTCGTGGGAAGAACGCGACGATCAAGGCGAGCGACATGCCTGAAATGTGGCCATAAATGCCTGCCAAGCAGGGGCAAAAAGACGTTGATGCGCGATGGACGAAGAAGAACGTCGAGGTGCATTGCGGTTATAAGAACCACCGAAGAATGAAGTCATCATGAAGCCAGCCAGAGCTAAAGCCAAACAAACACCATCAACTGACCCCCGAAAAGTAGTTTTTGAAGGTTTCTTGATGAGTTTTAGCCTGAAACATGCTATTAATCTCTCGATGTTGAAATGTCCCAATTCAGTTCCAGCCAGAATTCCGTTTCGATCCAAATCGATTCTGGTGCCGGGCATTCGATTGGTTTTCAACTGCGTGGCTGCATTGGTTCTGACGATCATTTTGGTGGCGAGTCCGGCATCAGCACTTGGAACTCAGCCGCTGGTGGCGATACATGATTCAGAGATTACGCGTAGATTAGAAACTATTCCGGCGATAGCCCCCACGCCAAGCGGATCAGGCACAAGTTCCAACCAGTGGTGGACCACCAACTGGCACTATTTCGTGATGCCAGAAACCGTCAAAGAGAGCCTGCGTTCGGATGGGACGGCATTCACTGTTCTGGGTGATTCCAATATCATTTCAAGCGGTCTTCTGACAAACGGTGTTCCGAAATATCCCATCGTCGTGAGCCTAGCCAGTGAGGCAATTGATGACGCCGAGATAGCGGCTTTCACAAATTATGTGGCCGCTGGTGGATTCTTGTTTGTGGGATCATCGTCGTTCACCCGAAACACGAATGGGACGACGCGCGGCAATTTTGCATTCGCTTCCGAAATGGGGGTGTCTATGGTCAGCCCTGCGCTGACAAATTGGGCTCCAAATAACAACCTCACCAAGCAGATTCAACATCGCCTTGTCAGCCATCTGGCCAGCGGGGAGCTGACATGGCGTTTGCCGAATTCAGCGGAAGAAATCAACTACGGCACTTCGCCGACGCATAGTTTTTTGGCATCGCATGATGCGTGGCGGGTGGCTTCCAGCGGCGCAATCGTT
This sequence comes from Verrucomicrobiota bacterium, assembly GCA_008933055.1. Taxonomy (GTDB): domain Bacteria; phylum Verrucomicrobiota; class Verrucomicrobiia; order Limisphaerales; family JADLHS01; genus JADLHS01. The sequence continues at coordinate 3,726 of WBXK01000025.1, read as the reverse complement.
GTGGCAGTGGGTGATGCACTTCCCTATCTGACCTATAAAGCATACGGAAAAGGCTACTTTATTTTCTACGCTCCAATGCAGCCATTTCTGTCCTACGGAGGCTATGGTCCTGGAATGAATTCTTACAGCATCCTTCGTAATGCCATTGAATGGGCGTTTGAATCCGCAAAGCTCCCCACGGTCAGGATCAGCCCTTGGCCGTACCCTTATGATGCTGCGTTTGTGATGCGGCATGACTTGGAAAACTATCCGCCAGAAATCGCGAGCATTGAGGCTTCTGCTCAGTTTGAACACTCGCAGGGCGTCAAAGGGGATTACTATTTTTGCACAGGTACGTTTAAACATGAGATGTTCACGTCATACAACACGAACACGGTTCGGGCTGGGTTTTATAGTGCGATGACAAATTATGGCGCGACTATCGCGTCGCACAACGGTGGGTTGAGGAACATGAACGACATCCCTCTGACGCTCTCAGATTATAACTTTTGGCATTGGGGGCCAGATGAGGTTTTGGACATCACTCCAACGAATTATCCCAGCGGCAAAGATTATGCGCTTGCCTCGCTCTCCAATGCTTTCGCTGACGTTGAATCATGGTTGCCAGGGTTGGTTACAAATGGGATGCGTGTCTGGGTGTCACCCTATTTTAATGCGACGCGGGAAGATTCACTCGATATCCAGGAGCAATTAGGGGTTAAAGCCGCAGGGGAGCAGAAAATCGGACCGTTCCCGCATTGGACCATTTCTACTCGCACATCAAACAAGCGCTACCCGTTCATAAGCGCACCCGTGAGTGACTGGTATCCCGGTGGGCAGGTTTCGTTGATTGCCCAGTCGTTGGATTATCACACAACGAACAGCATGAGAGCGGCGGTAGACGCCTTCTATAATCTGGGGGGGCTGATCAACATCTACTCTCATGTTGGGTCAGGTGGGACTGGGGTGCTTGCTCGGATCGCTTCCGATTATATCACATACAGCATGAACACCAATTTGCACCCGCGACTTTGGTCTGCGAATGCGATTGGTATCTACGACTGGTGGTCTGCTCGATCTAACTTGCAGATGACGGTAACTCATCTGGTCACAAATGGAAATGCCTCGGTGACGACGATGAGCGTTGCGGGAGCTTCCAGCGCGGATGCTGCAGTCGAGGTGCTTCTTCCTGGGCTTAATTCGGTTTCAGCAATCCAAGTTTTGACCAACGGCGTCTTGGCATCTGGTTCTGCTTATCGGACTAATAGCAGCGTGATCAAGATCGTCGTGGGGACTTCCGTAACCAATGTCGTAGTTGCATACAATCTGAATCCATTTGCGGCGAATGATTTTTATGCTATTTCAAGCAACGGAAATATAGTTACACCCTCTCCTGGTGTGTTGGTGAATGACGCTCCCGGACTTGGTGGCAGCAATCTTACTGCGACTTTGGTGAGCAATGTTGCCAGTGGGACGCTTTTCTTTACGAACAATGGCGGATTTGCTTACACACCGAGCAACGGTTTTAGCGGTAGCGATACGTTCTCATACCTGGTGAGTGATGGGCTTTCAAACTCTTTACCTGCCACCGTAACTATTGCAGTGACTCCGCCAGGAACGCTTTTTTACGACGACTTCATTCGCCCGCCGGGGCCTTCATCTCTTTCTCCTTGGCAGGTTCCATCTGGGAACGGAACTTGGGCCATCACCAATGGACTTTTGCAAGGAGCGAGCCTGCAATTTGTCTATGGTAACGCTTACATTAGCAATACGTGGACGGACTATGCTGTAGAGGGAAAGGTCCGCATGCCTGCGGGAGCGTTTGGTGGAGGGCTGGGTGGCCGGGTGAATGTCGCGAATGGTGCGCATTACGCCGCGTGGATTTATCCAGAGAATTCGCCCGGCGGCTCCACGGTTTTGAAGCTGATGAAATTTCTCAGTTGGAATTCTTGGAGCGGGATTCCCATGCATGAAGTCGCTCTGCCCAGTGTCGGAACAAACTGGCACACGCTGAAAATGGAATTTCAAGGCAATCAAATCCGTGTCTTCTATGACTCGGCATTGATGATCAACCAGACAGATAATGGCTTCAGCACTACACCGGCATATACGAGCGGTGGCATAAGTGCAGACCTCTGGACACATGTGACGCCATACTCTATCTCCGTGGACGACGTCTATGTGACGATCCTGTCGCTTGAGCCCGTGGCAAACAATGACAACTACACGGTCGTTGCCAATACGACATTAACTATTTCAGCACCCGGCGTTCTGACTAATGACGTGTCTTACACGACCAATCTTAGTGCGGTTCTAGCGAGCAGTTCGTCGCATGGCGTTCTGAGTTTCAGCACGAATGGCAGCTTTGTTTACGCGCCGGATACCGATTACATCGGGATTGATAGCTTCACTTATCAGGTCAGCGACGGCGTCAGTAATTCGAGCGTTGCGGCTGTCACCATTAACGTCTTAAGACCAAACCAGCCACCCGTCGCCAATCCAGACGGCTACATCGTCGCAGTGAACAACACATTGAACATCGCCGGTCCGGGAGTGTTGATCAACGACGCCGATCCCGAATCCAACAGTCTCACCGCCCAATTGCTCACTGTGCCGTCGAGTGGGAATCTTGTTCTCAATGGCAATGGCAGTTTCATCTATACGCCGTTCACAAACTTTGTTGGCAATGATACGTTCACCTATCGGGCGTCTGATGGAGTGACTAACTCAGTCCCTGCAACCGTTACCATTGCAGTCACGTCTGGAGACACATTGTTTTCGGATGATTTCACCAGGACGACAAACAGTGCAAGCGTCGCCCCTTGGATTGTGCAAGCGGGCGGATGGGTCACCACGAATGGAATTTTCCAAGGAAACAACGATTCGAGTAACTACGCTCAAGCCTATATCCCAGCGAACTGGACGAACTACGTTCTGAGCGGTCGGGTGCAACTGCCTGCAGGTGCTTACGGCGGTGGATTGGCAGGGCGCGTTAACGCCGTGACGGGCGCACGATATGCCGCCTGGTTGTTCCCAGAAGGTTCGGGCGGTGGATCCAATGTACTTAAGCTCATCAAATTTCAAAGTTGGACGGAGTGGGGATATCTGGGCGCAAGTTTTGTTCCCATGACCGTGACAAATCTGCCGGCGGTCGGAACGAACTGGCATACGCTAAAACTTGCTTTCTCCGGAAATCAGATTGGTGTTTATCTGGACGGTGATCTTTTGATCAGCATTGCAGACACCGAGGTCGCACCAAATGCTAGTGGTGGGATTGCGGTGGATATGTATATAAATTTAACCCAGCCCGCTATGTCTGTGGATAACGTGACTGCAAACCAACTCGTGTTGGCCGAGAACTACAGTGTTGCCGAGGATAATCAATTGATTGTTGGGGCTTTGGGGGTTTTGGTAAATGACACTCAAGTCCATCCGGAAACTCTTGGGGCGTTTGTGGTTGCAACGCCAGTTCATGGAACGCTGACGCTCAATTCAAATGGTGGTTTCAATTATTTGCCTTCCACAAATTACACAGGCGGCGATTCGTTCACATACCGAGCCGATAGCGGCACAAATAGCATCGGGATCACCACTGTGAACCTGACGATTACGCCGGTCAACGATGCGCCGGTGTTTGTGGGAACACCAGCGAACACGACGATTGCTGAACAGACGTTGTTGAGCGTGACGAACGCGGCGACGGACGTGGATGTGCCTGCGAACGTGCTGAGCTACACGCTGATCAAT
>WBXK01000024.1 GCA_008933055.1 Verrucomicrobiota bacterium | reverse complement strand
GCGCTCATCCGCTGCATTGCATCCATCGAAGCGACGAAGGGTTCAAACGAAGACGAACAGATCGGCATCGGCATCATCCGCCGCGCCGTTGAAGCTCCGCTCCGCGCGCTCTCTGCGAACGCCGGTGTGGAAGGTTCAGTCATTGTTGAACAGGTCAAGAAGTCCAAGGGCAACGAAGGTTACAACGTTGCTACTGGCGAATTCGAAGACCTCGTGAAAGCCGGTGTGGTTGATCCGAAGAAGGTCACTCGCAGCGCGCTCCAGCACGCGGCCTCGATCTCCGGCCTGCTCCTGACCACGGAATGCCTCATCACTGAGATTCCTGAGAAGGACAAACCCGCAGCGGGCGGCGGCCACGGCGGTCATGGCGGCCCTGACATGGGCGGCATGGGCGGCTACTAAGTTGCTGATTAGAAAATAAATTCACAAAGCCCGGTCATGAAACTGACCGGGCTTTTGTTTCTTCACATTCAGAGCGTTGTTCTGTTACGGTAAATTGATACAGTCCGCCCGTGAAAACTTCCGGGCTAGTCATCTCGTTCTTACTTGTCATTCTAGTCGTAGTGTTTGCCTTCGGTTGGGAACAAGAGCGTCAGCGGGCAGCAAAACTTGAGGAAGAGTGCCAGCAGCTAGTTCATGAGCTGAGTTTGGCGAGAAGCGAGCGCGCCAATGGCAACGAGGAGAATCCCGAGCCGGTGAAATTGGAGGCTCAACCACTTACCACAAAGAGCAGCCTTTCAGAGCCACGGGAGTCAGTGAATGGAAATGAGGTTTCTAATCATATGACGAGTGCTGACCAGATCGAGACAAACCTTTTCGTCAGGCCGGAAGGCGTTTCTACAACCAAAGCGCCGGTGTCGCTTCCGTCTGCGACAAACGAAGAACCGCCTTACTCCGATTTGCAGTTAGAGATTTATCGCTGTAGTAATCAGATGGGAGCGATCAACTTTGCGGCAGAACGTTGGGCGGCGGGCCATAACCGATTGATTCCGGAGAATCTTATGGAATTACGTGGCTATCTGCCCCCAATGATTCTGGTCTGTCCTGCCGTGCGTCCTAGGATACTAAGTGCTGCGTGGGAACGTTTCCAACCGGAGGATGTTACTTATCAAGTTTTGCCCGGTAGCAAAGGAAAACTTTGGGACTTGGATATTCCCGGAGGCAGTCCGGTGACTGTGAGCTGGCTGCGTTGTCCTGTTCATAATCTTACGGTTCTAAATCGGAAGATGTCGGCTGGAATCCCATGGTCTAAAGTCTTCCAACCGCGTTGATTTCCACTCGCCTTTATCGGTTGAGCAGTTACTCTTCGAGTGCGCCACTACCGGGAGACCTAATGCCTCACACCCGTCGCGTGCTGCCACGAATGGATGATGTGGTTGATGATCTCATTCACACCAACGCCGTGTTTCACTTGTGCAAAAACAAACGGACCATTGCCGCGCATCCGTTTCGTGTCGTTCTCCATCACCTTCAAATCCGCGCCCACGCCCGCGGCCAACTCAGTCTTGTTAATGACAAGTAAATCAGTCTGCGTGATGCCTGGGCCACCCTTGCGCGGGATCTTGTCGCCACCGCAGACGTCAATCACCTGGATCGTGAAGTCCGCCAGCTCGCGACTGAAACACGCGGCCAGATTAGCCATTGCAGATTCTGATTCATATGCCCTCGGCGCTTACCTATCGTTACAAGCTACCGAGAAGCTCAAACTTAACGGTCGCGTAGACTATGGTTGGGGGGACGATGCGATGTATTACTCAGCAGCAGATGCTGGTGGTAATGCAGGTGAACGAAATAAACTTCTATCTCTCACTGGAACTGCTGATTATACGTTATGGAAAAACGTCATCAGTCGCGCTGAACTCCGCTGGGACACTTGCTTGACGGGTGACAGTCCGTTTGGTGGGACCGATGCCGGAACACCAACTGACAAAAATGCAGTCTCGCTCACAGCGAACCTCATCTATCAGTTCTAAAATCCCAACTGCAATTTGATCATTGGTTCCTCCGATGATCGTGTGGGGGGCGGGGCGCGACTTGATCGTCCAGTCAAGTTCGTCCCGTCTCTTTTTTCGTTTCTTGATTCAAATTAGACTTCGCAGGCGGTCTTCGCCAAACACGCTGCCTTTCAAGGCTTCATTTTAAGCTTTTTGACTTCGGCCGCTTTCGGGTTGCACGCATAGATTGAAGCCTTGGGGATAATTACCGAAATTAATCGTATCTTTTTGTGACCAAGAGTCGCGCATCACCAATAACCGTGTCTGTTGTGTTGCCCTAGGCGGTTAATCACCGCTCGGCAGCCTTGGCCTGGGCGGCTACTGAGCTGCTAAGTAGAAATAAATTCACAAAGCCCGGTCAGAAAACTGACCGGGCTTTTTTTTGGGTGGCCGAAAAGTTGAAAATGTTTACTTAAGATTGCGCTAGCAGCTTTGCGACGGTGTTAGCCGTAGCATCATTTCTTTTTCACGATTACCTGCGGGCGTTGGCCCTTGCGGGCGTGGAAGATGATGGATTGGTGCGTGGGTGAATCCGACGGTGAAGAACAGCCGCAATGCGTGTCGCGATGGAAGTCAAACTTGCGCCGCCGAAACCTCCTCCAAAGCAACCCTGCTAGTGCGAGGGCCACGATGACAATGGATATGATGGTCTGCCAGTTCACAAGTGCAACATAAACGGGAGCGCAGCTTTGGAAAGCGTGATTTTATTTGGCTGAGGCCGATACGGACTCCTTTGAAAGAGTTGCGCTGATGAGCGCGCGTTTTGTATCGAGGTCGTCCAGGGTGCGGACAGTTTGCTGCACCACTTCTTGAGTGGATGCCGAGGTGCGGACTCCGAGGAAGGTGGCTCCTGACTTTTCTCGCTTCTTCAGATAGTTCGTCAATGTCACGCGATACTCGTCCACGATGAGCATGTATTCGGGAGCGACACGCACCCGCGCTTGTTCGAGATCGTTTAGTTTTTCCCGGAGCGTGATGTTTTGTCGGATGGTGTCCCACTCGCGCACGGCGATCTGGAGTGAAACAGTGGAACGTGAGGGCATCGCGCCTGTTTGTACCCGTATGGCGACGCGGGCGCGGAGTAGCTCATCCAGATTGGAAGCAGTTTCTCCGTGCGTCCAGAAATGGCGGTTGTCCCGCCCGACGAAGTAAGAGACTTGCAATGCCCACCACTTTTCCAGCGCGAGTATGTTGGAGAATTGGCTGTGGAAGGATCGTAGGAATGCAGTCTGCCAATTGTAATAGGAATTCAACCCGGCGATGGTGGCGCGCAGATTTTCTTGACCGCCTTTGATTTTAATTAATTCACTCACGAACAACTGCGCGCTTCGTCGGAAGACTTCGCCCTCGTCGGAATCCAGAGTGTTCGGATCAGGCCAACTGAGTTGCTCGATGGTAGGCGGTGGGGTGGAGAGCAGGATGCGGCGGGCGGTTTCGAGCGGATCAGGATCGCGGACAAGGACAGTCGTAGGACTGATGGTCATGCCTCCTAGTTGATTGCTTGGGGGTGGGAGAATCAATTCCGCATCGCGCGAGGCCAGCAGATGTTGCGTAAGACCTTCCGAAAGCCATGGCGGGATTTCTGCATCGTGATCACCTGGGTTGCGATCTGCCATCTCCTGTAACACAACGCGCACAATGGAGCGGATAAAGCGTGTGCGGTCCACGAGGTGGGGGACATCAAGTCGGTAGCTCCAAGTTCTCCCGACTCGTTCCTTGGCGATAGCGATGTCACCACCGGCTCGGAGCGTTATGTTGACGTGCGCAGTCCAATCGCGCATCGCACCGAGATAGGTGCAGAGCGCATGCTTGATACGTTCGCAGGAAACTACGAGCAGAGCGGGTTCGAGTTCTAGAAGTTTTGGGTCTGCGTCTGTGGCCCTGAGGTGTTGAGCAGTCAGCGCGCCGCGCCGGTCAATGATGATGAATTGCCCAGATGCGCTGCGCATGATCCCGCTGGCGAGCAAGGTCTGGGCCGGCAATGATGGTCCCGCGAGGAAAAGGATTCCTAGCGCGAGGAGGATTTTCATTACCGAATTGACTTCAGCCGAGCGTCACTTTTTCGCTGTAGCTTTGGACGGCTTGGTTTCGGTTTTGGCGGCTGGCTTGTCAGCTGCACTCGCCGCCGATGCAGATTTCCCCGAATCCGAATCTTTCTTCGCAGCCTGCTTGTAGCCTTCGCTGCGGTAATCAGTGATGTAAAATCCACTACCTTTGAAGATAAGTCCCGCACCTGCGCCGATCTTGCGCGAGACGCGTCCGCCGCATTTCTTCTTTTGGCGTCCGACCGTCAGCGCGCATTTGGTCAACGGCTTTTCAGACATGGACTGCATGGTGTCAAATTCTCCGCCGCACTTGCTGCAAACGTATTCGTAAGTAGGCATAACTGATGATTGAACTGTGTAAACCGAAAAATTACCTGCGCTTGCGACGACCCGCCGGAGCGAAATGATAGCCGCCGTGCACGCGCACAGCCGTCGCTTTACCTGGGAAACCTTGCGGCGCGCCGGGCTTGTCCGCCTCAAACAACGCGGTGTAGCGATAATCAAACTTTTCCATCTTTACGCGTTCGATTTTTTTTCCTATGAAGCGTTCGATGGAAGCCACAGGCTGCGCGTCTTCAGCGACCATGAGCGTGAAGGCGTCGCCAGACGACTCGGCGCGTCCAGTGCGTCCGATGCGATGGATGTAATCTTCCGGGTGAAGCGGCACGTCGTAGTTGATGACATGGCTAACATCGGCGATGTCCAATCCGCGCGCCGCTATGTCCGTGGCGACGAGCACTTCAAACCTGCCATCGCGGAAACCTTGCAATGCCTGCTCGCGCTCGCTCTGTGTTCGATTGGAATGAAGGACTGCGACTGCGTGATTGCCGCGTTTGAGTGTGTTGGCAACGCGGTCCGCGCCGTGTTTGGTGCGACAGAAAATGATGACTGACTCGTATTTGATTTCTTTCAACAACGCTTCGAGCAGGTCTGTTTTCTGCACGTCGGCGACGGGGTAGATGACGTGCTTGACCGTCTCCGCAGGAGAACGCCGTGCCCCGATCTCGATGGTTTCGGGATTGTGCATCGCCCAAGTGATGAGCGTTTCTATGGCGGGCGGAATTGTAGCGGAGAAAAGCGAGGTCTGACGTTTGCGCGGGCAACGGTCCAAGATGCGGCGTACGTCCGGTAGAAACCCCATGTCCAACATGCGATCTGCCTCGTCGAGCACGAGGTGCTGCAAATGATCCAGTTTGCAATTGCCCTGTTCGATGTGATCGAGCAGGCGACCGGGTGTGGCCACGATGATGTCTACGCCCGATTTAAGGGCTTCGTTTTGCTTGCCGTAACCGACACCGCCGAAGACGACCGCGACTTTCAAGTCCGTGAACCGTGCGAAATCCCGAATGGCTGTCTCGACCTGTGCAGCGAGTTCCCGTGTGGGTTCAAGGATAAGCAAGCGGGTTTGAGGTTGGTGAGAATCGAGTTTAGAAAGGATGGGCAATGCGAACGCGGCAGTCTTGCCGGTGCCGGTTTGTGCACTACCGATGACATCGCGGCCTTCAACGATAAGCGGGATGGCGCGGAGTTGAATGGGAGTGGGATCAACGTACCCCATCGCTTTCACGCCTTCGAGAAGTTTGGGAGACAGACCTAATTTGCTAAACGGCATGAGTCGATGTTGCCCGGAAGCGCGGGAAAAGTCGAAGCGGAAGTTCATAGGGGAAAAAGCCGCTTTTGCCACCAGCTAGCAAGGCGAGGAAAGGAATAAGAATGGTGCGCGATACAGGGTTCGAACCTGTGACCCCTACCGTGTCAAGGTAATGCTCTACCACTGAGCTAACCGCGCACTAACGGGGAGAAACGATGCCGGGCAATGCCATGATTGGCAAGCTTGAATTGGGAAAGGCAACGGTTGAATCCAGATTTGTAGCGAAAATACCCCCCCCCCCTCTCGCTCTGTGCACACAAAAAAAGCCCGGACGCGAGTCCGGGCTTTGATTTTTACGTGATTGATTTATTTCGCGGCTGGCGCGTTGGTTGAGGTATTTGTCGCAGCAGCAGCGTCGGCGGCTGTCTTCTTGGCCGCCGCTTCGATACGCGCTTTTTCTTCTGCTTCAGCCTTTTCCTTGGCTGACTTCTTTGCGGCTTCGCGCTGTTCAGAGACTTCCTTGGATGGCGGATTGCCACATTTACCATCGGTCCAACCATATAGGCGGCCTTGATCGTCGTTCAGGAATGACCACGCGCAAGTGAGGATCAATACGAAGATCACGAGCTTAGGCAAGATTGAGGACTTGGGCGCATAGCGGTCAGTCGAATCCACCGTGGCACCTTCGGGTAATTTTGCGATGCCAGTGAGGCTTGTGCCGAAGGGAACGTTGATTTTAGCTTTCGCGTTCACGGCCCAGCCGTTTGCATCGAGGATCGGGCCGAGGTTGCGCTTGCGCAGCTTCATATAAGCCAGCACCAGCGAAGGTGCCGAAACCATGAGCATAATTCCAGCGAACGCCAGTGGGATTTGCCAGAATGCCATCTTGCCAAGGATTGCTGCGACGCCCGTTGCAGCGGCGGCCAAGCTGCCCAACGCCACACTGATGAGTGCGATGACGCTTGGATCAAAAGCGGGTTTCTTGATCTCACCCGGCTTGCCCGCAGCGGTCGCTGTTGCGATGTTCGCGAGTCCGGCATTGGCTTCCGCATCAGCAGCGGCAGCGCGTTTGTTGATCTGTTCCTCGATCATGCGCACGAGCTTTTTATACGGTGACCAGAATGCCTGACGAAGGCTGATGGGGTTGGCGAGAATCTTGGTGATAGTCGCGTCGAAGTCGCGGCCTTTGCGGTCGTAGAACACGCCGTTGCGTCCAACCATTAGGTTGTCATCGTCGCCTTGAGAGAAGATGGCGACCACGCTCATTTTTTCCCCCGAACCTTTGCGGAAGCAATCCACGTAGGCAAGGTAAGCACCAGCCAACCCAGCCATCGCGCCATGTTTACCGGCGTCTTCCACCGGGATGCACAACGAACAGGAACGTTGATCGAGATATAGCGTACCGCATTGGAAGATCGCTGCTTCACCGCCGTCGTAAAAATCTTTGAAGTTCACGAAGTTGATGCAGAGCTTGTGTAGATCGCGCACGAAACGCGCAAGCTTCTCGACGTTCGCGATGGACGTGGCTTCAGGTTCAAGCGCCTTGTCCTTGGCGATGAGTGCGGAGACGTTTTCCTTGGCCTTGCTGCCGAGGATTTCCCGGACGCGCTTGATGCTGAGTTTTTCGACGGCAGCACCGGCTTTACTCGCGCTCCAACATTCAAACGCGCCAAGCTTGGCTTGCAACGCAGCCCAATCCGCTTCGGTCAATTCGCTCTTGTCTCCGAGCAGCGGCTTGACCGCGGCGGCTTGCAACGCAGCAACCGCAGTGGCGTGTGCCGGATTGATCCCGCCCTTGAGCGGAAATGCTTTTCCAGCGCCGACCTGCGCGAGCGGGAAGCCCGCGATTTCCGCAGCGGAAATGCTCATGTCCTTGGCGGCGATGGCGAGATACTCCGCTTCACTGCGGTTCAATGAAGCAATCGCGCGCGGATCAAACGCAGCCAGACGGCAACGTCCAAAAAAGTCGTCCACCTTCGCCTTGATCGCTTTCACGGCAGCAGCAGCAGCAGCGGTGGCATCGCCCGCGGGAAGGATGTTGGATTTGTCGTCGTCGGCTTTCTTGTTCCAAGCGTCGAACGCAGCGCACTCAGCGAAGAACGCGTCCGTTTTGGCTTGGTCAATTCCCGTCTTGCCAGAGCGATCCGGCAACGTGCCCATGCAAGCAGCGATGTCGTTGATGACGGCTTTGATGGCGTCATCCGTGGCGGATTCGGCGATGATTACGCCGTCGCCGTTTAGCACCGTGTTGACGAAAATCTTGTTCGCATCGGAAGCGTCAGCCACGGAGATGCCTGTGGCGTCTTTCTTGCCGAGGTTGGCGCAGATCTGTTTGGCGGAAGCGAGCAACTGTTTGCCTTCGGGCGTCGAATCATTGATCGCGGAGAATGCAACTGTGTCGCCGCCTTTGACGAGATCGTCGGGATTCTTGAGCATCGAGCCAGCCCACTTGACGGCGGAGATGAGTTCGGGCGCACGGATGCGACCGTCCTTGTCCGTGTCAATCAACGCAGCGGTCTTAGAACAAAATTCCAATCCGGTGGTGGGGCAAGCGAGCGCGACCCAGAGTTTCTGGTCGAGCTGATTTAGGTTCATCAGGTCGGCGCCAGTATCGAGTTTGACCTGGTCAAAGCCGCCAGCAGTGAAGAATTTCCATTGATGTGTGCTCATAGGGGTTTTGTTTGTTTGAACGCTTCCAGGCCGTGTTCGGACGTCATCGTTGCGGTTTCGCCATGCTACATCAGGAAAACCTGTCTGCCCCTGATTTAGGATTCGCTCAGTGAGCGATTGTCCTATTGATCAATACGGAAACGATACTGGAGCGACAAACAACGACTTGTGACAAGAAACTATTCTACGAACTGGGTTTCGTTCGCGCGCACAATACGCCAATAGAGAACTTACGCAAATAATTTTCTGAAGGACTTTTCCACAGGCCATTCAACAAAGGAGAACTAAACCAGATTCCCACGCACTACCCTACACGGAATGAAATCCGTTTGATGACCTCGCTGCCGAAGCTGTGTTGCAGGCGTTCGAGGATTTCTTTGCGCTTGTAGCGGACGATCTCGCTCAACCAAACGCTGTTGTCCACGTTCACAAAAAGCGTGCCTTTGTTGAGTCCGACCGGTTGGGCGTGCGCGACGATGTTCGGGTCTATCAAGTTGTTCCAGACCTTCACGATCTCGGCATCGCTGCGACGTTGCTCCACGCGGAAACCGGTCAACACTTGCGGCACGAGATCGCCCACGCGGCGGGCGCTGGCCTTCTGCGCGATCTCCAACGGCGTCACATCCACGCCGCGCCACTGTGCAAGGATGCGCTGCTTGGCGCTGCTTTGCAGACCACGCGGGCGGGGGCGGGATTTTGGTGGGGGTAACATTTAATTTAGAATTTTATTCTGGTCCGACTACTCCATCTCTCCTAATGGCATAATCTTCATAAGCTTTGCCTTATTCTAATTCGAGGGCAATCCGAAGCAGTGCTGGATAGGAAAACCAAAATCCATTTCTCGATCTGTTTGCCGCAAATTCCTTTCCACAATCATCTTAATAAAGATTTATATCAGAGCCGTCCATAGGGCTCCGATCAACTTTCACGACTTCCTCTATTCTTTTCTTTAGCAGAACGATGAGATGTTCCTCCGTGGTTACGCCAAAATTGTTCAACTTTTGGAGTTCTTCTTCCAGCCGCACTCGCAGTCATTGTTTTTTGGGGAAAGAACTGCTCCAGAGTTTTGAGAACCCTCTCTGGCTTTAGCGCTGGCATATTAACCAATAGTTTGTTTCAAGAAACTCACGCGCCCGCAGGCAAATCCGTGTCGGCGATTTTATGTTCAGGATGTTCGTCCAGCACCAGCACGCCGTGCGGCGGCAGATCGTAAGTCCCGGAGAAGGTCGTGCCTGTGAGAAAGTCGTGCATCGGTTTGTAGAATTGGATGCGCACGGGCGTACTCTGATGGTTGAGCAAGAAGAAAATTTTCCCGTCGTCCGTCTGGCGCATGCTCACCTCCACGTTGTCCGGCACTTTGAGCAGCGGATGCAGATTGCACAACTGCCGCAACCATGCTGCGAGGTCGTTGTAGAAGTTCTGCTGGCTCATCGTTCCGATGTAGATCGCTTTGCCGAGTCCGAACGTGTTCAGCGTCATCGCCGGTTTGCCGGCATAGAAATCCTTCGCATATGTCGCAAGAATCTGGCAGCCCTTCGGCTCGATGATGTCGCACCACAACCGCGCGGAATGCAGATGCGTGGTCGGGAACGAACCCTTGAACGTGAGATGATTGTCCTCACCCGGCGGCAAAGCGTCGAACTCCAGCACCTCCATGCCGAACAGGTCGGTCATGTTGTGCGGGTAACCCGTGTCCGGTGCGATGTGATGTTCGTCCACGAGTCCCGTGTTGAACGTGCTGACAAGCGTGCCACCGTTCTGCACGAACAGTTTCAATCGATCCGTGTCGCCCGCCGAAAGCATGTGCAGTGACGGCGCGAACACGAGGCGATACTTGGACAAGTCTTCCGTCGGTCGCGCGAAATCCACCGGGATATTTTTATCATGCAACGCGTTGTAGATGAGTTGGACGTGTTCTCGCAGGCTGAAATGCTTGTTCGGCTGGTTCGGCTGTTGTAACGCCCAATCGTTGTCGTGCGTGTAGAGGATGCAGACTTCCGGCGATACCTTTGCGTTTTTCAACGCAGGCGCGAGCATCTTCAACTCCTCGCCGATTTGGGAAATCTCTTTGTATAGACGGGAGTCTTTGCGCAGATGATGCGGCATGACTGCGCCGTGGAATTTCTCCGAACCGATGCGCGGTTGACGCCAGCGGAAGAACAACACCGCCGATGCGCCGCGAGAGAAGAGTTGATACGTGAATAATCGCAACTGCCCCGGACGGACGATGGAGTTCACTTCCTGCCAGGAAACATTGCCCGCTTTCTGTTCCATCACCCAGAAGCCGCTGTCGCCGTCTGGCGTGCGGACATCTGTCTTCTTAAGCGAACGCAGCATATCAATCTCACACGCGAGATCAGCGGACTTGGGTTTGATGGCTGAGGTGCTTTCGATGGAAACAAAATCGATCACATCTGCGAGATCAAAGTGATCGAAGCGATGCTTCAGGGCACGGAGATTCGTAGTGACGGGTGCGTTTGGCGTGATCTCTCGCAAGACATCCGCCTGCATCCGCACGAACGCCACGATGGTATCGCTGCAAAAGCGGCACCAATCCACGACGAGCGCAGGATTGTGTTGCGTGGGCGCAGCCATCGGCATGGGAACATGACTCCAATCGGTAACGGTTTGACCCCAATGCCGCAAGCCGAGCTTGTCATTCAGATTCTGGATGGCCTTGTATTTCAACTTGAGCCAGTTTTGCCATTCGAGCCGCGAGCCTTCGTTGAAGGACGCTTCCGTGAAGTGACTGCCGATGCCGTTATCGATCTGCCACGCGATCAATTGCGGATGGTCACCCAGCGCCTTGGCCATCGCTTCGACGACACGCTTGGCATGATTCCAATACACATCACTGTTCAAGCAGGCGGCGCGACGTGTGCCTTCGTGCTTCAACAAACCACGCTCATCAATCGGTAAAATCTCTGGATGTTTCTTTGCGAGCCAAAGCGGCGGCGCAGCCGTGGGCGTGGCGAGAACCACCTGCAACCCCGCCTTTCCCATCACATCCATCACACGCCGCAACCACGCAAAGTCGAACTTCCCATTCTCCGGCTCGCAGAGCGCCCAGGAAAACTCCGCGATGCGGACGACGTTGAACCCGGCCTGCGCCATGAGTTCAGCATCGAGTTGCCATTGGGCTTCGGGGTTCTCGGGAGTTCCAGCGTAAGGGAAGACCCACTGTTCAGGATGATAATCAACGCCGAAATACATAGGTCAGATTTATTGCTTGGTTGTTGGGGTTGCCGTTGGCTTGAACTTAACGCCGCACGCGTTCCCGCTGCAATGTAAAAGTTTGAGTTGCCGGCGGCAGGCGGAATCGTGGAGGTGATTACGCGCAATCTGATACCAAACCTGAATCAAATGATCGGTGCCGACTCGCACGGCGACGACGGATCAATGTTCAGCTTTGTCCTGCATTGGAGCTTTTCTGCGCGACCTCCTTCACCTTCCGCAGATCTAGCTTGCCCGTGCCGAGCATAGGAAACGATTCCAGTCGAACGAAGGAGTCTGCCTTGGGTTTCCATAAATTCGGCAGATCGCTAGCGGTGAGTTTCTGCAGACAAGATACAAGTGTATCTTCTGCGAGCTTGTGCAAGACGACGAGGCGTTCACCTTTCTTTGCGTCGTCGACGCTCGTGACGACGAAGGTTTGTTCGGTGACCCCCGCGAGTTCGTGCAATTTTTCTTCTACCTTGATGTGCGGCACCATCTCGCCGCCAATCTTGCTGAAACGGCTCAACCGATCCGTGATCTGGATGAAGCCATCCTCGTCGAGCGCAGCGATGTCGCCCGTTCTGTACCAGCCATCGCGTAAGACCTCCGCAGTTTTCTCCGGTCTGCCGAGATAGCCGAGCATCACGTTCGGACCGCGCACGAGTAGCAGGCCGCTTTGACCGAGTGGCAACGGCGTGTTTGGATCAGGATGGGTCGGATCGACGATCCGCACACACATGCCGGGCAATGGATGTCCTATCTTGCCGCGCTTCGCGCCCACTTGCCGGAAACCCGCGGCGCGGAAGTCGTGAGTATTGACGCTCACGCCGGGTGAACATTCCGTGCAGCCGTAAGCTTCGAATGGGTGGATGCCGAATTGTTCCTCGAATGCGGCGGCGAGGCGATCGGGCAACTTTTCTGCGCTCACTGCGACGAGGCGCACAGAGCCGAATTGTTCTGCTGAGCAGCCGCGCATGTAGAGTTGCAGGAAAGTCGGCGTGGCAAGCAGGAACGTGACAGCGTGGTCGTGGACCAGCGGGCCGATGGTTTTCGCATCGAGCGGATTGGCGTGATAAACAACGCCGATGCCCAGCACTGCGGGCAGCACGAGCGTGCCAGTGAACCCGAACGAATGGAAGAATGGCAACACTCCGAGGACTTTGTCTTTGCCGCCGAACGCAAAGGTCTGGCCGAGTTGATTTAGGTTCGATCCGACGTTGTAGTGCGAGAGCATCACGCCCTTGGGTTCGCCGGTGCTGCCGCTGGAGAAAATGATGGTGGCCAGATCATCAAGTGGATTGTTGGTTGTTGATTGCCGAACGCCTATCGCGCGGTCAATCCAAGCTACGGGCAAACATCGTGCGATGAACAGCGCGGTGAGCTTTTCGCACGCTGACGGCGACGGCTGCATCACGTCCTCGATATACACCACTTCGCCGGGCAGTTTGAGCTTCACCTTGTCCATGAAGGCCCGTGAGGTCAGGACGCTATCGAGCTCACATTGTTTGGCGCACGAGGCTAGGGATTCCTCGGAGAGCGTGTAGTTAAGGTTCACAGGGACTTTACCGCAGAAGAGCGCAGCCCAGTTTGCCAGCGCGCCGCCAACGCTTGGCGGCAACATCAAGCCAACCATCTTCTGCCCGGCCCAGACTTTTTTCAGGCGGCGCGCGAGAAGGATGCTTCTCCTGAGTGCGCCGCTGAATGTCACGGGAGGCGTTGTTGCGTCGGCCATCGCGATGCGGCGCGGACGGCGACGGGCGGAAATCACAAACGCATGGTGCAACGGGCGCATCCGGGTTTTGCGTTCCGCCCAAGCTTCGGCCAAAAGTTCCTGTACCGCCTGACGCACCTCAAATGCCGTCGCGGTCGGTGGCATGACCTTACCGAAATTCACGGTGATCGGGTATGGAAAACGGCGCGGGCACTTCCAAAGGAACTTGTGGTCCGAAAAACTAAAGATGCTGCCCCACACGCCATCCAATCCGACGGGAATAATCGGAGCTTCCATATTTTTCATGATGCGCTCGAAGCCGCGACGGAACGGCATCATCTGACCGATTCGCGTGATCTGACCTTCGGCGAAAATGCAGACGACTTCGCCATTCTTGATCGCTTCGCTAGCGGCTTGGAGGGATTTGATCATATCGCGTGGTCGGAGTTCGGAAGAGATTGGAATTGCGCCGGTGAGTTTTGCCCAAGTGCCGATGATAGGTTTGTCGTACATCGCCTTCAACATGATGAAGCGGATGGGGCGGTCCACTGCGGCTTGCAGCAACGACGCGTCGGCGAGCGAGAGATGATTGCAGACGAACAGCGCGCCGCCCTTGGATGGAACATTGTCCCCGCCCAGCACATTGATTCGATAGATCGTGTGCGTGGCGATCCACATGATGAAACGTAGGAAAGCATCGGGCAGCAACCACAGCGCGTAAAACGCTCCGGTAATAGTGAGTATCCCGCCAATGAAGAAAATGTCTCGCGGTGTGAGATGCAGAAATTCCGTGAAAACATAATGTGCGCCGGAAGCCGCGAACACGCCGACGAATGACAGAAGGTTTGCCGCCGCGAGTAATTCGCCTTTACGCTCTTTTTCCGGGCGATGTTGCAACAGTGCCGAAATTGGCACGATAAAGAAACCGCCTGAGAATCCAAGCAGGGCGAGCAACACCAACGCACTTGGCAGCAATACGCTCGATGAGAACAAAAGCGAACACGCGATAGCCATGCCGATTGCGCCAACCGGCACGAGTCCATATTCGATCTTGCCGCCGGAGAGATAGCCCGCCGCCATGCTGCCAAAGCCGATGCCGATGGCGAGTGCGACATTTAAGAGGCCGATCTTGGTTTCAGAAACATCGAATACATCCGAGCCGAAAAAGAACAAGTTGAGCAGGATCAGCGCGCCAAGGAATGAGAAGTAAGTGTTGCCGACAATCGCAAGAGTGAGAGTTCTGTCACTGCGCGCCACCTTCAAGCTGGCGATGAAGTCTGCGAAGAAATTTACCTTGAACTTCTTCGCTGGGTTCGCCGCCGGAATGCGCGTGACACCCAGACTGGCGATGAGGCCGATGGCAGCGAGAGCAACAAGGATCGCGCCGGACCAGCCGTGTTGACCGCGAAAGTTTTCAGCTAGCAATGCGGCGGTGACGGTGCCGAGGATGATTGCCATGAACGTGCTGAGTTCGAGGATGCCGTTGCCCCAAGAAAGTTTTTTCTCCAGCAGCAGCTCCGGCAAAGCGCCATATTTGGACGGGCCAAAGAACGCGCTGTGAGTTCCCATCAGAAACACACAACCCAGCAGCAGCGGGAGTTGTTGCAGAATCAAACCTGCCAGCGCGAGCAACATCACGAACACTTCGAAGATTTTCACGCCGATGATAATCGTGCGTTTGCTGTAACGGTCGGCGAAAAATCCGCCCGCCATCGAGAAGAGGATGAAGGGGAGCGAGAACAACGCGCTGACGAGTTCGCCGATGCGATGTTTTTCCGCGAGCGTCAATCCCGCGCCCAGCATCATGAACACGACGAGGTTCTTGAGGACGTTATCGCTGAACGCGCCCTGAAATTGTGTGGCGATGAGCGACCAGAAGCCTCGCGAGTCACGTGATCCGTTGTTCGACGTTTCAGGATTCATTTTGCTGCAACACTACTCAACGCCGGGCAACGGTGGGAATTGAAAAACTTGATCGTGAATTAGGAAAACCGAACGCGGGAAAATAAGATCGCGTGTACCGCCAGTTTTCAACAGACATTTGTGCGTGTATATGAAATCGCCGTCGTGTTTTAATGTCATTGTGGACGAAGAACCCATGCAACTACCGATTGATGGGGTGATGGACTTGCACACGTTTCAGCCGTGTGAGGTGAAGTCGTTGGTGTTGGAATATCTGATGGAGTGTCGGGTGCCGGGGGGGGGTTGCGGGTGCGAATGATCCACGGCAACGGCATCGGGCAACTGCGCCAAATCGTTCACGCCATTTTGGAGAAACATCCGGACGTGGTTTCGTTCCAGCTGGCGAGTGAACACTTCGGCGGCTGGGGGGCGACTATTCCATATTTGAAACTGCTTCAAGCCGATGGATTGGTCAAACCCTGACCATCCGCGCCACGTATGCGCCGTCCACGCCATCCACGAACGGGAGCAATTGCCGTTCTCGTTCCAGTTTGAAGCCGGGTTGCGTGGCGAGGAATTGTTGCACCAGCGCGGTGTTCTCTTCTGGTTCGAGACTGCATGTGCTGTATACCAACGTGCCCCCGGGTTTCAATCGCGCGGCGGATTTATGGAGTAAATCTAGTTGTGTGGCACGGAGGCGTTCGATCTCGTCAGGCTGGATGCGCCAGCGCAAATCCACGCGACGACGCAGCACACCGGTGTTGGAACATGGGGCGTCCACGAGGATGCGGTCGAAGGTCGAGAGTCGAGGGTCGAGGGCTGATGTGGTTTCGGCGCAGGTCACACCGAGACGGGTGATGTTTTCTTGGATCAACTTTAGGCGGTCGGGGACGTTGTCGTGTGCTATGATGCGGCCCTGGTTGTTCATCAGTTGCGCGATGAACGTGGTCTTGCCACCGGGTGCGGCGCATAGATCGAGAATGGTTTCGCCGGGGCGCGGATGGAGTTCGCGGACGGCAAGCCCGGTGCTAGGGTCTTGGATATAGAACCAACCTTTCTGAAAACTCTCCAGTGTGTTCAGGGGCGGATGTGACTTCAGCTCGAACATGAGTCCGTCACCCGTCCAATCGCGGCTGAAAAAGTCATAGTCCACGCCTTCATCGCGCCAGAACGTAAGAAACTGACCAGCTTCAGTGATTCTCTCCGGCACGCCTCGGTGGACGCGTTTCTCGTCGGGGGCGGCAGGGGGTTTGCCAAAGTTTAGGGTGTTGAGGCGTGCGAAGTTCTTTGGCGGCGTGTTGTTGGATTCTAGTAATTGACGGGTGCGTTCGTCGCCGAATTGTTTTTGCCAGCGCCGCACAAGCCATTCGGGATGCGAGTAGCCGAGCGCGGGCTGAGAAGCTTTTAATTCATTGAGCAACGCACGCGTCTCCTCGTTTTCGCGGAGATAACCGCGAAGAATGGCGTTGATGAAGCCAGCTTGTGAGCCGAAGCCGTCGCGCTTGGCTTGTTCGACGGTTTCATGGACGGCGGCGTGGTCGGGGATGCGATCCAGCCAAAAAATCTGGTAGAGTCCGAGCCTCAACAAATCCTGCAAGCCCGGCTTCTGGGTGCGGCCTTGGGTCTTGCGCGCGATGAGCCAATCGAGAGTTTCTTGCCAGCGGATGATGCCGAAGACAAGTTCCTGCGTGAGGCCACGATCAGCGGACGAAAGCCGCGCTGGTATGAGTGCATGTTCGAGCAAAGTCTCCGTGTAATCGTCACTAAAACGTCGCTTGCCGAGGATGCGCGCCGCAATTTCTCTTGGTTTTTGGCCGTTCACTTCGTTTAATGTTGGCAAGCTGAGTGTAGTGACGCGAGGAATAACCAAAATTTTATGAAAGAAGAATTCGAGAAGCTGGCAGCAGCAGGAAAAATCGAGGGCCGTCAGGTTGACCCGCTCGTTTTACTCACCACCAGTGGCTTTTGTTCGCACCGGAGCTGGGGCTTCGGTCGCATCAAGACTGTGGACACCGTCTTTGCGCGCTTCATTATTGATTTCCCTAGCAAGCCCGGGCACACGATGGACCTGACGTTCGCCGCGGATTCGCTCAAGGCGATTCCAAAGGATCACATCCTCGCGCGCAAATCCGTTGATCTCGAAGGTCTGCAAAAAACTGCCGCTCTTCATCACCTCGATCTAATCAAAGTGGTTCTCAACAGTTACGGCGGCAAAGCCACGCTCGATCAGGTTCAAGCGGTGCTCGTCCCTGACGTGATCGCTGACGACTGGAAGAAGTGGTGGGAAGTTGCCAAGCAAGAGATGAAGAAGGACGGGCACTTCGTCGTGCCCACCAAGAAGACCGAAGCCATTGTCTATCAGTCCCAGGAAACGTCGTTGCAAGCGCGTTTGCTCGCAGATTTCCGCGCGGCAAAAGGGCTAAAGGCCAAACTAACCATCGCGACCGAGTTTGTGAAGAGTGCGGCTGATCTGTCGAACAAGGAAGCAGCAGTGAAGGAGGTCGTCGCCGCGCTGAACGCGGACATCCCGTCGCACATCCGCACACAGACCGCAGTGGCACTTGAAGCCATTTTCGCACGTGATGACGTTGCGGCCATCATCAATCTCGTGCCCGCAGTCGACGAGATCTCCGCGCCGCAACTCTGGATGCAAGAAGGCGTGAAGTTTGGGCCGTTGCTCGAAGCGATTCCCGCCGCCAAACATCGGCGCACGTTGGAATCCTTCAAAGCCTCCCAGCCGGAACGTTGGAGTGAGACGTTGCGCGCCGCGTTGAACATCGTTTCTGCCAAGCTGTGCAAAGAATTTGCCAGTATCATGGCCGCGAACGGCAAGATGGGTGAGCTGAAGGAAACGCTCGCCCGCCTTATCAGTCAGCATGCTGCGAGCAGCGAACTACTCCTCTGGCTCGGCAAGGAACGTAGCGATGATTTTGCGGACATCCTCGGACCGGAAGTGTTCCGCGCCATGCTCACTGCGATGGAGCGCGATCAGTTTAACGAAAAGCGTTCGAGTCGCCTGCGCGATTTCATGATGTCCGATCAGGATTTAGTCGCTGATCTTACCGGCACGGCGGACATCGAAGTGGTGATGGATTTGACCCGCGCGTTGAAGTTCTCTCCCGTGTTCGAGGACATGGACAAGCGCTCCATGCTCGCCCGCATCGTGAAACGGCATCCGTCCGTCCAACCGCTCATCTCCGGCGAGCAGACCAAGCAAGACTCCGCGATCTATGTTTCGTGGGACAGCCTCGAACGTCGTAAAACCGAATATACTGAGCTGGTGCAGAAAAAGATCCCCGCAAACTCCAAAGAAATCGCGACAGCGCGCAGCTACGGCGATTTGCGTGAGAACCATGAATTCAAGGCGGCGAAAGAGATGCAGAAAGTTCTCATGCGCCGCAAAGATGAGCTGGAAGCCTTGTTGAATCGTGCAAGGGGCACGGATTTTTCGAACGTCCGCACAGACGTGGTCAACATCGGCACGATTGTTCACGCCACCGACCTGAACACTAGGAAGAGCGAAGTATTCACGGTGCTCGGCGCGTGGGATTTCGATGCAGAGAAGAACATCATCAGCTACCTCACGCCAGTGGGTCAGGCGTTGTTGAACCGCAAAGTAGGCGACGAAGTTGAATCCGAAGTGGACGGCTCGAAACGTCGGCAACGCATCGAGAAGATCGAAGCTTACAAGCCTGTCGCGCCCGCTGAACCCGCAGCCTGAAAAGTTTCAAACCCACAGGCCGCAAGTCATGAACTTGGGGCCTGTTCGTTTTTAATCAAGACTTGACCCTTTGCCTGCAGATTGCCTACTTTAAGCTCGAAATGAGCGGAATGATCCGAAAATTAGTAACGGTAGTAGTCCTCGTAGTAAGCGAGGCCGTTGGCTCTTGTCGAGATTGAGAAGATTTTAACAAGAACCCACGGCTGGAAACGGCTGTGGGTTTTTTGTTGCCTTCAGTGTCCAGCCAAAACCAGAAAGAAAGTATGAGCAAAACATCCGAAACCGCGAAAGCGAAGTCCACGAAATCCACCGCTGCCTCCAAGCGCAACGAAGTCGGTCAGGCCAAATTTGGCCGCGACATCTTCGTTGAAGCGCTCGAACGCGAAGGGGTGGAAGTCATTTTTGCATATCCCGGCGGCGCGAGCATGGAAATCCATCAGTCGCTCACCAAATCCAAGATCCGCACCATCCTGCCGCGTCATGAACAGGGCGGTTCGTTTGCGGCGGAAGGTTATGCGCGCGTCACCGGCAGGGCTGGCGTTTGCATGGGCACCAGCGGTCCGGGCGCGACGAATCTCGTCACCGCCATCGCTGATGCTTACATGGATTCCTGCCCGCTCATCGCCATCACGGGCCAAGTGACGCAGGCGATGATCGGTCGCGGTGCGTTTCAAGAAACCGACATGATCGGCGTCACGCTGCCCATCGTGAAGCACAGCTATCTCGTCACGGACATCAACGACATCCCTCGCATCGTCAAGGAGGCATTTTACATCGCACAGTCCGGTCGGCCCGGCCCGGTGGTGATTGATTTCCCGAAAGACGTTCAACAAGCCAAAGCCCAACCCGTCTGGCCGACGCTCGAGCAGATCAAGAAAGGATTGCGGGGCTACAATCAGCCCGACCTCAAAGCCGACGAACTCGCATTGAACGAGATCATCGGCTTGATTGAGAAGGCCGAACGCCCGGTGCTTTATTGCGGCGGCGGCGTCATCACCAGCGGTGCGGCGGCAGAACTCAAGAAGTTCGCCGAAGCTTTTAACATTCCCGTCACGACCACGCTCATGGGCTTGGGCGGTTTCCCGGAAACGCATCCTCTCTCCCTGCGCTGGCTGGGAATGCACGGTTCTGCCGTGGCGAACTGGGCGGTCAACGGCGAATACGAAAAGCGCAAGACCTTCAACGATCCGATGGTTAAGATGAAGAGTGGTGCGGACTTATTGCTCGCGTTCGGCGTGCGATTTGATGATCGCGTGACCGGCAAGTTCGAGGAATTTTGCAAGCACGGTACGATTGTCCATGTGGACATTGACGCGTCCGAGTTAAACAAGAACCGCAAGGCCCACTTGCCTGTGGTCGGCGACATCAAAGACGCGTTGACGCGCCTCAATAAGATGATCGCCAAGCGTCCGCTCAACAAGAAGCACACCGCGTGGCTCGATCAGATCGGCGAGTGGAAAAAGAAAGCGCCATTCGCCTACGGCATCACCGCTGAGATCGCCAACAGCGATCACATGAAAGATCACCTCAAGGGCAACGAAGACCAATGCATCATCCAGCAGATGGTCGTGGAGACGCTCTATGATCTCACCAAGGGCGATGCCTACATCACAACCGGCGTAGGCCAGCACCAGATGTGGGCTGCGCAATGGTACAAATACAAATTCCCACGCCAGTTTGTCAGCAGCCTCGGCCTCGGCTCGATGGGTTACGGCTTTCCCGCTGCGCTCGGCGTGAAGGTGGCATTTCCGGACAAGCAGGTCATTGATATTGATGGCGACGGCTCGTTCCTGATGAACATTCAAGAACTCGCCACGGCGAAGGTCGAGAAGATCGCCGCGAAAGCCATTATCCTGAACAACCAGCACCTCGGCATGGTGGTGCAATGGGAAGACAACTTCTACGCGGGCAACCGTGGTCACACGTATCTCGGCAACCCCGCTGACCGCGCGCAGATTTATCCTGACTACGTGAAGGTCTGTAATTCCTTCGGTGTGAAATGCGAGCGCGTGATTTATAAAAAAGACCTCCGCGCCGCGATGCAACGCATGTTGGATTCAGACGAAGCCTACGTGCTCGACGTGGTTGTGCCTTACAGCGAACACGTCATCCCGTTCATACCCGCCGGCAAGACCGTGGCGGACATGATCTGGAAATAATCCGCAGCAATCTCAAAACTCAAAGCTGGGCGAAGGAAACTTCGCCCGGCTTTTTTATAAGTATTTTCAACCCCGTGGCGGTGGCGGTGGTGCGCCAAGACCTCGTTGCTCACGCGGTCCGCGTGGGCCACGTCCGCCTAGACCGCGTTTGAAGAAGCTCGCATCCGGCGTCCCGCGCCATGAGCGTGCGAGGTTGGGGAATTCATCCGTGATGTAATAGTGATAGATGCCTTGTGGATATTCCGGCGTGACTCCGAATCGTCCGTTGCACTCGTCCAGATCGCGGCTCCCGGCTACGTATTCGTAGTCGCTCGTGAATTTTCCGTCGTGTTTTCCGCCGGGGCCGCCGGAGCGTTCGCCCTTCTTGATCTGCCAGCTTGAACGCATCTTCTTTAACGCACTTGTGGCGTTGGTGGCGTTTGCGTAGCCGTAGCTGGTGTAGATGGGAAATCCGTCTGCTGCGTAGCCGACGAGCAGCATCTTCTTCGCGTCGCTGCCGAGTTTATCCATCAGACCCGTGGGCAAGCCGTGATAATGATACGCGCCGGTGGGTTGAACGTGGGCATTGTTCGCGTCGAGGCCGAGGTTGATGAAACCGGATTTAGCCTCGTAATTCCATTCGCGTTGACCGTTCCAGAATTCGCCCGTGCCCGGCTCGAACGGCACACCGTTGAGCGCAACGCCGAACCAACCACCGCGTGCATCGCGGGGCGTAGCGTTGGTCTGCGGCTTGAGCGCGACGCGGAAATTGTAGCTCTGCGCGGAGATACGGTTGGGATTGCCGGCATTGGGAAACCCGCCCGGCTTGTGATCGGGCAGGCCATTCGACTGAAAAATGCGGTAGTCGCCTAAGATGCTGATTGTTATTTTGGGTTGGCCGGAAGTCGTCGGTGCGGGGGCTGAGATAGTTTCGCCCGCCGCCGAGTAAAGCGCAGGCGACGATTCATCATGGCCGGGATGTGCGCAACAATCGGTCATATTCGCCGTGAGCAAACTCACAGCAAGGAGGGCTGAATTTATTTTCATCGATTAATAATACCTCGCCGAACCTTAACGGAGCGTGAAGAAAGTATGCTTCATGATTAAAACCTTTTCATCCGTCGTCGTGGAAGGAAAACTAGGGTCGCTGTTCGATTATGAACCAAACACAACTCGCTAATCTCGCTGCCAAGACCGATTTCGCTTATTGGAAACCCATCGTCACGCCGAAGGAATTCGCCGCGCTGTGTGCTGATGCTCGCGCCAAGGCCATACGCGCCGTCGGCGTGACGGGGTCGCGCCTGATGCTGACGGCGGCGGGATTAGAAGACAGCGCGGTTCAGGTCATCGCGCTTGTCGGTTTTCCGATGGGGACGAGTGATTCCGATGTGAAGCGTTACGAGGCGGAGGTGGCGGTGGATTTCGGTGCGCAAGAGATCGAACTCGTGCTGAACCTAGATCATCTCAAAAATAATTCGCACAAAGCCATGATGCGTGAGCTGAACGACGTGGTGGACGCGGCGGACGAACGGGCGGTCTGCGCGGTGTTGGAGACTCGTGCGCTTACCCGTGCGGAACTCATCAAGGCCTGCGATTACATCTCCGATTCGGGCGTGAAGTGTATTTCTACCGGGACAGATTTCTGGCCGGACTCGCGCGTGGATGCGGACGACATCAAGGCCATCCGCGAAGTGCTGAATGAAAAGATCGCTATCAAGGCCGTGGGCAACATCCGCGATGCGGAGCTGGCGCAACAATTAGTCGAGGCTGGAGCCGCGCGGATAGGCACCACGAGCCTTGGGATGTTCAAGAAGCTTTGACGCGGCAGGATCTTTGCCTAAAGTTTCCGAGTGACCTCGCTGGCATCCGCTGAACTCTTCCGGCTTCTCAAGCCGGAAGAGTTGGCGCGCGTCACAGCGGTGGCGCAGGAGCGGACTTTCTCAGCAGGGCAGGAAGTTTTTCGTGAGGGCGATCCCGGTGATGGACTTTACGTGGTAATGGAAGGGCTAGTGGAGATCTCCGGCGTGATCAATGACGCCCAACGGCAAGTGCTCACACAGGTCGCGCCCCGTTGCGTCTTCGGTGAGATGTCAGTGATTGAACAACTGCCGCGCTCCGCCAATGCAACGGCCGTGATGCCCACGCGTGTGCTGTTCGTTTCACGCGCCGCGATGCAGGCATTGATCGCGCGCGAGCCCGCTCTCGCCGCGGCGATGCTCCAGCTCTTGAGCGATCGCCTCCGGGAGTTTAACCAACATTATCTTCGCGAAGTCGTGCAAGCGGAGCGGCTCGCTGCCGTCGGACGTTTCGCCCGCTCCATCATCCACGATCTGAAGAATCCGTTGAACATCATCGGCCTCACCGCTGAGATGTTCGGCAAAGCCGATGCGCCTCTCCAGTTCCGCACCAATGCCCAATCACGTATCCAAAAACAGATCGTGCGCATCAACGATCTCATCACAGACATCCTGCAGTTCACCCAAGGAGAACAATCCCTATCCCGTGCGCCGGTGAACTACGCTAGGTTCATCGAACAGGTGACTGCGGAGTTGCGTGGTGAACTCGAGATCAAATCCGTGGCGTTGACCCTCAGGGATCCTGCGCCGGAAATCTTTTTGAGTCTCGATACCAAACTCATGCGGCGCGTCTTCGTGAATCTCATCCACAATGCCGTGGATGTGTTGCAGGACGATGGCTGTATCACACTCAGTTTCAGTGTTGAGGCGGAGAAAGTGCGGACGGACATCAAGGACAACGGGCCCGGCATCGCGCCGGAGATGGCGGGGAAATTGTTCCAGCCATTCGCCACCCACGGCAAGGCGCATGGCTCAGGGTTGGGGCTTTC
>WBXK01000023.1 GCA_008933055.1 Verrucomicrobiota bacterium | reverse complement strand
TACCTCGATGCCGCTGATCCATTCCACTTTGCGCTTCGCCAACCCATCCCCAAACGCGCGAAGTATTGGCTCATTGCTTGGCACGGTGATAAAGGATTCCTCGATGCGGTCGCGGTTCCAAAGTTCATCCGCTGATTTTAGATTGCTTGTTTTTTGCACTAACAAGCCGAGTGAGACATCGAATAGCGGCACTGCGTGAACGCCGCTGGGGGGTTTCCCGCCGATCAGTCCAATGGACAAATCAATCTCCTGCGCCGACAACCAGGTTAACACTTGCGGATGATAACCCTCGCGCAATGACACCTTCAGTTTCGAGAACTTCTTCCGCAAGTTCTGCAATATTCCCGGCAAAAAAGTACGCAATACTGTTTCGGATGCTGCGATGCGCAGATGTTGAGAAACGCCACCGCGTAACTTCTCTCCCATCTGGGTCAGGTTATCGAACTACAGAGATGTCGCTGCACTACTATCAATTAACACCCGTGTCTGAAATTGAGATACATATTCCGCCGTATGAATGAATTCATAAACGTGCTGTGGCAATCCCTGCTGATCATCAGCTTGGCGGACTTTAGCGCCGGAATCGTCCATTGGTTTGAGGACGCCTACGTCCGCGAGAACACGCCGCTTATCGGCTCGTTCATCGGCAAGGCCAACGTCATACACCATCACCTACCCCGCTACATGACGCTTAATAACTGGTGGCAAAGTTCGTGGGACTTGCTGTGCTTCTCGGCGGTGATTGTCCTCGTCGCAGGGGGGCTCGATATATTGACGTGGTAGTTGTGGCTCTTTGCCGTCATCAGCGCCAACGCCAATCAAGTCCACAAATGGTCGCACCAGACCTGCAAGGAGAATGGATGCATTGTCACCTTTCTGCAAAAGATTCGCTTGTTGCAGACCCCGTATCACCATGCCGTCCACCACACCAATCCGAAGAATGTCCGCTACTGCCCTATCACTAATTTTGTGAACCCCCTCCTCGACAGACTCAATTTATGGAGTGGCATCGAGTGGATTCTTGCGCGCGTTATCGGATTACATCGCCAGCCGGATACATCGTTACCAAACAACGGCACTGCCCCAGCATGGTTGTTATTGTTAAGGGTTCAGGTCGCCAAGCAACACGCCAAATAGGCAAATTCACAGAAACCAAAGGCCACCAATTGTGCCGAAGCCGTTCTTGACGGTCATTTTCCAGTTGCTACCCTCTCCAGCCCGTTGAATCGGGGAAAACCACTGTCGGCTTTTCAAATTCAACGGTCGCAATATTACCTTTATGAACGTCACAGTCGAAAATTTGGCCCCATGCAAGAAACTCGTCCGCATTGAAGTGGACGCCGCCGCAGTGGACACCGCTTTCGCCGCGATGGAAAAGAGTTTCCAAAAGGAATCTAACATCCCTGGCTTCCGCCCTGGCAAAGCTCCCATAACCATGGTGGTCAAAAAACACGGCGATTCCATCAAGGATGAAGTGAAGCGCAAACTGATTGGTGACGCTTACCGCGATGCGATCAAGGAAAAGAATATTGAAGTGATTGGCTATCCCGACATTGAAGAGATTCAGTTCACGCGTGGTCAATCGCTCATGTTCGCTGCCACTGTTGAGACGCATCCTGAATTTGAATTGCCCGAATACAAAGGGCTGCCGATCAAGCGCGAAGCCAAGGAAGTGACTGAGGCCGATGTGGCGAAAGCCATCGAAATGCTCCGCGAACAACGCGCTGACTTCGCTAAGGTGGATCGCGGACTCGCGACGGGCGACATCGCTGTAGTGAATTATTCCGGCACGAGCGATGGCAAGCCTCTCGCTGAAATCGCGCCCACAGCCAAGGGCCTTACGGCGAATCAAGGGTTCTGGATCGAGATGAAGGAAGGCTCGTTCATCCCTGGATTCGGCGAGCAGTTGATCGGCGCAAAGGCCGGCGACAAACGCACTGTGACCGTGGATTTCCCGGCGGATTTCGTCAGCAAAGAATTGTCTGGGCTCAAAGGTGTGTACGAAGTCGAAGTCGTTGAGGCGAGAGAGAAGGCCTTGCCGGTGCTGGATGATGCGTTTGCCAAGACGTTCGAGGCTGAGAGCTTTGAAAAACTCCGCGAAGGCGTGCGCCGTGATCTCGAAAGCGAATTGAAATATAAACAGAACAGCGACACGCGATCACAGGTCGTCAAAGCGCTGCTTGGCAAGGTCAACTTCGACCTGCCCGAAGCCGCTGTCGCCAACGAGACACGCAACGTGGTCTATAACCTCGTTCAAGAAAATGCCAAACGCGGCGTACAAAAGGATGTCATCGAAAAAGAAAAAGACGCCATCTACTCCGCCGCCAACGCCAACGCCAAGGAACGTGTGAAGCTGGCGTTCATCGTGCAAAGGATTGCCGAGAAAGAAGAAATTAAAGTCTCGCAGGAAGAGGTTCTCCGTCGCATCCAGTCGATGGCGTCCATGTATAAGATTCCGCCGGACAAATTCATCAAAGATTTGCAGAAGCGCAACGGCATCGTCGAGATTTACGACCAGATCTCCACAGAGAAGGTTATGACTTTCCTCGAAAACAATGCCGCTGTGGAAACCATAGCTGCCACGGCCTAAAGCCATGCTCAAGCCGGTCAAGAAAACCAAAGCCAGTAAGTCGAGCGGTTCATTTGCAATCGTGGCATCGCGTTACAACAGTCGCTACGTAGACGGCATGTTGAACGCCGCCGTGTCGGAATTGAAACGTGCGGGAGCGAAGGTGCAAATCGTGCGCGTCCCCGGCGCGTATGAAATCCCCGTCGTCGTCGCAAAGCTATCGACCCTCGACCCTCGACCCTCAGCAGTGATTTGCCTCGGTGTGATTCTGCGCGGCGCAACGACGCACGCGCAGCACATCGGCGAAGCGGTGAGCGACGCGCTCATGCAGATACAGCTTAAACACGGCGTTCCCGTGATTCATGAAGTGTTGCTTTTAGAGAACAAGGAACAAGCTGAAGCTCGCTGCTTAGACCCCAAGCACAATCGTGGAGTAGAAGCCGCACAGACTGCTATGGAAATGGCTCGCGTGATGACGTCGCTCTGAGCTCAATTGGCAGCGTAGACTCGCCTTGGCCAAATCTTTTGCCGCGACCGTCATCAAAACAATAGCTCTTGAGCGTCCAAAAAAATCATCTATTCTAGCGACTCTGAAATGCTACGGTTCAGTTCGGGCGCTTAGCTCAGTTGGTTAGAGCAACTCGTTTACACCGAGTAGGTCGGGGGTTCGAATCCCTCAGCGCCCACCACTCACGGCCCTCAATGCTGCAATAATTCCTGCAGAGCCGATTCTTGCGAGTTCTCCACAGTTGACCAATCGCCTAGCGACAGAAATTTTCCGCCACTCAAGCACGCCACTCGATTCGCATGCCCTCGCCATGGTCGAAGATCATCAGCCGTGGCCACTAGGGTCAGAGCCTTTGTACCCACGATGCGATGACCTTTCGACAGTTCGCCAAGAAATCCCAGCCACCAGACCGTGTGGCGAACGTCCAAGCCTGTGAGCGGACTGTCGAGCAACAACACTTCCGGTGATAATGCCAGCGCGCGGGCAAGTCCGGCGCGCTGCTGCCAACTGCGCGCCACGTTCACTGGCGTGTTATTTGCCCACGGCGTCAGGTCGGTCGCCGTCAGCAGCTCTGTCACGCGCGATTCGATTTCCACTACCGTCATCTTTGAGTGGTAGCGCAATGGCAGCGCGATGTTCTCCGCGATTGTCAGCGAACCGAGCAGTTGTCCGCCATCAAACACGAATCCCATTTTCAACCGATGTGCCATGCGGGTTTCCTCGAAAATCGGCATCGCTTCACCAAGGAATTTGAATTCTCCATCCGCCGGCGACATGATTCCGCCAGCCGTCATCAGGAAATCGCTCTTGCCGGAATGTTGTAGCGCGCCCACAACCCAAAACTCGCCAGCATGGACCGTCCAATTCAAACCTGTCGCCACGGTGACGCTAGGGGTTTTCATCGAAGCCACGGTGAGGCCTCGCATTTCTAGCACTGGAGTTTGAGTTAGGGGTCTCGATGAGTCATTCATCAAACAGTGAGGTAAGCGATGATGAATAACGCGTCGATCAGCACGCAGGCAATGACGCTTTGGCCGACGGCACGCACGGTGGCGTTGGAGATTTGATCCAGTTGCAACGGCTGCGCCAGCCCGTGATAACACGTCACGATGGCAATGATGCAGCCGAACGCACACGTCTTAAGCGCGAGCAAAATGAAATCGAGATATGAGAGTGCACCCGCGAGCTGGTTGAAGTAATCACTTGGTTGCAGCGGCACATGCTGGACGAACGCCCATAGATAACCACTGCCGACCGTGCCGAGGATTAGATATACCGTGAGAGAAAAAATTCCCACTGCCATACCGATGACGCGTGGCATGACGAAGTAATGCACCGGATCAATGCCGAGCGCTTCGAGTGATTCCACCTCGCCCATTGCACGAGCCGTGCCCAGTTCGACGACGTTGGCCGTACCGACTCGCGCCAGCACGAGGAACGCCGTGAGCAGGGGACCAAGTTCACGCACGACAACGATGGCCATGATGTCGCCGAGAAATGTGTTTTCACCGCCCACCCTGGACACCCACGGTGCTGCCTGACCGATAATGAGAAAGCCCATCGCCAAGGAGGCGAACAGAAACATCGGCAACAGCTTCACCCCTGCGCGGGAAATCTCGCGGGCAACGAGCGGACGAACCACGCACCGCGCCACGCTGAATTTCCCCAACATTACACCAAATGTGATGAGCGCAAACGCGCCGACGCCGTGCAATGCCAGCAGGAACTTGAAGACGCGCCGCCCAAGCAAATCAGCGTAGAGGCGCGACAGCCCCGACCGCAGCTGCTGCGCGATGAGCATAGTCGTTTCGGATTCCTGCATGGCGGCAGCGTAGCGAGGAAGCGCGCGCGGTCAATTCGCGACTCGCTTCCCGTTTTTCTTAATCTTAGTCTTGGGGCGCTTTTAAAACTCTAAGGCGCGATGTGAAGCGAGTTGTCCGGAGTGACTTGTTGCCTCGTCGCCTGCAAGTTTTGATTAAGATTAAGAACCGAAGCAACCCAAGCCGAGCTAATGGCCAAGAACATCGTCTATTTCGATCTGGAAACACAAAAGTCTGCTGATGAAGTGGGCGGATGGGGCAACATCAATCGCATGGGGCTTAGCGTCGGCGTGACCTACAACACCGCGCACGGCGAGTATCGCATATATGGCGAGAAACAAGTCAACGACCTGCTCACGGAACTTCAACGTGCCGATCTTGTCGTGGGTTTCAATGTGCTGCGCTTCGATTACGAAGTCCTACATGGCTATACGCCTTTTGATCTCACGCAACTGCCCACGCTCGACATGCTTGTGGATTTGCAAAATATCCTAAACCATCGGCTCTCACTCGACTCCATAGCCACAGCGACGTTCGGTGTGGAGAAAACTGCCGAGGGTTTGCAAGCCATTGAGTGGTTCAAGGAAGGCAAGATGTTGGAGATAGCGGAATACTGCTGCTACGACGTGAAGATCACCAAACTCGTCCACGAATACGGCGTCTCGCAGCGGCAGCTTCATTACAACAACCGCTTCGGAAAAAAACTCACGGTTTCCGTGAAGTGGGAGATTTGATTATAACGGCCAGCCGCTTTTGCCCCGCTTCAAGCCTTGTTGCCTCTTGTCGGCAGCGAGATTTGTGGTAAGACATACCACTGTGAAATTTAAGTTATTCACTTGTCTGGGATTATTGTCGTCAGCTCTGGCGGTTGTCGCGCAAACGTCCGCCTTCACTTACCAAGGTCAG
Organism: Verrucomicrobiota bacterium; assembly: GCA_008933055.1. Taxonomy (GTDB): domain Bacteria; phylum Verrucomicrobiota; class Verrucomicrobiia; order Limisphaerales; family JADLHS01; genus JADLHS01. The sequence goes on along the minus strand of WBXK01000023.1, from coordinate 18,063 downwards.
TTTAACTCCAACGGCATTACTGTCACAGGACTGTTAGATTTCCGTTTTACATTGCATGACGCTGCTGCTGCTGGAACGCAGATGGCAGGGCCGCTGACCAATGCTCCCACAGGCGTGACCAACGGTTTTTTCACCACTGTGATTGTGTTTGGCAGTGCAGCTTTCGACGGTAATGCTCGTTGGCTTGAGATTGGTGTCCGCACCAATGGTGACACTAACGCATTCACAACTCTCTCGCCAAGACAACAGATCACGGCCACGCCGTACGCTGTGCGCGCCGCAAATTACAGCGGAACGATTCAGACCACGAATATCACGGGTAAGATCAATGACACGAATCTCTCGGCGAACGTGGCGTTGCTGACGAACAATGTGGTGTTCACGAAAATTCTCACGGCATCGAACTTGATCGGCGGCGCGCTTGGACTCACGAATATTTCTGCCACAAACATCATCGGTACGCTACCCGACGCGCGGCTCTCGACAAATGTGGCATTCGTGAACACTTCCAATACCGCGTTCCTCGGCTCGATCAGTGCCACGAACTTCCACGGCGCAGGCGGCGGCTTGACCAACGTGCCAGGGCGCAAGTTCAACTCCGTTGCCATCAATTCGAACATCCAGGCCTTTCCCAATTACGGTTACCTCGCGACGAACGACACCACGCCTCCAGTGGTGACGTTGCCCCTGACGGCGAATATTGACGCGGGCGAAACGATCCGTGTGTCCGCAAGCGGTGCGGCAGGCTGGATCATCGCGCAGAACACAAATCAAACGATCCTTGTGGCGAATTTGCTGAAAAATGTCGGTCTGGCTTGGCGCACGAACGGATTGAGTCTGAATTGGAAAGCGGTTGGCGTCTCACAAGACGGGCAGAAGTTGGTGGCGGCGATCGCCGGTGGCGTGACCCATTCATCAGCCAATTCGGGGGTGACGTGGTCGCCTGGTTTGACGTCCGCGAACTGGTCGAGCTTGGCCTCCTCCGCCAACGGCGTGAAGTGGGTGGCTGGAGTCAACGGCGGTAACATTTATACTTCGGCAAATTCCGGCGGAGGTTGGACGGCTCACACTCCCAACACGGCATGGACAGGCGTGGCTTCATCTTGGGACGGTGTGAAGTTGGCCGCTTGTGTGAACGGGGGGCAGATTTATGTTTCCACAGATTCAGGATCCAATTGGTCGCCGCGTGATGCAAACCGAGCCTGGAGCGCGATCGCCTCGTCCGGCGACGGTGTGAATCTTGTGGCATGCGTGAATGGCGGACAGATTTACACGTCATCGAACAGCGGCACGAATTGGACCGCGCGCGATACGACCCGCAATTGGAGTTGCGTGGCTTCATCCGCAGACGGCGGAACATTGGTGGCGGGCGTCAGCAGTGGACCCACTGGATTTCTTTACGTCTCTTATGACTATGGCGTGACGTGGAATCCCACTGGTCCATCATCCACGCTGACGTGGTCCTCTGTGGCATGTTCAGGAGATGGCTTGCGAATGATCGCGAGCGTAGGTGAGGGCGGTGTGTATGTCTCGCAAGACGCTGGCGCGACATGGCAGGTTCGAAACAATCTTCCAACCCCGGCCTACAATGGCGTGGCCTGTTCGGGCGATGGCAGCACGATGGTTGCGGTGGCAACTTCGAGTCAGATATTTGTCTCCTCACAAACGTCCACAACCATCGGCGCGTCGGGTCAACTCATCGGATCACGTCTCTCTGCGGTGGAGCTGATCCACGCAGGCAATGGCGTGTTCATCCCGATCAGTTACGTGGGGAATATCCGGGCGAAATGATTGCAGTCCTAAAGTCTCAGGTCTTACGTCTAAAGTCTGCGCTTCTTCTCTGCCTTACGCATTGCTCGCTCGCGCTTTTTAGTTTCCCCCATCAACAACTCTTCCGCAGTCCAGCCGCGTTCTTGCGCATAGGCGGCTAGGTCAAAAAGTTCTTTGGCCACGGCTGACTTGGCCGTTCTGCGTGTCGGTTTCGCATCGGAAATCAACTTCGCCTTGCGCGCCTTCTTCACCAACTTCTCGACGCGGAGCAGGGCGGGAAGATGCTTTGGGATTCCATCCAACGCAGACGGTCGTTCGTGCTTTGTCCCGACTTTCTCCGCTTTCTTGATCTGCTCCCAGTTGGCCCAGACTTCATCCACGTCTTTCACCTTGGTCGTGCCAAAGACGTGCGGGTGGCGGCGGATGAGTTTGTCCACAAGATGACGTGTGACTTTTTCAAAATCAAACGCGCCTCGCTCGCTCGCCAACTGACAATGAAACACCACTTGCAGCAAAAGATCGCCAAGCTCCTCAGACATCTCGTGATCATCGCGGTTCTCGATCGCGTCGATCAACTCATAGACTTCCTCGATGGAGTGGCGGCGGAGCGTCATGTGATCCTGCTCGCGATCCCACGGGCAGCCAGTGGGAGAACGCAGTCGAGCCATTACCTTCAACAAATCTTCAATTGCAGGTTTTCTTTTCATAGTTTTATCAAGAGAGACACAGAGTGCACAGACTTTCAAATTCCTGCTCGGTGTTCTCTGCGGCTCTCTGGCTGATCAAAGAATTACTAAGTCGTCACGATGCACAAGTTCGACACGCGCGAGCGTGCGACTCTCGATCTCCTTGGAGCCGAATTTGGCGATGCCGCGTGCGAACTCAGTCCCGTTCAGATCGCAAATCCGTATGACGTCGCCCGCATCGAAATCTCCTTCGCAACGTGAAACTCCGGGGGGCAGAAGGCTTTTGCCAGCCTCGCGCAATGCCGTCTTCGCGCCATCGTCCACGAAAACCGCGCCTTTGGGATGATGGAAGAAAGCAATCCAGCGTTTGCGACCGCGCAACTTTCCTTCCTGCGCGATGAACAGCGTTCCTTCATCCGCTCCGGCCAAGATGTTCGATAGCGCGTCTTGTTTACGTCCAGACGCGATCACAAGCGGGATGCCGGAGCGCACTACGATCTTTGCCGCCTGAATCTTTGTCGCCATGCCACCGACGGCCGTTTCGCTCGTCGTGCCGCCCGCAATCTTTTCCAAGTCCGCATCAATTTGGCCGATGGTCGAAATCACTTTCGCGGTCGCCTGGCCAAAGTTTTTGATTACGCCATCCACGGTGGTGAGAATCACCAGCAAATCCGCAGGCAACAGCGAAGCTACGAGAGCCGAGAGCGTGTCGTTGTCTCCCACTTTGATTTCCGTGAATGAAACCGCGTCGTTCTCGTTGATGATGGGAACAACACCGTGCCCGAGTAATGTGACGAGAGTGTTGCGCGCATTCAGATGGCGCTCGTGATGTTCAAGGTCGTCGTGTGTGAGCAACACTTGCGCGACGACGAGATCGTGTTTTGCAAAAAGCTTTTCATATGTGGACATCAACCGCGACTGCCCCACGGCAGCACAAGCTTGCTTCTCCGCGAGATCAGCGGGACGCGTATCAAAACCTAGCGCGCCCATGCCCGCGCCGACCGCGCCACTAGTGACGACGACGACTTCTTTGCCGGCTTTTCGCAGAGCGGCAACCTGCGCGACTATCTGTTCGAGTTGCGCGGGTTCAATCTGCTTCCGGCTGTCCGTAAGGACGCCAGTGCCGAGTTTGACCACGATACGGGAAACGTTTTTGAGCAATTCCGAACGCACGTCAGGTTGGTAGCAAACGATGAGCAAAGTGTCGAGGCGGGTTTGTGCTGTGATCGAGTCGCCACCATTTGTCTCATGCGTTTTGCAACTGGCAAATCGACCGCTGAACGTTACGCTGTTGCCCATGTCATCGGCCTACAATCAACTGCTCGACGCCACAATGGCGCATCTCGAGGATTTGAAATCCAAAGGGGTGCGAAACGTTAGCGTCCATGCGGAAACACTTCGCGCGCTGGCTTCTCCCGCGACGCTTGCTCCGAGTCGCCCCGCAGTCGTTGATTCTGGCTCTCCTGTTCTGCCGAAGACCACTCCTCGTCCCACTCAAGTGATGGCCATGCCTAAGCGGCTTATTACGAGCATGGTGACACCGAGTAAGCTGGCCGCCCACGCCCGAATTGTCTCGGCATATTCCGATAAGGCCGCTGCGTTCAACGAGTTGCAGACTCGAGTGCTGGTCTGTTTGAAGTGCGCAAGCCTCGCATCTTCCCGCACGAACGTGGTGTTCGGCGTAGGCAATATTGATTCTCCGCTGATGTTCGTGGGTGAAGCCCCTGGTGCAGATGAGGACGCGCATGGCGAACCTTTCGTCGGCGCGGCTGGACAACTTCTCACCAAGATCATCACGGCTATGGGTGTGAGTCGCGCAGAAGTTTATATCGCGAATATCTTGAAATGCCGCCCCGACACTCCCGGCGAATCTTCAGGCAATCGCAAACCCACGCTTGCCGAGATGGCCACTTGTATCCCATATCTGCACGAGCAGATTGATTTGATCAAACCCAAAGTCCTTGTCGCGCTAGGAGCAACTGCCGTTGAAGGGTTGCTTGGCAAAACGGTTGGCATCACGAAACTGCGCGGCAACTGGCAGACCTATCGTGGCATCCCGCTCATGCCCACGTATCATCCGGCATACCTGCTCCGTAACCAAGCCATGAGTGAGAAACGCCGCGTCTGGGAGGATATGCTTCAAGTGATGGAAAAATTGGAGATGAACATCACCCTAAAGCAGCGCGGTTTTTTCCAACAAGCCACGGCGTGAAACTCAGGAAGGATTGACCTTCAGCTCGCGCTTCTCTCGTTGCAGATCCGCGGAAATCTCCGGCTCCGGCGCGGGTGCTGGTGAGGTCTCAGTTGATGTCCCCGCCATGAACATCTCGGAATCACAGGCGCGGTCGGTGAAGACTTTATGGGAGATTGATGGGGTGGCGGCAGCAGTCACTGGAGCTGGTTCGTGACCGTAATGAAATCCAGTCTCGTCCTCGTAGCCATAAGGGATTTTAAACCAAGAACGCACCTTGGCCCACGCTTGCGTCCAGGAATTGGCGTGTGCTTCTGCGGCGGGTAGCTCGACGGGTGGTTTGGCATTCTTTACCCTATCATGTCCCGCGTCAGTTGCTATATCCTCTGGCTTCTTCACGTTAGTAATCTATTCAAACATCGGCAGACTGCCATAGTTTCAGGTGAAAAATAGTTCATTTGAGGATAATTTTTTCGCTTAAGCTAGGTTGACGAGCTGCCGATATGCGAAGGCCGGCTCGTTGGCTGGTTATCATGTTTGATGCGTTCTTCGGCAAACCCGTTCCCATCAAAAACCGTTGCGACATTCTCTCAACTCTACCTCCGAAATATTCCATCAAGATTAGCAGTTTATTTTCCACCTGAATTGGGTTACATCTTTATCCGGTTGCACGCGTGGTGGAATGGCAGACACGCCAGACTTAGGATCTGGTACCGCAAGGTTTAGAGGTTCAAGTCCTCTCGCGTGCACCAATTCTTCAACTCACATCTCATTTTTCTCATTGTCAAAACTCAGATTTCAAAACTCAGAGTTGGCTATCACTCTCCAGACATTTACCCTGTCCGCCCATGAGCATTCTGGAAGAACTCAACTGGCGGGGACTCGTCGCCGATTGCACTGACACTGCCGAGCTGACGAAGAAACTCGCCGCGCCTACCACTCTTTACTGCGGATTTGATCCCACAGCGGATTCGCTGCACGTCGGCAATCTCGTGCCGCTGCTCGCTCTGCGCCGCTTTCAATTGCTCGGTCACTATCCCATCGCGCTCGCAGGCGGCGCGACCGGCAGCATCGGCGATCCAAGCGGTAAGACCGCCGAACGTCAGTTGCTCACCAAGGAGATTCTCGATCACAACATCGCCAGCGTGAAAGTGCAGTTGGCCAAGCTGCTCGACTTCGACGCAAAACAAAATCCCGCGCGGCTGCTCGACAATGCCAGCTGGACTGCACCCGTCAGCTTCCTCGATTTCCTGCGCGACATCGGAAAACATTTTTCCGTCAATCAGATGATTGCGAAGGAATCAGTTCGCGCCCGCATGGAGGACCGCGAAGTCGGCATCAGCTACACGGAGTTCAGCTACATGCTGCTTCAGGCGTTTGATTTCATGGTGTTGAACCGCGATCACCACTGCGAACTCCAGATCGGCGGCAGCGATCAGTGGGGCAACATCACCGCTGGCATCGAACTCACGCGCAAGAAACTTGGCAAACAAGTCTTCGGCCTCACGCTCCCGCTTATCACTAATGCCGATGGCTCGAAGTTTGGCAAGAGTGTCAGCGGCGCCATCTGGCTCGACCCGAAACGCACGAGCGTCTATCGCTTCTACCAATTCTGGATCAACACGGACGACCGCGATGTGATCCGTTATCTGAAATTCTTCACGTTCCTCTCGCAAGAGGAGATTTGCGCGCTGGAAAAACAGCATGCTGAAAATCCCGGCGCTCGTGTGGCGCACAGGGCCTTGGCAAAGGCGGCGACGGATTTGATCCACGGCACGAACGTCACTACGGAAGCCATCCGCGCGAGTGAGATTCTTTTCGGCGGCGAACTGGCAGGCGTGAGCGAGGCGACGTTCAACGACATCGTGGGCGAAGTTCCCACTAAAGAAATCGAGAAAGCCAAACTCGACGGCGCCGGCATTCCGCTTGTTGAATTGCTCATTCACTCTGGACTTAGCCAATCAAAAGGTCAGGCGCGAAAAGACATCGAAGGCGGCGGCGTGAACATCAACAACGTCCGCGAAGCCAATCCCTCCCGCGCGGTGATGACAAGCGATCTACTCTTCTGCAAACATGTCTTGCTGCGGAAGGGGAAAAAAAACTACGTGGTGGTGACTGCCAAGTGAGTTGGAGTGCAGGGGTATTACCGCGATTTGGAACGGGGAGACATGTCGCATTTGTTTCAAAATAGCGAGCCTCCGTCCCTAAGCGCAGCAACGCAAGCGCGCACGATGGTTTGTGATGTTCCCGCGTCTGCCGATTTTCGCGCGCTTACCTCCCGCCCTGTGCTCGTCTCACTACTTCTGGCAGTAAATCCACCACATATTCAACTTCTTGCATCTTCGAATCACGACCCAGGGAGAATCTAACGAGTGAGTTTGCCAACTTCTTATCCAAACCAAGTGCAGAAACAACGTGAGATGGCTCTAGAGACCCTGCAGAACATGCGGAGCCACTACTGGCGCAAATTCCTTCCAAGTCTAAGCAAGCCATCAGAGAGATGCTATCCGCTCCTTTAACGACGAAAGAAACGGTGTTAGATAGCTGATGTTCGCGCGAGCTTACCAAGTGCAGAGACTGAAGAGAATCCACGGCCGCAATCAGACGATTTGAGAGAGGTAAAAGTTTTATTTTATCAAAGACAGGCGACTTAACAAAGTGTTCCAAGGCATAAACCGAACCTGCGATGGCAGGAAGATTCTCAGTCCCAGCGCGGCGTTCATTCTCATGAGCGCCCCCAAAAACGATAGGATCGGGTAATAGAGGCGAGCGGATGTAGAGCAATCCTGCGCCCTTTGGTCCGTGAAACTTGTGAGCGCAAACAGAAACGAGGTCAGCGTTGAACTGATGGATGTCTGAGAACGGTTCTTTGCCGAACCATTGAACCGCGTCTGTGTGGAAAATGATTCCGCGTTCGCGACACATTAATCCTAACTCAGCCACTGGTTGAATCGTTCCGATCTCATTGTTCGCTGCCATGACGGAAACTAATGTCGTGTCCGGACGGATGGCTTTCTTCAAATCATCAGGAGAGATGCGTCCGAAAGAATCCACAGGCAATCGAGTGACTTTGAATCCTTCCTTCGCTTCCAAATAGTCGAAGCAATGCAGTACCGCATGATGTTCGATGGCTGACGTGATGAGGTGTTTTCCTTTGTGAGCTAGAAGACGAGCCGTACCGAAGATGGCGAGGTTGTTGGACTCCGAACCGCCGCTGGTGAAAATTATTTCGCTGGGCTTGGCATTAAAAAAAAGGGCTGCGCGATCCCGCAAACCATCCAGTACAGCCCGCGCTCTTTGGCCGACGTGGTGAACACTGGAAGGATTGCCCCAGTTTTCGCTAAGAAAAGGAATCGTCGCATCGCGCACCGCCGGATCGAGTGGCGTAGTGGCGTTGTAATCGAAGTAAATGGTGCGTGGCATGGTTAGGAGACGGCGGTTTCGCTGCCAAACCCAGGCGGCACGGAGGAAGGATTAGCAAAGCGCTCTTCCAGCCAAGGATCGGCGGTGTTTGAGTAGCCGCGCACCTCCCAGAAACCGAGGATGTCGCGGTCCATGAAGGTGATTTCGCGGATGAACTTCGCTCCTTTCCACGCGTAACGCTTCGGGATGATGACGCGCGCCAGGCCGCCGTGTTCTTTGGTAAGCGGCTTGCCGTTCCACGAATGAGCGATTATCACATCGTCATCCATGCAGACGTCGAGAGGGTTATTGGTCGAATAGCCATCGTAACTCTTGAAGAAAACATGTGTGGCTTCGGGCTTTGGCTTCACGAGATCAGCTAGGGTGAAGAACGCTACGCCCGCGAACTCCATGTCGAACTGACTCCAAGTCGTAACGCAATGAAAGTCGCTAACGTCCGAGAACTCTGGAAGAGCGAGAAACTCCTTCCAAGAGAGAGTGACCGGATTTTCCACCTTGCCACCGATCTTGAGTTCCCATTTGTCGGGCGACACATCGGGTTGCAAGCCGAGGTCAAGCACCGGGAAGTTATGAACCTGTCTTTGTCCAGGCGGCAGACGATCGGCCGAGCGCCCAGTGGGCTTGGCTTTGCCTGCCATCTTTTGAGCCCAACGTTCTTTAGCAGCGATGTAGGATTCTTTCATTCTGACCACGAAAGGATAGTAGGCAAAGAAACAACATCCAACCCCAGAGAATCATATTTCATCTTCAAATATCGTTTTGACCTCACAGCCTTCGCTCCCTACCGTGCTGTAGCAGAAAACGAATCGCTGGATTTGTCGGGCGGAAATTAAAAATGTAATCCGACAGCCATTCAGGACGTTGAAACACTCCTAATGTTTAAGCAAATCATTCTCGGGATCATCGTCGTTGTCGTTGTGATGGCCTCCCTCACGGGAATCAAGGCGTTGCAGATCGGCAAGCTCATCGCATTCGGGAAAAGCTTCAAACAGCCTGCCGAAACAGTTTCCTCTTCCGTGGTGAAGGAAGAAAATTGGCCGGACACTTTGCCCACGGTTGGCTCTATCACCGCCGTGCAGGGCGTCAAGATCACCGCCGAGATTCCCGGCACGGTCAGAAAGATTGCATTCGAATCTGGCGCCGCTGTTGAGCAAGGCGATCTGCTGTTGAGCATGGATGTCACGACCGAGGAAGCCCAGCTGCGTTCGCTAGAAGCGCAGACTGAGTTGGCCAAGACCAATCTTGGACGCGTGAAACGTCTGCGCGAGGAAAAAACCGTCTCGCAGGCCGACCTAGATCAGGCCGAAGCCACATTGAAGCAAACGCAAGCCAACGCCGACGCCGTGCGCGCAGCTATTGCCAAGAAAGTCATCCGCGCGCCATTCGCCGGACGACTTGGCATCCGGCAGGTCAACGTCGGCCAATATCTTGAACCCGGGAAGCTAATCGTCTCATTGCAATCGCTCTCGCCGGTGTATGGCGATTTCTCGCTGCCGCAACAAGAGTTTGCGCGGATTAAGCCTGGCCTTACGGTACGCGCCAAATCCGACACGTATCCTGACAAAGAATTTGCCGGAAAGATCACCGCTATCAATCCTGACCTTGACGCGATGACCCGTAGCATCCGAGTGCAGGCTACGTTTGAAAACCCGGAGCAGTCGTTGCGTCCCGGAATGTTCACACGCATGGAGATTGTTTTCGCCGAGGAGCGCGGCGTGTTGACGATTCCGTCCACATCCATTCTCAGCGCTCCTTATGGGGATTCGGTTTATGTCATCGAACCCAGCACTGCGACGAATGCCGCGACGGGGGATTTGGTGGTGCGCCAGCAATTTGTTCGTGTCGGAAATGCTCGTGGCGATTTCATCTCGATCACGACTGGGTTGAAAGCGGGCCAGAAAGTTGTCACGTCAGGAATCTTCAAACTTCGCAACGGCGGCCCCGTTGTGGAAAACAATTCCATCACCCCAGCGTCGAGCAAGAAGCCTAATCCGTCGGATAGCTAATTAAACGAAGCAGAGACCTCTTGCCGTCTCCAAAAATGAAATCGTTCACCGACATTTTCATCCGTCGCCCAGTCCTGGCCATCGTGGTCAATCTGGTGATCCTCATCGCTGGATTCCAATCCATCCGCACGCTCGTTGTGCGCCAATATCCGCGCAGCGAGAATGCGACAGTAACTGTCACCACCGCTTACATCGGCGCGAGCGCGGAACTTGTGCGGGGTTTTATCACCCAACCGCTTGAGCGTGCCATCGCCGCTGCCGACGGCATCGAGTATCTCCAGTCCAGCAGCGAGCTGGGCTTATCCACTATCACCGCGCGGCTCAAGTTGAACTACGATGCGACGAAAGCCCTTTCCGAGATCAGTTCAAAAGTGGATCAAGTGCGGCGCGATCTTCCACCCGAAGCCGAGGTGCCGATCATAAATGTTGAATCCGCCGACTCGCGCTTCGCATCCGCGTACCTCAGTTTTTCATCGGACATCCTCGAAGCAAATCAGATCACGGATTACCTTGTCCGCGTCATACAGCCTCGTCTTACGGCGTTGCCCGGCGTGCAACGTGCCGACATCCTCGGTGGACGCACTTTCGCCATGCGGGTGTGGCTCAAGCCGGATCGCCTTGCAGCACTCGGCATCAGCCCTGATGAGGTCCGCCAATCTCTCGCCAAGAATAATTTTCTCTCCGCCATCGGCCGCACCAAGGGCGCATTGATGCAGGTCAACCTTACGGCCAACACCGATCTGCGCTCCGTGGATGAGTTCAAGAATCTCGTGCTACGACAGAGCGGCGACACACTTGTGCGGCTGAGCGACGTGGCAGATGTCTCGCTCGGCGCGGAGGATTACGACACAGAGGTGCGCTTTAGTGGCGAACGCGCGGTGTTCATGGGCATTTGGGTTTTGCCTAATGCCAATTCGCTCGACGTCATCAAACTCGTCCGCGCCGAGATGGACGCGATACAAACTGATTTGCCCACCGGGTTGAAGGGGCGCTTGGCGTTCGATGCAACGAGCTATATTGACGACGCTTTGAGCGAGGTAATTAAAACGCTTTCCGAAACACTCGTCATCGTTGCCATCGTGATCTTCCTTTTCCTTGGCTCGCTGCGTTCAGTGCTGATACCGCTGGTGGCCATCCCTGTTTCACTCATCGGGGCAGTGTTCCTCATGCAAGTTTTTGGGTTCACGCTGAACCTGCTCACATTGCTCGCCATCGTGTTGTCAGTCGGACTGGTTGTGGACGATGCCATCGTGATCGTGGAGAACGTGGAACGACACATTCGCGAAGGCCAAACGCCATTGAACGCTGCTTTGCTAGGCGCGCGCGAACTCGTCGGGCCGATCATCGCCATGACGATAACGCTAGCGGCGGTGTATGCGCCCATCGCATTCCAAGGCGGACTCACGGGCTCCTTGTTCCGAGAATTTGCACTTACACTAGCAGGCGCAGTCATCATCTCTGGCGTCGTAGCACTCACGCTTTCGCCAGTGATGGCGGCGCATTTGTTGGACGCCAAGAGTGAAGAGCGAGGATTGACCGGAAAGATCAATCACGGGTTTGATCGGTTAAAAAAGTTTTATGGTCGAATCTTGGATGCCACGTTGAAGGCGCGTGCGCTGGTTTATGTCATCTGGATAGGGCTTTCGTTGCTCACGATTCCCATGTTCATGATAGCGGCTAAGGAACTCGCACCGGTTGAAGATCAGGGATTTGCATTCACACTCGTCGAGGCTGCGGCGGATGCGACGATAGATCAGACCGCGCATTACACCGATGAGTTGCGGAAGGAGCTATTCACGGTGCCGGAAGCCAAGCAAACATTTCAGATCACGTTTCCAGACGGCGGCTTCGGCGGCCTCGTCCTCAAACCGTGGGGAGAACGGCAGCGGTCGGTATTTCAGGTCGTGGCGGGATTACAGACCAACGTGGCGAAGATTCCCGGCATTAAAACGATGCTCATCGCGCCTCCTGCTCTTCAGGGTGGCGGAGATTTCCCTGTGGAATTTGTGTTATGCAGCACGGCCGATCCCAAACAGATTCTGGAGTTCGCCCAGCAGTTGCAGATGAAGTGCGCGACCAATGGCATGTTCGCGTTCCCTCCGATCATTGACACCAAGATTGATCAACCCGAAGTCGAACTCGTGCTGGATCACGACAAGGTCGCCGTGCTCGGCCTCGACATGCGCCAAGTCAGCGCGGATCTCGCCGCGCTTGTGAGCGGAAACTTTGTGAACCGCTTCAACCTCGGCGGGCGCGCTTACAAGGTGATTCCTCAGCTCAAGCGTGTCGAGCGGCTGAACGCATCGCAGCTTGAAAGCCATTACATTAAAGGTCCCGGGGGGGAGCTTGTTCCACTCAGCACCTTCGCGCGATTCGACAAGAAGACGACGCCTCGAGCACTGAATCGTTTCCAACAGTTGAACGCAGTGAAAATTTCGGGCGTAGCTATCCGTCCGCTCGACGAAGCATTGAAGTTCCTCGAAGCCGAAGCCGCGAAGGTTTTGCCGAAAGGCTATGTGCTGGATTACACAGGTGAATCGCGACAGTTGCGCACTGAGGGAAATAAATTTCTACCTGCGTTCCTGTTCTCGGTCGTCCTAATCTTTCTCGTGCTCGCGGCTCAGTTCAATAGCTTCCGTGATCCGTTCATAATCCTGCTCGGTTCTGTGCCGCTGGCGATGTTCGGTGCGCTGATTTTCTGCTTCCTTAAATTCCCGAACCCGAACATGCGCTTCTGGACGGACGGCTGGACTACCACGCTGAACATCTACGCGCAAGTCGGACTCGTGACACTTGTCGGACTCGTGTCCAAGAACGGCATCCTGATCGTGGAGTTCGCCAACGAGTTGCAACGTGGCGGTAAAACAAAAATCGAAGCCGCGCGGGAGGCGACCTTGACGCGGTTGAGGCCCGTGTTGATGACAAGCGTGGCGACGGTCTGCGGACATTTCCCGCTCACAATGGTCAGTGGGGCAGGCGCAGCGGCTCGCAACTCCATCGGCATCGTCGTAGTGGCAGGCATGGCCCTAGGAACAATTTTTACACTGCTTGTGATTCCCGCCATCTACATCCTCATCGCCAAAGAACACGCCGGCGAAAAAGTTGAGGAAATCGGAAAGCATGTTTAATCGTCTTCACCATCGTAATCCTCCACAACCATAGGTAAGAATAAACGCCGATCGGAACATTTTGCAGTCCAGGAAAAACTGCGCTGATTGACTTGCCGCGCAACGATGGATAGGCTGCCTTCAATGCTGGAAGCAATTGAAAAACTACTCATCTTGCAGGATCGCGACCGCAAGATTCGCCGCGTTCAAGCCGAGTTGGCGAATATTGAACCCGAACGTCAGACGCTCAAAGGAAAAACTGCCAGCACACAAGCCGCACTCGAAGCTGGGAAGCTGCGCTTGCGCCAGACCGAATCAGATCGCAAACGCCTCGAACTCGAGGTGGAGGCCAAGCGGCAACAGATCGCCAAGTATGCAAACCAGCAGTTGCAGACCCGCAAGAACGAAGAATACAAAGCTCTCTCGCATGAGATCGATGCCTGCAAGGCTGACATCGCCAAAATCGAGGATCAGGAAATTTCTTTAATGGAACAGACGGAGGCTGCCCAGAAGCAGTTAGTGGGCCTCACGGCGGAAGCGAACGAGGCGAAGAAGCACGCTGACAGCCTGGTCGCGCTTCTAGGTGATCGCGAAACCAATCTGAAGAAAGAACTCGCCACACTTCAAGGTGATCGCGAGTCGTTGGCCACAGCCGTGGATCAAACCACACGCGGCAAATATGAGCGATTGGCCAAGAGCAAGGGTGATAACGTGCTCGTAGGTGTGCAGCACGGGGTGTGCGGTGGTTGCCACATGAAATTGCCGGCGCAATCACTAGTGGCTTGTCAATCACACCAGGAGATCGTGACCTGCATCAACTGTGGACGGATACTGTTTTACACACGCGATATGACGCTTGCGGCGACGGATTGAACGATGGTGGCCTTCCTACAGTCTACCAAATGTGAAGAAAATCGCTACCAACATGGTAAAGTTTGCGGCAGCGGCAACAGCGTTGGTCGTAGCCACGACCACCGTCGCACAAGCGCAGAATCGCAGTCAGAATCGCGGCGCACCCATTATCTTCTCTCAGCCAAAAGTAGATGCTATTTCGACCAATCTTCACGAGGTAACTGTGAAGAAAGCCCCTTTTAAAAATCTTGAGTCCGAGATAAGAAAGCCCTTCGAGATATTTGATTCGTCACCGACTCAGCCTAGGTTTATCCAACCACAACGCATCAACAGCGCTCCGACCGTGAACAAATCCAACCTCAAGGCGATTTTGGAAAAAAGCGCCGAGGAACAATTCCTCAACGGCAACCAAAGCGGGCAAGACGACCTGAACAATCCTTTCAAGTCTCCAGATTCCGCAATAGACCCGTTGAGAAAAAAACCCAAGTCAGCATTGGACCATTACTACGACCGGCTGGAAAAGGAACAAGGCTTGAAAACAAACAACAGCAGCTCGCTCTATTTTTTTGGGAACAAGAAGGAGCGGACCACAGAGGAGAAAAACGCGCTGGAGTCCAACCGCCAAAATGCAGGACGTGAGCAAGAAAACTATTCAAAGTCTTTTGGCCAAGCGTCAAACAACGCCGCCACGGACAACAATTTTTCCCGTACTGGAAAGAAATCAGAAGGCGGCAGGATTGGCGCAAGCAGCGGAGATTCCATCGGGCGTGCTTTCCTACAAAGAGAAACTCGGATGGAGAATTTCAAAAAGCTTTTGGACGGGCCGACATATAGCCAGCCGCAGAACAATAATTACCTACCGAAAGTATCTTCTTACGGTAGCAGCGAGACATCTGTCCAACGCCCTGGCTACATCACTCCGGTTTCAACGTGGTCTTCTAGTAAGCCCACAATCACAAATCCCCTCGTCCCTGGAAGTTCATTTGCAAAATCATCCAGTCTCGTCGGTGCAGCCGGAAGACCTGTGGGATTGCAGGATTACGCATCGTCAGAAGCCGCGAGTCTTTCTACTCAGGTTGAGCCTTTGCAACAACCAAAGCTAAAACGCTCCACATTCAATCCACCTACGCGTCGGTGAGTCAAAGCCATCGGAGCACGTTGACGCTGTCGCCTGGGGCGAATCTTGTTTGAGGCGGCACATCTAGCAAACCATCAGCAGCTGCCAACGAAGACAGAGCGTGCGACGCTTGTTTTCCCGCAGAGAATATCTTTCCATCCACTCCTGTTCGCACGCGCATAAAATGTCGCCGGTCGCCTGAGTTGGAAATAGTTTCTCCCAAAATAGCGGCGTGAGTAGGCAGAGAAACCTGCTTTGCTCCTTGCCACCGCAGAATGGTTGGTCGCACGAGGAGCAAGAAAGTGATAAACGCAGAGACTGGATTGCCCGGCAGGCCGAAGAGAAGCTTTTCGCCAAGCCTTCCGAATACAAACGGTTTCCCGGGGCGCATTGAGACTTTCCAGAATTGCAGAGCGCCGCCGAGCGATTCAAACGCTGCCCTCACAAAGTCAAACTCTCCCACAGACGCGCCGCCGGATGTAACGACGATTTCACCGGCAAAAAACGCCTCAACCAAAGCGGATCGCGTGGCTTCGAGCGTGTCTGGCACGATAGGAAAAACCTTCAGCTCACCACCGCAGCGCGTGATGAGAGGGGACAGCATAGCGCGGTTACTCTCGTAAATCTGCCCAGGAAGAAGCGTCTCGCCCTGCTGTCGCAATTCAGAACCCGTCGCGACGATGGCAACATGTGGGCGGCGACCGACGAGTAGTCGATCGATGCCTGTGGCTGCGAGCAATGCGATCTTGTTAGGAGAAATCTCATCGCCTGCATCAACCAGGGTGTCGCCCTTGGCGACATCTTCAGCGTGCCGCCGCACGTTTTCACCTGGCGCAACGGCATCCAGCACCAAGGCCTGTCCTCCTTCAACACGCGTGTCCTCCTGCATCACCACGGCATCCGCGCCGCGCGGTAACGGTGCGCCAGTAAAGATGCGAGCGCATTTTCCCACGAGTAATTCTCCAGTGAACAATTCTCCTGCGGAAATTTTTGCAGCAAGTTTTAGGGTCACGGGAGACGTATGGGATGCCCGGCGAACATCCGCAGCGCGCACGGCGTAACCATCCATCGCCGAGTTATCAAAATTCGGAAGATCCAGAGGGGCGACTGTTTTTTCGGCGAGAAAGCGACCAGCAGAATCGCCGAGCCGGACGCTTTCCGCCTTTAGAGGGGGCAGCGATTCCAGCAATCGGGCGAGGGCTGTTTCCAGATCAAGCACGAGTCGAGTATTCCGAAAACGCGGGCTTATTACACGTTAAACTTGAACAACAGCACATCACCGTCCTTTACCACGTATTCCTTGCCTTCCATGCGGTACAAGCCTTTTTCACGCGCGGCAGCCACGCTGCCGCATTTGATCAAATCATCGTAAGCCACCGTTTCAGCTTTAATGAAGCCGCGTTCGAAATCAGAGTGGATCACCCCCGCCGCCTTCGGCGCGGTGTCACCGATATGGATTGTCCATGCACGAACCTCCTTTTCACCCGCGGTGAAATACGTCCGCAATCCGAGCAGATGATACGTCGCGCGAATCAGAGCCCCAATGCCGCTTTCGTCCACGCCGAGTTCCTTGAGAAATGCCGTCGCTTCTTCGGGTGTGAGATCAATCAAATCGCTCTCGATCTGCGCGCTGATGACCACCGCCTCGCACGACAGATGTGCTTTCACGTATTCCTGCACTTTTTGCACGTAAGCATTTTTATTACCTTGAGCCAACTCTCCTTCCTTCACGTTGCACGCGAAAATCGTCGGCTTGTCCGTGAGCAGGAAGAACGCTTTGGAAATAACCTTCTCTTCCGGTGTGAGGCTGACCGAGAGGGCGAGCTTGCCTTCGTTCAACACCGGTTCAAATTTCTTGAGGACCGATTCCTCGGCCAGCGCCACCTTATCGCCGCGCTTCGCGTCCTTGGCGACTTTATCCAAACGCTTTTTCACCGTCTCCAGATCCGCGAGCACTAGTTCCGTGTTGATCACCTCGATGTCACGCACCGGATCAACCGTGCCCGTAACGTGATGGATGTCCTCATCTTCAAAGCAACGCACCACCTGCACGATGGCGTCCACCTCGCGGATGTGCGTGAGGAACTTATTCCCCAGCCCTTCGCCCTGCGCTGCGCCTTTGACGAGACCCGCGATATCCACAAATTCCACCGCCGCCGGGATGACGACCTGCGTCTTGGCGATCTTCTGCAACTCGTACAGCCGCGCGTCTGGCACGGTCACGATGCCGACGTTTGGATCAATCGTGCAGAAAGGATAATTAGCCGCTTCCGCCTTGCGGGTGCGGGTGACGGCGTTGAACAGGGTTGATTTACCGACATTGGGCAGACCGACGATTCCAGCTTTAAGCATAAATTTAGAATCGTGATGCTAGGGAGAGAAACGCTCCGACTCAATCCATTAAACGGGGCAAATTGAAACCAGAGCGCGCCTGTGCGCGAAGCTTCAGCACAGCAGGGCGACATATCTGCGACTTGGCCGCGCTCCGCGCGGAGGAGAACCGCGAAATACACGAAACACGCGAAGTCCGATTTTGCGTTCGAGTATTTCGCGTGGTTCGCAGTTGAACCCACCATAAAACGTATCAGCGCCTGTGGGAGAATTTGGCAATTGACCCTCGGAAACCACCGGCATAAGGTCGTTCCGTGAGCCAGATCAAACAGCGAAATGGCTTACGCTGTTTTTTGGGTCATATCCAATCTCATGGAGAACTTACCCCAAAACTAAACAGTTAGGGAGACGCTGAATAAAGCGATATTTTCAAATTTGAAGGATTACCGGTGGCTGATGAACCTCAAGCGTCCTGAAAAACTTCGGTCTGACAGCTTGAGGTCGTGTATCCGTTCCGCGTGGGTGGCAGTTTTGAGACCTTTTCACTGCTTCAACAGGTTTGGCTGAGGTTTTTTAAGGT
>WBXK01000022.1 GCA_008933055.1 Verrucomicrobiota bacterium | reverse complement strand
TCAGTTCCATGATTTGCGGCTAATATGCCTGAACGCTTTCGAAAATCCAGCTTGCGCCCCTGAAATGATTCGGCTTATGTGCTGCTTCTGCGTCTGGCAGTAGCCGCTGCGGAATTTCATAGGGGTGCTCTGTAGCATTCAGGTTGAATTGAATATCGTTTCTAACGTTGCCGACTTCTGGTTGTCTGTAGTGAGAGCGGCGGACGGCTTGCGCGCTGTAGAGAGCGTCAGTTTGTCGGTTGCACCACTTTATGCCCAATCCATCTGTCATTTCGCCCGCTAGACGAAGTTCGGGCATAGTCGGCTTTACCTGGTTCTGCGTCGCCACGCTGTTGGTTTTGTTTTCCGGACTGCGGATTTTTTTGCTCGTGAAGTTCGTGCCGGACGGCCTACCTTGGTCTGAGACTCGAAGCGTCTTGCTGGAAGGCTTGCGCAGGGATGTCTTTGTGGCATTGGTGCTTGTGCTGCCGTGGTTGGGGTGGGCGTTTGTGGTGCCGCGCCGGTGGATGGCAAAGGCGTGGCATCGGCACTTCTTCTGGCTCGTTTGCTTCGTTTGGTGGTTAGTGGAAATCTTTCTCCTCGGCACGGAATTCTTTTTCTTCGACGAGTTTCAATCGCGCTTCAACACGGTGGCGGTGGATTACATCCTGTATCCACACGAGGTGTTCGTGAATATCTGGGATTCTTATCCCGTGGTGAAAGTTCTGATCGGTTGCGCGTCGTTGGCGGCTGTGTGGTGGATTGTCGCGCGGATCATGTTCTCAGGGATGTGGAGTGTGACGGTGAAACGTGGGCGAGCTTTCGGAGCGATTATTGTTGTGTTGATCCTGCTCGTAGGACTTGCGCCGACGATCAACTTTAAAGGCGCACGCGTCGGGAAGGATCGCACGTTGAATGAAATCGCCAACAATGGCAGCATTGCGTTCGTTTGCGCGGCGTGGACGCGGAATCTGGATTTCGCCGGCAACTACAAAACTTTGCCCGCTGAAGAAGCCTACGCACGCACTCGGAAGATTCTCGCTGCGCCCGGCATGGAGTTCGTCAAAGAAGGAAGTTCTATTCATCGGCGCGTCGCAGGCGATTCCACCAAACCCCGCTTGAACGTCGTTTTGTTCCTTGAAGAAAGTCTCGGCTCAGAGTTCTGGGGTTGTCTGGGGCGCACGAACACGCTGACGCCGGAGATGGACGCGCTTGATCTCGGAGAAGGGTTGTTGTTCACGAACATCTATGCCTGTGGTAATCGCACTGTGCGCGGCATGGAAGGCGTGCTGGCATCGTTCCCTCCCTTGCCGGGCGATTCGATCGTGAAGCGCGACAAATCGGACAATGTCGAGACGCTGGCCCGCGTGCTCAAGCGCGATGGCTACGATACGGTGTTCTTCTACGGCGGACGCGGGCTGTTCGACGGGATGCGTTCGTTCGCCCTGCGGAATGGCTACGACCGATTCATCGAACAGAAGGATTTACCCGATGCCAAGTTCACGACTATTTGGGGCGTGGATGATGAAGAAGTTTTTCTGCGGGCGAATAACGAGTTCAAACAACTCGCTTCTGCAGGAAAATCTTTCTTCAGCACCATTCTTTCTGTCTCTAATCACAAACCCTACACTTATCCTGCTGGACGAATTCCCGAAGACCCCAACGAGCATCGCCGGGAGAACGCGGTGAAGTATTCCGATTTTGCACTCGGAGAATTTTTCCGCGCCGCGAAGAAAGAGCCGTATTGGACGAACACGATCTTTGTGGTCGTGGCCGATCACGGGGCGCGCGTCTATGGCAGCCAGAGTATCCCGATTCATTCCTATGAAATCCCGCTGGTGATTCTTGGTCCTGCTGTGGTGAAAAAACCTGACCGCATTGGGTATCTGGGCAATTCCCTCGATGTCGCGCCCACGATTCTAGGTCTGCTGGGACGGCCTTATGAGACGATGTTTTTCGGGCGCGATTTACTAGGCGGCGCACCCGCCGAGAGTCGCGCGGTGGTAAATCACAATCGCAGCGTCGGACTTTATCGCGACGGGAAACTTATTGTGCTGGGATTGAAACAAGGCGTGGAGTTTTATGCGGGAGATCCCAAGCGCGAAGACATCAAATCTGTTGCCACTCCAGACACTGCCGATCTCGAACAGGAGAAGGATGCGATTGCCCTGTTCCAGGTGGCTGACGATCTTTACACGCGCGAGGGCTATCGAATTGAATTGCCGACCACCAATGCTGTAATTAAGCGTTAAGCTGACGGTGTAACAGAACCATTCATCCAACGGCGAAAAGAAACTTGCCCGGCTCATTCAACGCAGTGAAACTTGGCATCATGGCAACTGCGCAACCACAGCCTCAACTGAAGCCCAATCGCACGGCGCCCAAGCTTCGTCTCAACTGGGCGTTCAGTGATCTGTATCGCAAGGTTCTTACTTGGAAACTCGAGGCTCAGGCCAAGATCAGTGGTCGGGGTTATTCTTGCGCTGCGCTAGATGGTCTCTCTGAATACAATATCACGATTAACAGTGATCAGACCGTCTCGTGCAACTGTCAGGACTACGAAACTACGGGACAGATCGGAAGTTTGCGGACGAATACGTTCGAGGAGGTTTTCTTTGGAACGAAGGCGCAGAAGTTTCGTGATGACTTGGCTGCTGGGAAAATGCCGATTCCCACCTGCACGCGGTGTGGCGACTTGAAGCGTCTGCCGCCTGCCGTCAACGGAGTGAAGTCCGCGCCGCCCAAGCCGCATCTTCCGTTTCGCGGAATGCTTCTGGAGAACACCGTCCGTTGCAATGTGGATTGCACCGGGTGCGCTCGCGAAAACGCCGCCAGCCTGCGCGTGAACAAGCAGCTCGTGATGCCGTTGGCGGAAATGGAAAAGATGGGTGACCTTGTCCAACGCCTCGGCATGAAGCAGTTGTTTTACCTGAACCTCGGCGAGCCTTTTCTCTCACCTACCATCGGCAGCGAGTTGGCGATGTTGCGTCATAAGAATCCCGATTGCCGCATCGTCACCTCCACCAATGGCGTGTTGTTGAATACAGATGCAAAACGTGAAGCTGCGTTGAACTTCAGCCACATCTTCTTTTCTGTCCACGGCATCACGAACGAGATGTCTGAGAAATACATGCACCGTGGCAACTTCGAGAAAGCCTACGACGCGATGAAACAGATGGCTATGTATCGCGACGCGCGCAAACTCACCGAACCCTTGCTGGAATGGAAATATCTTCTCTTCAATTGGAACGACCATCCGAAGCACATCGAACGCGCCATCGAGATGGCGCGGGAGGCAAAATTGGATTTCATCTCGTTCTGGCCCACGAACAATCCGTTCTGGGGCATGTCTTGGCGTTATCGCATGGGTCTTTTGAATAAATATGGCCGCAAGAATTGGAAGGGGCTCGAACTCGATCTGCGCCCGGAAGGTCGTCGAGGTACGCCCATTCACAAGAACTACGAAGGAGATTGAGTCTTTCCGCGAAAGCCTTGAACTGTCCTGTATCGCCATTTGGGTTCAGGGATAATGCCCCGCGCTACGGTCAAAGCGTAAACACGTGCGCTTGCCTAGCAAGGGGACTGGTGCTATTTAACACTCTCGCTGCCGGATAGGTCGATGCGTTTGCGACATGTCTTTCATGAGCACTACAAAAAAGAAAATTAAAGTTCTGATCGTGGACGATCATCCGGTCGTCCGCAAAGGGTTGATGTCGTGCCTTGCCTCTAAGGATCATCTCAAGTTCGTGGGTGAAGCAGGCAATGGCATTGAGGCCATCAAGCTTGTGAAGGAACTCTCCCCTGACATCGTGCTCATGGACGTTTCCATGCCCGGTATGGACGGCTTGGAAGTCACCGAGGCGTTGAAGAGAGATTCGCCTCAAACCAAGGTGCTTATCCTCTCGATGGAGTCGGGGCGCGGCCCGGTGTTGCGTATTATCAAGGCGGGAGCGCGTGGATACGTGTTGAAAGACGCGCCCACAGACGAGCTCGTCAAGGCGATTGAAACGGTTCACGCGGGCGAAGCTTACTTCAGCGGACAGGTCGCGCAAATCGCCTTGAACCAATACGTGTCTGATGCTGACGACTCTAAGCCAGCCGCCAAGTTAAGCGAACGCGAACGTGAAGTCCTAGCCCTCATCGCGGAGGGTAAGAGCAATAAAGAGATTTCCATGCACCTCGGCATCGGCGTGCGCACTACGGAGACGCATCGTGAACGCATCATGCGAAAGCTGGACGTTCATAGCGTGGCGGGACTCACCAAATTCGCCATCGCCAACGGCATCTCCTCGCTCGAAGAGAAACCCAAGTCCTGATTCGCTTGCCGCATGTCACCGGCATTGATCCTTGGGTGTGTGGGAGGATACTTCGCGTTCCTGCTGCTCATCGCGTGGTACACCAGTCGCAATGCGGGTGACAGCGCCTACTTCCTTGGTAACAAAACTTCCCCTTGGTATGCTGTGGCGTTTGGCTTGATCGGTGATTCTCTTTCCGGCGTCACCTTCATCTCGGTGCCTGGCAAAGTTGCGGCTGATAAATTCTCCTACCTGCAAATTGTCTTCGGCTACGTCATCGGCTACGTCGTCATCGCGGAAATTTTGCTACCGCTCTATTACAAACTGAACCTCACCTCCATCTACGGATATCTGCGACAACGCTTCGGGCCGAACTCGCAGAAAATTGGCTCAGTGTTCTTTCTGTTATCACGATTGCTTGGGGCAGCCGCGCGGCTCTTTCTGGCAGCGAGCGTGTTTCAATTATTCGTGTTCGATCAGTGGAAGATTCCCTTCTGGCTCACGGTGAGCGTGACCATCGCGCTGATTCTGCTCTACACGTATCGCGGCGGCATCAAGACACTCGTGTGGACGGACACGTTTCAATCCACCTTTCTGTTGCTAGGCGTGATCTTGTCTATCGTCGCAATCGCCCGCTCGCTGGATTTGAACTTCAGCGATTTGATTTCTACCGTGAAAAATAGCGAGATGTCGCAAACGTTCTTCTGGGACTGGCGCGGGACGAATTATTTCTGGAAACAATTCTGCGCCGGCGCGTTCATCGCCATCGCCATGACAGGGCTGGATCAAAATATGATGCAGAAGAATCTAAGCTGTCGCTCGCTTGGCGCTGCGAAGAAGAACATCTACGCCTTCACCAGCGTCATGGTGTTGGTGAACCTCTTGTTTGTTTCCCTCGGCGTGTTGCTGTTTCATTACGCAGCGGCCAAAGGCGTAGCAATTCCCAGTTCAACGGATAAACTTTTCCCCATGCTCGCTCTCGATCATTTGGGCGACTTCGCGGCGATTGTTTTTGTCATCGGCCTCACAGCGGCCACCTTTTCCAGCGCGGACTCGGTGCTGACTACGCTGACGACCTCGTTCTGCATGGATATCCTCGGCACTGAAGAGCGGAAAGAGTTGAGTGAGGCGCAGCGCACAGCGCTTCGCCACAAAGTGCATGTGGGCTTTGCGGTGTCGTTATGGCTCGTGATCATCGGCTTTCAAGCCATCAATAGCAAGGCCATCATTGATGCCATCTTCACGCTTGCCAGTTACACTTATGGCCCATTGCTGGGATTGTTTGCGTTCGGCCTGTTCGCGAAAGCTAAAGTCAACGACCGGTTGGTGCCGGTAGTTTGTGTTTTGTCACCGTTGATCTGTTACGTGCTACAAAAAAACTCCTTCGCCTGGTTTCACGGCTACAAGATCGGGTTTGAACTCCTTATCTTGAATGGGTTGCTGACGTTCATCGGGCTTTGGTTCATCCGCTCCAAACCGGAAGCCGTGTCCCTATGAATCATCAAGAGCAGTTCGATGCGCTGCTGAAAAGCAACACGCCGTTCCTCGCCCTCGCCCCGATGCAGGACGTGACGGACAGCGCGTTCTGGAATCTCATGCACCGCTACGGCGGCGCGGATATTTATTGGACGGAATACTTCCGCGTCCATGCCGTGTCGCGACCTGAGAAATGGATTCTCAAATCCATCGCTGAAAATGCCACCTGCAGACCGGTCATCGCCCAGATGATCGGCAACGACATCCCGTCGCTCATCCGCACAGCGAAGGAACTCCAGCAACTCCCCGTCGCCGCGATTGACCTTAACCTCGGCTGCCCCGCGCCCATCGTGTATCGCAAATGTGCGGGCGGTGGCTTGCTCCGGGAGCCGCTACGCATTGATTCCATCCTTGGCGCGTTGCGCGAGGCGGTGAGCATCAAGTTCACAGTGAAGACCCGCGTGGGCTTCAGTGATGTGCGGGAATTCGACACGCTGCTGCCCATCTTCGCCAAACACTCTCTCGACGCGTTGACGGTCCATGCGCGTACCGTGGCGCAGATGTATCGGCTGCCGGTGCATTACGATTTGATTCGTCAAGCCAGCGAGACGATGTCCTGTCCCGTCATTGCCAATGGCCACGTCTATTCCGCCGCGCAAGCACAGGAGCTTCTCGCTCAAACCAAGGCCCGCGGCCTGATGATTGGGCGTGGGGTCATCCGCAGTCCGTGGCTGTTCAATCAAATTCGCCAGCAACTGCAAGGCGAACCGATCACTTACCCCACCGGTCGGGAAGTCCTAGCTTACATCCGCGCGCTTTGGGAATCGCAAGCCAGCTTTGATGCCGCCGAAAAAATCCAGTGTGAGCGCATGAAGAAATTTATCAACTACCTCGGCGAAGGCGTGCCCGCGCCATTTCTCCATCAGATCCGTCGCTCGCAGACCGAGGCCGAGTTCTACCGCATCTGTGGGGAATTTCTCGATCATGATCGGACTATGTTGCTAGAGCCGTTGGCTGAAGCCGCTGCGCCGACTGCTTCCACTTTGGCTGATAATTTGTAGCTGCAAGCGCTCGGCCGGCTTTGCATCATTTCGCCCGTTAACATTTTATCAAAAGCAAAACTATGAACCAGATGCACGAAATTGATTACAAGATTCACGGCGACGCAATGCAGTTCGTCGAAATCGAACTCGATCCCAACGAAGCCGCCATCGCGGAAGCAGGCGGCATGATGTTCATGGACGACGGCATCGAGATGGAAACCATCTTCGGCGACGGCACGCAATCGAACAGCGGGTTCATGGGCGCTTTGCTCGGCGCGGGCAAGCGGCTGCTCACCGGCGAATCGCTGTTCATGACTGTGTTCCAGAATCGCGGCATGGGAAAGAAGCGCGTGGCTTTCGGCGCCCCGTATCCCGGCAAGTTAATCCCAGTCCATCTTGCCGAAATCGGTGGTGAACTCATCGCGCAGAAAGATTCCTTCCTCTGCGCAGCGAAGGGTGTGAGCGTGGGCATCGCATTCAACAAGAAGATTGGCGCGGGTTTCTTCGGTGGTGAAGGCTTCATCATGCAGCGCTTGCAAGGTGATGGCTGGGCGTTTCTCCATGCGGGCGGCAATATTTACGAACGCCAGCTCGCGCCAGGTGAAGTGTTGCGCGTGGACACCGGCTGTATCGTGGCGTTCGAGCCGACCGTGGATTTCGACATCCAGTTCGTCGGCAAGATCAAATCGGCTTTGTTCGGCGGGGAAGGTCTGTTCTTCGCCACGTTGCGCGGGCCGGGGAAAATCTGGCTGCAATCCCTGCCGTTGAGTCGTATGGCAGACCGGATCGTCGCCGCGTCGCCCCGAGCCGGTGGCAAGCGCGTGGGGGAGGGTTCGGTCTTGGGCGGATTGGGCGGCTTGCTCGACGGGGATAATTGATTTGTCACGGGATTGAATGGGCGCGTAGGTTTTTCGTCTGTGATGCGAATTATGAACGACATTCAAACGCCCCAATCAAAAACCAAGACTGCTCTCTCGCGCTGGCTTGGCTTGGCGCTGGCATTATTTCTGGCGGCGGGTTGTTCCTCTGAAGCGCGTGACATCACCGCTTTCTACTCGAACAACTGCGCTGCGTGCCACGGAATAAATCTTCAAGGCGGCACCGCACCGAGCTTGTTGACGAATGTTTGGACTCAGGGTGCGGACGACGTCAGCATCGCCCGGGCTATCAGCGAGGGGAATCCCACCAAAGGAATGCCAGCTTGGAAGGAAGCGCTCACCGCCGCTGAGATCCGCGCGATGGTCGTGTTGCTACGCGAGAAGATCGCCAAAGCGCAAAGCGAAACCAATGCGGTCGCCAAGCCGATTGATGGCGAGGTCGTGACGAGCGCGGAGCATAAATTCCGTTTCAAGACGGTGACGGAAAATCTGGATCATCCGTGGTCCATCGCGTTTCTGCCGGATGGACGGATGCTGGTCACAGAATTGCCGGGACGTTTGAGGATTGTTGAGCAGGGAAAACTTTTGACGAATGCTGTGAGCGGCACGCCCAAGGTCCGCGCGCAAGGTCAGGGAGGTTTGATGGATGTGGCGGTTCATCCTGACTACGCGACGAACGGCTGGGTCTATCTTAGTTACGCCCACGGTGCGACCGTAGATGGCAAGGAAGTTAGTATGACGGCCATAGTGCGTGGTCGCATCAAAGACAATCAGTGGACTGATGAGCAAACCGTCTTTCGCGCCGCGCAGGATTCATATTTGTCGACAGGATTTCACTATGGTTGCCGGCTTGTGTTCGATGACCGAGGCCATCTTTTTTTCTCCATTGGCGACCGCGGAATCAAAGAACACGCGCAAGACCTGACGCTTCCTAATGGCAAAATCCATCGCGTGTCCGATGACGGCCGTATCCCTTCGGATAATCCGTTCGTGGGGTATTCCAACGCTATGTCGAGCATCTGGACGTATGGCAATCGCAACCCGCAAGGTCTTGTGCGCCATCCGCAGACAGGTGAGCTTTGGGAGACTGAACACGGTCCCCGTGGTGGAGATGAGTTGAACCTCATTCTGCGCGGGCGCAACTACGGCTGGCCAGTTATCACGTTCGGCATGGATTACAACGGCACGCCCATCACCGCGCTCACAGCGAAGGAGGGCATGGAGCAGCCGCTCATCCACTGGACCCCGTCCATCGCGGTGTGCGGCATGGATTTTTATTTCGGCAACGAGTTTCCGCGCTGGGAGGGGAATCTTTTTGTCACCGCGCTCGCGCAACAGGAGTTACGCCGCGTCTTGCTCGACGGTCAACGCGTGGTGAAACAGGAAGTCCTGTTCAAGAACATCGGGCGCGTCCGGGATGTTTGCACTGGGCCGGATGGGTTGATCTATTTGGCGTTGAACCGCCCGAACCGGATCATCCGGCTTGAACCGGTTAAGTGATGTCAACCGCCCGCGCCAATAATACGAACCTCAGCGCGGGAACGGACCGCGAGCGGTCCCTCGCTCGCAGCGCGCCGCCAGCTAACGAGAGGTGGAATAAACCGAGCGTACAAAATTGCCATTCAGGGAGGCTTGAGAGATTTCAGATGCTCCCTTCGTCTTCCACCCGCTGCGGACGAGGGGCCGTCCGCGCTCCGCCGAAGGCTGCTTTCACCCTGATCGAACTGCTCGTAGTCATCGCTATCATCGCGATTCTGGCGGCGCTGTTGCTCCCGGCTTTGTCGCGCGCCAAACAAGCCGCGCGGCGGGCTTCGTGCGTTTCGCAACTCAAGCAACAAGCCGTCGGGTGGCGTATTTATCTCGACGAAAACGAAGGCCGCTTCCCCGATGTGCGTCCGTTGAAGACGTCGCTCGGCTACAAACCATGGAGCACTTGGCCCGCGAGCGATCCGCGTGCGGGTTGGGCCGCGATGGTGTTGAGCAACGTCATTCGTGCGCCGGAAATCTGGAGTTGTCCTTCCATGCAAACCGCGACGTTCAAAACTGCGGAACAATCATTTCAACTCGCGGGAACAGATACCAATACCACTACCACAGTCGTCCGTTATTGGATGTGGCGCTTCGACCGTACAGACGAACCCGTGCCGCTGGATAATTTTTGGGGGCGCACGGAAGCGGATTGCGTCAACTCGTTGCGCGCTGCGAATAATCCTCAAGCTGGAGTTCCCGGCGGTGCGTCGGATGTGGAACTGACGGTGGACGTTTATTTCCCAAACACCATCGGCACTGTCTCGCCTGATCTCAAAGGTCGCACTGCGCATCCGAAGGGTCGCAATCGCCTCATGCTCGACGGTCACGCTGAATACCTGCGTGACGCGCGCACGCCAAACGGCTAGTTTTCGGGCCACACAAGCATGGGTTCACGAGCTTTTATTGTCGTCAGCATTTTATTTTTTACGCAGTCATTCACCCTGCGTGCGGCTGAATCTGTTGATTGGTCTTCGTATCTCGGCGACAACGCGCGCAGCCATTATTCCTCACTCAAACAGATTAACACTAGGAACGTCAACCAACTCAAAGTTGCGTGGACTTACCAATCCGGCGGTGGGCGGCCCGACGGACGCTCGCAGATTCAGTGCAATCCACTGATCGTGGATGGCGTGCTCTACGGTACTTCACCGGAATTGGTTTTGTTCGCGCTCGACGCTGCCACGGGGAAAGAGCTTTGGCGCTTTAGCCCGCTACGGGGTGGTGGCGATCATCAGGCACTTGGCGTCAATCGTGGTGTGGTGTATTGGGCGGATGGGGAAGACCGACGCATTCTCTACACCGCGGGTTCAACTCTTCACACGGTCAACGCGCGCGATGGAAAATCTGTTTCCTCGTTCGGCGATGGCGGGCTTGTGGACATCAGGAAAGGTCTAGGCCGCGACGCGAGCAAGCTCTACGTCATTGCCACCACGCCGGGAATTGTCTTTCGCGATCTGTTGATTCTCGGCTCGCGCGTGTCCGAAGGTCCTGGCCCATCCGCGCCCGGCCACATACGCGCTTACGATATTCGCACCGGCAAAATGGCTTGGATATTTCACACCATCCCGCAACCCGGTGAGCTTGGTTATGAAACGTGGCCTCCTGATGCGTGGAAATCCAGCGGCGGCGCGAATTGCTGGGCGGGTATGGCGCTGGACGAGAAGCGCGGCATCGTCTTTGTGCCCACCGGCTCGGCGGCCTTCGATTTCTGGGGTGGCAATCGCATCGGCCAAAATCTTTTCGCCAACTGCCTGCTAGCCCTCGACGCAACCAGCGGCAAACGGCTTTGGCATTTTCAGTTCGTGCATCACGACGTCTGGGATCGTGATCCGCCCGCGCCGCCAAACCTTCTTACAGTTAAACGCAACGGCAAATCCGTGGACGCCGTCGCGCAAGTCACCAAGTCCGGCCACGTCTTTGTGTTCAATCGTGAAACGGGCGAACCGCTCTTCCCCATCCAAGAACGCGCCGTGCCCATGTCTGATTTACAGGGTGAATCTACTTGGCCCACGCAGCCGATTCCGACAAAGCCAGTGCCCTTCGCGCGACAGATTTTTTCCGCAGATCAGATCACAGACGTCTCACCGGAATCTCATCGAGCCGCGTTGGAAAAATTTATCAAGCTTCGTTCACACACGCCGTTCATGCCGCCGAGTCGCGAGGGCACGATCATCTTTCCGGGATTCGACGGCGGCGCGGAGTGGGGCGGCGCTGCGGTGGATCCGCGCGGCATTCTTTACGTCAACGCCAACGAGATGCCGTGGATTCTCACGATGGTGGAAAATAGATCCAAGACGGACGCACCGCTTTCGACCGGGCAACAAATTTACGCGCAAATCTGCGCCACCTGCCACGGCATCAATCGCTCCGGCGACCCTGCTCGAGCATTTCCATCGTTGGAAAAGATTGGTGAGAAACTCAAGAAGCCGGACATCGTGCAATTGCTGAACACCGGTCGTGGCATGATGCCCTCAGTCGCATTTCTTCCGACAGAGCAGAAGGAAGCGGTCGCAGGATTTTTGCTCGGTGAAACTCCAGCGGAACGTATATCTGACAGCCCGGCGGCCAGCACCAATGATGTTTTGATCAACACGCCCTACACGCACACCGGCTATAATCGCTGGCTCGACACCAACGGTTATCCCGCCGTCAAACCACCGTGGGGCACTCTCAACGCCATTGATCTCAACACCGGCGAATACGTCTGGCGCACACCGCTCGGCGAGTTTCCCGAACTGACCGCGCGCGGTATTCCCATGACCGGCACGGAGAATTACGGCGGGCCCGTCGCGACGGCTGGCGGGATTGTCTTCATCGCTGCATCCAAGGATGAAATGATCCGCGCCTTCGATCAGCGCACCGGCAAAATCCTCTGGCAAATGAAACTGCCCGCTGCCGGTTACGCCACGCCGTCCACCTACATGGTCAACGGAAAACAATTCATTGTCATCGCCTGTGGTGGTGGCAAATGCGGCACGAAAAGTGGCGACGCCTATGTGGCATTCGCGTTGCCGAAGAATTGATCCATGCTCTGCTACTGAGCCACCCGCTTCATTGTCCTTAGCCTCGGTGTGATGGAGAAGGTCGATTGCGGAGTCAAGAAACCCACGGCCAGAACGATGCAGACGCTGGATCAAGCTCTGATGCGAAAGGCAAAGTCACACGCAAAGCTCGCATGCCGGCGACCGTGAACAGTACGGTTTTCCAACATAAAACGCCAAGCGCAACCTGATAGCCGACATAACAAAGTAAAAGTCACTCGCGGCCCCATCCGGTTCTAGGATCACGTAACTTGATACGAAATCGCTAGATGTGCGCTGTGCCCGATTGGCTTAATAGATAAGCCTTAGTCTGAAACACGACGATTTCAACCCCTCCGCGAGTTCGCTTGAGGAGGGTTTTTTATTGTCGTCACGACTGGGGATTTCCCGGTAGCAAAATTCGGATTAGACATATTGCAGCATCGCGCCGTGCGAGTAGTTTGCATCATTGCGAACTCTGCGATAAGAGAAAAAGAGGAGGGGGTTTGAACCGAGTGGAATTGCGAGAAGTTGACGCGTTCTAAAACGCGACTGGTTTGAATTCTAGTCTTATGCAGTAAATTCAGCCTTGAATCTAGCTGCCGATGGGGGCGCCGGCGGCTTGCGACTGGCCTGTTCATACCAACTCTCTCCGGTATGGGCAGGCCAGATCGTTTTTAGGTGGATGCATGCAGCCCGGATTGAATCGGATTGGGTTGCCTATCGCGCCAATAAAAAAACCGCCGCAGCTTTCGCCACGGCGGCTTTGGAATTCTTCAGCTTTTAGTAGGAAGCTTGCGCGCCTTTGGTGGAGCGCTTCTTCATCCACGGCATCAAACCGCGCAGACGTTCACCAGTCTTCTCGATCTGATGTTGCTCGCCCTTCTTGAGCAACGCGTTGTATTTCTTGTAACCGCCTTTGTACTCGGCGATCCAGCCCTTGGCGAACTTGCCGGTTTGGATGTCTTTGAGCGCGGCTTTCATGCGTTTCTTCACGCTAGCGTCGATGATTTTTGGTCCGACGCTCACGTCGCCCCACTTAGCCGTCTCGGAGATCGAGAAGCGCATCCCGCCGATGCCTGCTTCGTTCATCAGGTCAACAGTTAGCTTTAATTCATGCAAGCATTCGAAGTAAGCCATCTCCGGTGAGTAACCGGCTTCGACGAGTACTTCAAACCCGGCCTGAACCAGCGCGCTTGCGCCGCCGCAGAGAACGGTTTGTTCGCCGAACAAGTCGGTTTCAGTCTCTTCCTTAAAATCGGTTTCGATCACGCCCGCGCGAGTGCCGCCGATGCCCTTGGCCCAAGCGAGCGCTATGGCTTTGGCTTCCTTCCCGCCCTGATAGACAGCGATCAAGCTCGGCACGCCTTTGCCTTCGGTATATTGGCGGCGGACGATGTGGCCAGGACCTTTTGGCGCGACCATGATGACGTTTATGTCCTTAGGTGGGACGACAGTCTTGAAGTGGATCGCAAAGCCGTGCGAGAACAACAGCGTCTTGCCAGCGGCAAGGTTCGGCTTGATATCCTTCTCGTAAGCGGACGGCTGTTTTGTGTCGGGAATCGCGATCATGATCACGTCCGCGCGGCGAACGGCTTCAGCAGTCGTATAAACCTTGAAACCCTTTTCTTTCGCAGCGGGGATGGATTTGCTGCCTTCGTAGAGACCGATGATGACATTAAGTCCGCTCTCTTTGAGGTTGAGCGCGTGGGCGTGGCCTTGTGAGCCGAAGCCAAGCACGGCGAGGGTTTTGTTTTTAAGGACGGCGAGATTCGCGTCTTTGTCAGTATAAACTTTAGCAGGCATGATCGGATTTATGAGTTTGGATTTGCGATTTATGATTGAAATTCAGATTACTTCCGCGGCATCGCGGCTTTGCCGGTGCGGGTGAGTTCGAGGATGCCGAAGCCGTCCATTAAAGCGATAAACTTCTCGATTTTGCTCTCGTTTCCGGTGATTTCGATGGTCAAAGACTTAGACTGCACGTCGACTATCTTCGCGCGAAAAATGTCAGTGATCTGCATGACTTCGGCGCGGGCCTTGGAATCTACAGATACTTTCGCGAGTACTAGTTCGCGATCCACGTATTCGCCCTCACGGAAATCCTGCACTTTGAGCACATCCGGCAATTTATTGAGCTGTTTGACGATCTGCTCTACCGTTGCGTCATCGCCGCGCGTGACGATGGTCATGCGTGAGGCGGTGCTGTCATGCGTGGGCGCGACGTTGAGAGAATCAATGTTGTAGCCGCGTCCGCTGAAAAGCCCGGCCACGCGTGTTAGCACGCCGAATTTGTTTTCCACGAGAACTGAGATGGTATGTCGCATAAAACCCTATTTGCAGGGGGTCGGAGGGTAACGAGCGTGGAAATGCCGGTCAATCCGCAAAAAATCAGATTCGGGTGGATGATACATAATCGTTGAATGTGGGTCGCCAGGGGATATCAATCCTTTGAACTAGGAGACGTCTTATTCTTCCCTTGGCCAGCGAGCTTTGTCAGTCCCCCGGACTCTCAGCACTTGCGGCGTCCGCGTGCGTTTGTGAATATCGCCGCACGGATTCCGTCCATGGTCAACCCATTAAAATCAGGACATCCATTCTGTGCGCGAAATTATTGATCGTGTCTTACGCCCTCCAAGCGTCTGTCCTGGCTTCTGAGAATTGGCCCACTTGGCGCGGCCCGCTGGCCAATGGCGTTGCGCCGGAATCCAATCCGCCGGTGGAATGGAGTGAAACCAAAAATGTTAAGTGGAAGGTGAAGCTCCCGGGCAAAGGCACCGCCACTCCAGTCGTTTGGGGTGGCAAGCTTTTTATCCTTACCGCCATTGCTGCCGAGAAAAAAAACGACGCAAAACCGGCAGAACCCGCCGCCTCAACCAGACCTACAACCAATGCCTTTGCGGGTCGCCTGGGCGAGGACAACCGGCGGCGCGGCGGTGGCGGTTTTGGGCGCGGCGAGAAACCGACGGAAATGCATGAGTTCATCGTCCTTTGTCTGGATCGAAAAACCGGTAAGACGCTTTGGCAAAAAACCGCCAAGCAGGAGATTCCTCACGAAGGCCACCATCAAGATCACGGATTCGCTTCGGCTTCACCTGTGACAGATGGAGAAGTGGTGCTCGCCTGCTTCGGTTCGCGTGGTCTGCATTGTTACGACATGGACGGGAGGTTGAAGTGGTCGAAGGATTTCGGCGACATGATCACACGGAACGGTTTCGGGGAAGGAGCATCACCAGCGTTACACGGCAATACCGTGATCGTGAATTGGGACGACGAAACAGATAATGATTTCATTGTGGCGTTGGATAAACGCACCGGAAAAGAGCTTTGGAAAAATCCACGCAACGAGGCGACTGGCTGGAGCACACCTTTCATTATCGAACGTAGCGGCCAAACTCAGGTCATCGTGAACGCCAGTCGGGCGTGCGGTTATGATTTCGCCACAGGTGAGGAACTTTGGTCTTGTGGCGGTATTGGCTCTAATCCCATTGCTACGCCTGTTGTTGGAGGCGATACCGTATATGTCATGAGCGGCCATCGTGAACCCAATTTGAAGGCCATCGCTTTGGGGCGCACGGGGGATTTGACCGACACCGACGCAATCCGCTGGAGTCACAACAAAAGCACGCCGTATGTTCCCTCGCCGGTATTGGTCGGAGACTCACTCTATTTTATTTCCGGCAATAGCGGCAAACTTTCGTCATTCGACGCAAAAACCGGTCAGCCGAATTTCGAGGCCCAGCAGATTGAAGGCATCTTCGGTGTGTACGCGTCCTTGGTGGCGGCCAAAGACCGCATTTACGTTCTGGGGCGCGAGGGCAAATGCGCGGTGCTTAAGCATGGCCCCAAAATTGAAATCATAACCACCAATAAACTGGACGACCGGACGGATGCCTCCATAGCGATTGTGGGAAATGAATTGTTGATTCGTGGGAAGGAAAATCTTTACTGCATCTCAGCTAATTGATGGAATTCGTAAGGATTTGGGGTGACCAACGGGATTCGAACCCGCAACAACCAGAATCACAATCTGGGACTCTACCATTGAGCTATGGCCACCAACCGGCGGGAAGCCTAGATTTACCGCGCGTTGCGGTCAAGTTTTCCCTCAGTTGCCGTATGCAGGTCGAAGTATCGCTTATCATACTATGCCTTTGCTCGAAATAAAAAATCTCCAGCTCGACTTCGTAAATTCGGAGGGTAGCGCGCGTGCCGTGGATAGGGTGTCGCTCACACTTGATGTGGGTGAAACGGTTTGTCTCGTGGGCGAGAGCGGTTGTGGCAAGAGTGTCACCGCCCAATCCATCGCGCGACTCATTCCCTCTCCGCCTGCGAATTACATCAGCGGGGAGATTCTGGTAAACGGGCGGGATGTGCTCAAGATGAGGTCGGAGGAACTCCGATCCATCCGTGGCGGCGTGGTGAGCTACATTTTTCAAGAACCGGGCGCGGCATTGAATCCTGTGTTCCACATCGGCGCGCAGATCAAGGAATCGCTCAAGTTGCATCAGCCGCAAAAAGCGAGCGACGCCGAGGTCATCCGTTTACTCAAACTCGTCGGCATCCCTGCGCCGGAAGCACGGTTGAAAAATTATCCGTTCGAGATGTCCGGCGGGATGCAGCAACGCGTGATGATCGCGATCGCGTTGGCGAGCGAACCCAAACTACTTGTCGCCGATGAACCGACGACTGCTCTTGATGTGACCATTCAGGCGCAGATTCTTGATTTGTTGCGCGACCTCAAGCAACGCCTCGGCATGGCGATCCTCCTCATCACGCACAATCTTGGCATCGTTGGCGACATCGCAGATCGCGTGGCGGTGATGTATGCCGGGCAGATCGTGGAACTCGCTCCGGCGCGTGAACTCCTGCGGCGACCCTTGCATCCATACACGCGCGCGTTGATGGCAAGCGTGCCGAAACTTGGCGGTGACGCGACGCGCTTGACCACAATTCTTGGCAATGTTCCGCGCATCGGGAATTTTCCAGCGGGCTGCCGATTCGCGCCGCGGTGTCCGATGGCGCGTGAGGAGTGTGCGAAGGCGTTGCCGGAATTGATCGAGGTCGAGGCGCAACGCTGGGTTCGCTGCCCGTTTTGGAAATGAAGAACCCAGCTAATTCCAATGGTATAGAGTGTTTCTCACCTGCGCACTCTACCTTGTAATGTTTTTCTGCGCCTGATCCCAAAGCAGCCACACCATTTCGTCGTTGAAGACCTGTGGCGTCGGATAGCCGCGAACCAGTTTCACACCATCGCGCACGTCGCGAGCGCCGCGATTCAACAACGCGTGTGGCGCGCGTCGGATCAATTCTCCCGCCAGCCAGACGGTCTTGTCTAAAAGCGAAAACTCCGGGCGATCCACGACATAGCGGAAGGGAAATTCGGCGGCATTGATCTGGAAACGCTTTCCACTGCTGTCTAAAACGATTTCGATCAGGAGCTGGGAATCCTTTGCGAGCTTGTGCGAGTGCTCGACAGTTTCTTTCGGCCACAATCGGGTCACTGGATTATAACCCGGCTTGGTTTCCACTGCCGTTGTCCGGGCAAACCCGACATGCGTCATCGCGCCGAGCGCGAGCAATAAGATCCGACTCCACGGAAACTTCTCCGGTCTGCCGATCTGGTCGAACACGACAAAGTCTGTCTCGGTGAGTTCGATGCGTTGCAACGCCATCTTTTTCGGAAGCGCAGTGAGGTTGTCTTCCGCGACGACTACCGCGTCCACACCCTCGGCGTTAAACGCGCGATGAAATGCCCGTGCTTCGTCGGAACTCAATTGCCGCATGAGAATACCCTCAGCATTCGCCGCAAGGCGCACGGCATCGGCGTCTGTGAGATGACTGAACGAGCTGAAAGCGCATCGAATTTGATCCGCAGCGGGGCGAACATCGCTGCGAAGCAATACCGCGTATTGGCTCGTAGCAGACATTGCTTAGTTTCAAGAGAACGCCATCGGCACAGTTTGCGGCGGGCCGACGCGTTCGAGATATTGGGTGATCACAGCCACAGCTTCATCCACATCATCCGTGATCGTGAGCAGCTTCAGATCGTCCGGGCCGATGTATCTGCTGTTGTCCCGCAACTCGCTTTGCAACCAACGCAACAAGCCTGACCAATTTTTTTTGCCTAAGAGGATCAATGGAAATTTCGGGATGCGTTCGGTCTGCACGAGCGTCAGCACCTCGAACAATTCATCCAGTGTGCCGAAACCTCCAGGCATGAAGACGAACGCGAAGCTGTATTTCACGAAACAGACTTTGCGCGAGAAGAAGTAGTGGAAGTTCACCGGCACGTTGGTGAACCGATTGCCTCCTTGTTCATGTGGCAACTCGATGTTGAGCCCCACCGATTTTCCATTGCCAAGCGCCGCGCCTTTATTCGCGGCCTCCATGATGCCTGGCCCGCCGCCGGTAACCACGGGGATGTTGTGTCGCGCGAGTTTCTTGGCGAGTTCCACAGCGGCTTTGTAGTAAGGATCGCGTGGCTTGGTGCGCGCCGAGCCGAACACCGTCACCGCCGGATTCAGATGCGAGAGTGTTTCAAAGGACTCGACGAACTCACCCATGATACGCAGGACGCGCCAAGGGTCTTCCTTGATGAAGCCAGTGCCACGATTTTCCATGCGCGGCAGAGTAGCACGGGGGGCAAGGGAAGGAAGCTGAAGAATCACCGCAGGACTGGGAATATGCCGCTTAAAACCTGTGAATGAATTAAACGGGTGATCTGCGCGCATCATCTGTTATCAAAAACCGTCTCATAAATACGGCGCTCTGTGAGCGTCGTCAGCGTGAGCGCCAAACAGGCTTAGGCGAGCAGGGAGGATTTCCGCTTCATGGCGTTCAGGTTGCTTGCGGCGACTTTAGCCCGATGGTAAAAGCTCTCAATCCGGGAGTTGGCAATAGGCGGGACTGAAGCTGGCGTGCTGCTTTGAAGGGCGAAGACAAGTCACCGTACTCCGCGTCCGGCCTTCGACAGACCAACGCTGAACATCTCTTTCAGTCCACTCCCATCGGCGACAGTCAGATTATTGGGCAGGAGTAACGGCGCGTGGAGACGTTGTCGTATGGGTTTGAATGCATCCCTAAGGGAAACGCCGGGGCGCAATCTCAGCAGGTGGTGGTTTGTGAGGCTTTACGGTGAAAACATTTTCTGACACGCGCGTTTGTGCTGAAACCCGTTCGTGGCATACCGAATGCAATGAAGCACGTTGTCGGGAAGGTCATATAAAGTCGTATCATATGAAATTCATATTTGAAGTCGGGGAGATAGAAAAACACCAAGTCGAGTTCAACTACAATCAGCTTGCTGGCCGAGTCATGATCAAGGTGGACAAACAAATCGTTCGCAACTCAATCCGCCTGCTCAACGAGCCAGCGCATGAGGTGTATCAATTCGTCGTCGGTCAGATGATCAAGACGGAGGTTCGGATCGTAAAGTGGCGAAAACAACTGCTCGGCGCGCGAAACTGCTTTTATGTGGATGGTCGCCTCGTGGATGTTAGAGTCGGGGCGTGACATTCCGGGGGGATCGTGCGTAATCGCGACTATTTCTATTGCTGCATTATCCCTTCAGCCCCATCACGAGGATCACCAGATCAATGATGAATAACAGCACGACGGTGACTTCAAGCCAGACCATCAGGCGGTTGTTCTGATCGTGCTTCAGCAATTGGTATAGATCATCGAGGGTCTTGAGTTTGCCGTCTATCGTGCGATGCCACTCCGCAAGGTGGAAGCGCGAGGAAATCTTTTCGTAGATGCGGGCGAGATGCCAGTCGCCGAAAAACTTCGTCGTGTTCGAGAGCTCGTCGTTAAAGCGCGCCATGTCTATACGGATCTCTCGCAACTCACGCAGTATGTCGCCGCGTGAGCGAAGCGGTTCTCCTCCGAGATCGCGATAGGAACGTTCCAGCGCATCGTCGAGCAGGCGGTCGTAGGCTTCGAGTTCCGCGAGTTGCAGGTTCGCGAGCTCCATAATGTATAGCGTTTCATCGAAGTCGCGCGGCTCATCAATCAGCAGTGCAGCGTCCCAGTCGATCACCACGATGTCGTTGTCATAATAACTAAGATAGCGCGCGGTGGATTCGTCGGCTTCCTGTTTGGAGAGACGTTCGCTCTCCGATTCTTGTGTGAGCAATCCAGCAACCTGACGGCGATGCGCTTGAAACCATTGTTCAGCGTTGGTGGGTTGACCATCGGAGCTGACCACAGGCGATGCGATGCAAAAAACCGTGTAGGCTTCCTCTTCGAGCAACTGCGGATGTGGTCGGATCAAATGACCTTTCAGCTCAGCAACCACTTCCTGCGCGAGACGATGAACGTCGTCTGCCAGTGAACCATTGCTGAATTGCAGATCGTGAAAAGCAACGAGGTCTTCGACGTGCTCGACCGCAAATGGCACGCGCACTGTAATGCTGATAGCGCCGACGGGTAGGAGTTTGATCGCGCGCTGGACGCAGATTGGTCCGAGCGGACCGATGCGCTCCATCGGCGGGAGGCGCACCATCTCTGGGCGATGAAAGAACAGCTGGCGCGGGCTGCGGCGGCTCGCATCCACTATAAAATGCGCGACGGGTTGGCCGAGCAGCTGGTTGATGGGTTTGCGGGCGGTGTCGTAGGCGACATCGAACGCGTAGATGTATACAACCTCACCGACATAACGCGCGGTGGCGGAGGAAGTGTGGCGGGCTGATATTGAGGTGGTTGTCATAGCATTCATACCCGGCTCAAAGTAACCCGCGCAGCCACGAATGTCCAAGCGCGACGTGGCCGAAGTTTTTCGGCCAACGCGGGCTTGCGCGCTTGGGGCGGGCTTCTTATCGTCGGCACATGAAAAGATTTTCTCTCATTTTGACGGTGATGGTGGTGATGATCATTTTTCCCACCCGCGCACAGGATGTCGCATTGCTGGACGAGCGCGTGAAGCAATTGCTTGGCAAAATCGAGAATCTAGAGGAAGCGAACTCTGGTCAGAAGAAACAGATTGAAGCTTTGGTGAAGGAGATCCAATCATTGCGCGAACATCAGCAGAACGTGCCGACGACAGGTTTCGCGAGCAGCGAGGATTTGCGTGAGCTCGCCAGGAAGGTTCAGGAGATTGAGGAGAAACGGAAATCGGATCGCGCGTACTTAGAAAGGGAATTTGAGCGTCTGGCAAAACTTGCGGGCGCCAAGACCAGCCCGCCGAAAAATATAGAACGTGAAAAACCTCCAGCTAATCATAATCCGCTGCCCGGAAAAGGCGTTGAACATGTGATCGCGTCGGGTGATTTCATTTCTACCATCGCCGCTGCTTATAGCAAAGAGCTGGGAGTTAAGATCACGTCAGACATGATCCTCCGAGCCAACCCCGGATTGAAAGCTGAGCGGATGATCGTCGGAAAAAAGATTTTGATCCCCGTTCCAGAGAAGTGATCCCTCGTTACCGGATAAAGATTAGAATCGCCAGTCCGATTGCGATGCGGTAGTAACCAAATGGCGTGAAATTGTGGTTGCGGACGTAGCCTAGCAACCATTGCACCACCACGAAGGCTGTCGCTGCGGCCACCATTGTTCCCAGCAAAACATGCGACCACGGCTCATGAGCTTCGTGACCTCTCAAGGCATCCAGTGTTTCCTTTGCGCCTGCTGCGAGCAGGGTTGGTATTCCTAGCAGGAAGGAAAACTCTGCAGCCGAACTGCGGCTCAATCCCAAGACGAGTGCGATTAGGATTGTTGTGCCCGAACGCGACGCGCCGGGGAATGCTACGGCTATCAATTGTGCGAGTCCGACGGCGATGGCGATTGTCCAAGTGACGGCTTCGGTTGGTTTGCGGTTGCTCAACCATGCTTCGACCGCCACGAAAAGAATTCCTCCGACCAACGTAGCCCAGGCGATCGGCGCGACTTCTTTTGGCAGTTTTAGCCCCAGTTTTTTCATGGCGAGTCCCCCGATGGCAGTGATGCAGAAAGCAACGCCAAGCTTGGCAAGGTAATCGCGATTGGCGGCTTGTCGCCAACCCAAGGTCAACGCTTTGGCTCGCCCGGCAAACACAGCAATTACAGCGACGACAGCGCCAGTCTGAATGACGACGTTGAATAATTCACTGCGCACTCCGAGCCAATGCTCCGCGAGCAGTAAGTGACCCGTTGACGAAACTGGCAGGAACTCGGTTAGTCCTTCGATGATCCCCAAAACGATGACCGCTATCCAGTCAGGCATCCCAAACGAGACACGAGGAACGCCCCGGATGGCAAGATTCATTTACTGCCGCGCACGAAAACATGCCGATGTTAGGTAAGGCTAAACTTATTACTTGACCCAAACAAGCTCGCGGATAACGTAGCCGCGTGAGTAACGAAAATGCTGGCAAACCCGCTCCACCGGGTGACGGCTGGCGTCGTGAACAGCAATCTCCCAGTTTGCCGGAAGTTCACCGCAGCATCGCGGTGCCCAAGTCGTTAGGATTTTGGCGCAAGCTGCTCGCCTTCTCCGGCCCTGGTTATCTCGTCGCTGTCGGCTACATGGATCCAGGCAACTGGGCCACTGATCTCGCAGGCGGCTCGGCCTTCGGTTATACCCTGCTGTCCGTTATTTTGCTCTCGAACTTGATGGCGATTCTCCTGCAATCACTCTGCGCGCGGCTCGGCATCGTCATGGGGCGCGATCTCGCACAGGCTTGCCGCGATCACTACTCGAAACCGGTCGCGATGTTTCTGTGGGTGATGTGCGAAATCGCCATCTGCGCGTGCGACCTTGCAGAAGTCATCGGCTCGGCCATTGCCTTGAATCTGCTTTTCAAGATACCGCTTGTCTGGGGCGTGTGCATCACCGCCCTAGATGTGCTGGTAGTGATGTATCTCGCGAACAAAGGGTTTCGCTACATCGAGGCTCTTGTCATCTCGTTGATCTTGATCATCGGTGGCTGCTTCCTGTTTGAGATCATCGTCTCGCGTCCCGAGCTGCGCGCCGTGCTTGGCGGTTTTGTGCCGACGCTGGAAGTCATCAAGAATCCCGCGATGCTCTATGTCGCCATAGGCATCCTAGGCGCAACGGTGATGCCTCATAATCTTTACCTGCATTCGTCCATTGTGCAGACGCGCAAGTACGAGCAGAACCCCGAAGGCAAGCGCGAGGCGATCAAGTTTGCGACGATAGATTCCACCGTGGCGCTCATGTTCGCGCTGTTCATCAACGCCGCCATCCTAATCGTGTCTGCGGCGACTTTTCACACGCGCGGGCAAACAGACGTTGCGGAAATTCAAGACGCCTACAAATTGCTCTCGCCCACACTCGGCGTGGGATTGGCGAGCGTGGTTTTTGCAGTAGCGTTGCTGGCATCGGGACAAAACTCCACGCTCACCGGAACGCTCGCGGGGCAGATCGTGATGGAAGGGTTTCTCAACATCCGATTGCGCCCATGGCTACGCCGGCTGATCACTCGGCTCATTGCCATTATTCCGGCGGTCATCGTCACGATGATGTATGGCGAAAGCGGCACGGCGAAATTGCTCGTGTTCAGCCAAGTCGTGTTGAGTATGCAACTTTCCTTCGCTGTCATCCCGTTGATCCTATTTACTAGCAGCCGGGCGAAGATGGGCGAGTTCGTCATCCCGCTCTGGATGAAAGCTCTCGCGTGGTTGACGGCGGGAATAATCGTAAGTTTGAATGTGAAATACCTTTCCGACTTCTCGGGCCTTACTGCGTTGCTCACACGAATCATCTCCTGATATCATGTACCGCCAAATTTTAGTCGCATTGGAAAATAGCCAGGCTGACAAAAGCTTGCTTCCGCATGTGACGGAATTAGCCACACGGTTAAGTTCACGACTGCTGCTCGTGCATGTCGCTGACGGCTGGGTGGCGCGGAATTTCTCTCATCTCAAACTCACGGAATCAGATGAGATGAAAGCGGATCGCGCCTATCTGGAAAAAACGACGACCTGGCTACGCCTGAAAGGATTGACCGTCTCCGCGCATCTTGCGCTGGGCGATCCCGCAACGGAAATCTTGAAGACCGCTGAAGCTGAGAAGTGTGATCTGATCGCCATGACAAGCCACGGCCATCGCCTCATCGGCGATATCATCTACGGCAGCACCATTCACGAGGTGCGCCATCGGACTTCGATTCCCGTTCTATTGGTGCGTGCAGAGAAGCGTTAGTCATGCTCATATCCTTTGAATATCTGAAAGGAACTAATCGTCGTTTGGTTTGTCAGTCAATTGACCGAGTCAGGCGTGATCGTGAGTGATGATGCAAGGCTTGCTTGGAAAATGTCGGGATGATAGGTTGCGGCCACATTTTAGGAACTT
>WBXK01000021.1 GCA_008933055.1 Verrucomicrobiota bacterium | reverse complement strand
GGCGGAATAAGCGTGCGGTTGCAAATGGGCCGTCTTTTCCCGAAATAATTTGGCAATGCAATCACCGCTGAGATCAACATCAGCACCGTTACTCCCGGACCGATGCCCGACCAATCTTCCATAGGGAGTTCCCAGAGAGTTTGAAAACCGATTTCAAAATTGTTCATCATCGGGCCGCGCAAAACCCCCGGCAGAAATTCTAGCGAGTGTTCATTCCACCATTTCGCCATAGGGAAAAACGGCGGGCAGAGATTATTGATCAGCATCAACGTGGGGTTCCCAACAATGCCGACGAGCGGATTGTGCATGTCCATGCCCTTGCTTTCTAGATTCAAGCCGGACCAGCTTCCACAGTTGGCGATGTTCAACAGCGCTGTTGGGATGAAAGAAACAAGAAGGGAGGTCACTATTACGACACTCGTGCCGATGGGATTGCCTTTGAGTATCGGCCACAACCTCGCTACCAACACTAACCACATCAACCCGAGCGGCATGTTGCTCGCCTTGGCGCCGGTCAACAACGCCAACGCGAGCATCGAATACCAGACATCATCCGCGCGCCGCGACTTCCATGCGCGACAAGCGAAGTCCACCGACGCGATCGCATAGACGACCGGGAAAGCGTCATTGCCCCAGCTCCCCGCTTGCAACAAAAACACGAATCCGGTCGGCAGCAACCACATCCAAGACCACGCCACGCGTCCGCGCACGCCAAATCGCGTCAACATGCTGAAAGTCAATCCTGGCATGAAGACATATGGGATAAAATTCAGGAGGAATAACAGCCGGTCTGATTTCAGAAACGCCAAGAACGGAGCGGACATCCATTCGATGCCACAGGCGCGCGTGTTCATCCGGTAATTTGGGGCGTAAATCCAATGCCATTGATTCGCGTCCAGCCAATGCAGGACGCGTGGAATGCGGTAACTTAGCCCGGTGTGATTCGTAGGCGGATACATCGCGCCGCCAAGAAAAACAAGCGCCGTCACTACCATCAAGAGGATAGGCAGCGGGCGACAGAAGCGTTTGCGGATTTTCGCCCAACGCCAGTCATAGCGATCAAAAGTCACGAACCTGCGCACCCGCACTTGAAAAAAACAGATCAACCCCACGACACCCAGCACCGCGTAGCCGATGGCG
Source organism: Verrucomicrobiota bacterium (assembly GCA_008933055.1). Lineage (GTDB taxonomy): Bacteria > Verrucomicrobiota > Verrucomicrobiia > Limisphaerales > JADLHS01 > JADLHS01. Next base: position 23,916 of record WBXK01000021.1, on the reverse strand, counting down.
TTCAGCACACCGAAGAAGGACAGCATCCAGCCCGCGATGGTGGCGAAAACGGAAACCCACAACCAAAGTTTGAAAGCAGAAACAAATGACATGCGCGTGAAAATGTTAGCGCCGCAAAGTTAGAAGTCGCGTGCGGTAGGGTCAATGGATTCTTGCGCGTCATATCTAAGCGCTCGACAATTTCCGCGGGGCTTTTCACATTGCCGCCATGCGCAAAAGAATTTTTGTCTTATGCCTGCTCTTGTTCGTCTCGCTGAATCTTCCGGCGCAGACCAACCCATCCGCTGCATCACTCGCGGAGCTTCAATCACGCCTCGAAGCTTTAATGATCGAACCTCGCTTCGCTGCTGCATCGTGGGGTGTTAAGATAGTTTCGCTCGAATCCAAGAAAACGGTTTTCGAGCACGATGCCGGAAAACTCTTCAGCCCTGCATCCAACTGCAAACTCTACACAATGGCGCTCGCACTGGACCAACTCGGCGGCGATTACCGGATCAAGTCATCGCTTTATTCCGCGGCCGAACCTGACAAGCGAGGCACCCTCAAGGGAGATTTAATCGTTTATGGTCGCGGTGATCCGACAATCAATGCGCGCCTCAACGACGGGGACATCTATCAGGCATTGCAGCCTCTCGTGTCGGCGCTCACAAATGCGGGCGTCCGTCGAATCTCCGGCGATCTCGTCGGCGATGAAAGTTTCATCACTGGTTCGCCTTACGGCTCGGGCTGGGCGTGGGATGATGTGAATTTTTATTACGGTGCAGAAATCTCCGCGCTAACAATCAATGACAACAGCCTGCGCATCACCGTCCAGCCTGGTTTCAGGATAGGCGAGCCATGTAGACTTTCCATCGCGCCACTCACTAGCTACATCGTGTTGAGCAACCGCACTCAAACCATCGCGACTGGAGGCAAGCGAGACATCAACTTCTTCCGACCGGGGGAACAGAATATGATTTATGTGACTGGCAAAATGCCGCTCGATGCCACGAACTATTCCGACGAAGTAACGATGCACGATCCAGCAAAGTTGTTCGTCACCTTCTTCAAAGAAGCCTTGCAACGCAATGGTATCAAGGTGGGCGGGAAAATTCGCACAGAAAACTGGCTAAGCCGTCGGGCGCACACGTTTGACATGTCGAAGTGGTTGGAACTCGGCGCGGTAGAATCGCTGCCCCTGCGCGACATCAACCGTGAAGTGCAGAAACCGTCGCAGAATCTCTACACTGATCTCGTGCTGGCGCATGTCGGAGCGCTGGCGGAACAACGCGCTACACGCCGCGCCAACGCAAGCGATACCACGAACCAGACCGAGACCGTCATCGGCCGCATTTCTTCGGAAGACCTCGGGGTGCGCGAATTGGATAAATTTATGAAAAAGATCGGGGTAAAGTCAGGCGATGTAGAGTTCGAAGAAGGCTCCGGACTTTCGCGCAACAATCTTGTCACCCCGAACGCCACGATCACGCTGCTGGAACATATGAGTCGGCACGCCGAGTCGGAAAGTTATCTGCGCGCTTTGCCGATCGCTGGTGTGGATGGCTCGTTGCGGAATCGCATGAAGAAAACCCGTGCCGAAAAGAACGTCCACGCCAAAACCGGCACGTTGCGTTGGGCGAACGCGCTATCCGGTTACGTCACGACTGCGGCTGGCGAGCGACTGGCTTTTTGTCTGATGTTGAATCGCTACCAAGCACCGGATGCCGAATACGCTGCGAAGAACGAGTTGGACAAAATCGCGGTGATGTTGGCCGAGTTTGGCTTCCGGACGGATCAGCAGCCGTAGTTGCAGTCGAGCCGCAAAAACTTTCCGCTTTGCTCATCGCTTTGCGTGCCTATCCTTTTCTCGTGCTCGACAATCTGATTCAACAACTCGCCGCCTTGCAGTCGCTCTCACCTGTGCAAATCGCCTCCGCGGTCAACGCGCTCACTACCGAATCCGTTTCCGTCGAGACTAAAGCCGCGTTCCTGACAGCGCTCGCAAAAAAGGGCGAGGTATCGGACGAAATCGCTGCATTTGCAAACGAACTTCTTACACGCTCAATCCAGCCACCACTTGATGCAGAAACACGGTCGCGCGAAATCCTCGATGTTTGTGGCACTGGCGGAGACCACCTCGGCACGTTCAACATTTCCACCACGGTTGCCATCGTTTGCGCGGCTGCTGGTGTGATTGTCGCAAAGCATGGCAATCGCGCCATCACTTCTAAGTCCGGCAGCGCGGACGTGCTCGAAGCTCTAGGAATCAAGATCGACCTCTCGCCAGCAGATGCCGGGGCAGCGTTGCGCGAACACGGCTTCGCGTTTTTCTTCGCACCCAACTATCATCCCGCGTTCAAGCATATCGGTCCGGCTCGCAAGCTCTGCGCCGAACGCGGGCAACGCACTATTTTCAATTTCCTTGGTCCGTTGCTGAATCCTGCGCGTCCCACAGCGCAACTGCTAGGCGTGGCGAAATCTGAATTGTGCGAACCCCTCGCGCAGGTGCTCCAGTCACTCAAGGTGCGCCGCGGGATGGTGGTCTCAGGAAAAGTAGGGCAATCACAACTGGACGAACTCTCCACGCTGGGCACGAATACTGTCGCAGAGTTTTATCAAGAGCGTGGGTTCTCCACATCAACGTTTGATCCGAGCAAGCTTCAGCTGCAATCCGCCACACTCAACGATCTACTTGGGGGCGACTGTGAAGCAAATGCCGAGATCATCCGGCGGATTCTACGCGGCGAGGATCGTGGGCCGAAGTTGGAAGCGGTGCTGTTGAATGCTGGTGCAGCATTGTTCGTAGCCGGACGCGTCCGCAGTATCAGCGAAGGTTGGGAGCTGGCAAAGGGAACTATTCAAAACGGTGCGGCGTGGAAAAAACTTCAGGCGTTGCGCTCGGCGTGACGCGCTGGCAGGAAATGTCAGCAAAAAAGCCCTGACTCGCGTCAGGGCTTTTGATTGATGCGCGGGAGGTTATTTCATCCGGTCGAAATTCTTCTGAAGAATCTCCCAGTCCTTCAGGCCTTTGACTTTTTCCTGCATGGACTTGTTGATCTCGGTTTCCTTGGCGTTCTTGGTCGGCTTGTTGACTTTGTAGAAAATGCCAAAACTGCCGGGGAACGCTTCGCCTGCAAGTTTGTAAGCCGCACCTTCATCGGTCACGTCATGCGTCGGGGGAACAAGATTGAACTGGCCACCCTTGCGCGGGTTGCTCGAATCAAATGCCCCTTCGTAGAATTCAACGCATTCGCTCAAGCACTCAATGAAGCTGAAACCGTCATGATCCATAGCGGCTTCCATCATCTGGAGGACGTGATTTGGATTTGTGTGTGTGGTGCGTGCAACGAATGTTGCGCCCGCAGCAATCGCCTGCTTCATCGGATTGATGGGATAATCAATCGCTCCCCATTGGTCTGTCTTGCTCTTGAACCCGAGCGGGGACGTGGGCGACGTCTGCTTCTTCGTCAGGCCATAGACCCAATTATCCATGACGCAATAGGTCATCTTGATATTCTTGCGCGCGGTGTGGTTGAAGTGATTGCCGCCGATGGAGAACGCGTCTCCATCACCGCCGAACACGAATACATGCAGGTCAGGACGCGAAAGTGAAATGCCGCTCGCGAAGGGTAACGCGCGACCATGGATGTAGTGCGCACCGTGAGCTTGCACGAAATACGGGAAGCGACTGGAGCAACCAATGCCCGCCACGGTTGTGATTTTCTCATGGTGCATCTTGCGCTTTTCAATCAGCTTGAAATACAGCGCGAGGACGGAGAAGTCACCGCAACCAGGACACCATGTCGGGTGATCGGCGGCGACTTCTTTTTTCGTCAAACCCTTGCGCTCTTCATCGGTCGGGACGTGGATCGGAAGGATTTTTGGTGACTGCGGAGCGTCTGTGAGAATTTGGCTCATAAAAATTTATTTAGGGTGATCAGTGTTTGCGCAAACCGTCGGCGACGTTGGTTTTGACGCGTTCGAGAATCTCTTTGACTTTGAAGGTGAGGCCGTCGGTTTTGTTGATACCGCGAATCTTAGGGTCGCAATAACGTTGGCGAAGCAATCCGCCGAGCTGGCCGAAGCCGTAGAGTCCTTCGTCGTTCATCTCGACCACAAGGACGTTATTGAATCCCGCGAAGATGTTCTCCAAGCCAGGCGGCAACGGATTGAGATGCTTGATGTGCAGCGAAGAGACGCTGTCGCCAGCGGCGCGTGCGCGATCCACGGCTTCCTTGATCGGGCCCTGGGTTGAACCCCAGCCGACGAGCAACACGTTGCCTTCAGGCGGACCATAAACTTTCGGCGTCGGCAATGTGTTACCGAGTGCCTGCAATTTCTTGCGCCGCTTCGCCATCATCTGCATGTGCAACTTAGGCGAGCCAGTCGGGTGACCGAGTTCGTCGTGTTCAAGCCCAGTGACGATGGGATATTTGCCGCTCTGTATCCAAGTGCCGGGGGGAAGATGTTGGGTGATGCCGTCGGCCTTAGACAGATCGTAAGGCTTGTGATCCGCAACAGGCGTGAAGGTCGGGGAGATGTCTTGGCAGATTTTTTCGAGGTTCGGTTCGGTGAACGCTTCGATGCGTGTCGCGATGCCTTGGTCGGTAAGCAGAATGACCGGCACGCTGTATTTCTTTGCGATGTTGACGGCTTCAATAGCAGAGTAAAAACAATCTTCCACGTCTGCGGGTGCGATGACCACGCGCGGAGCATCGCCGTGGCTACCAAAGCACGCGATGTTCAAGTCGGATTGCTCAATGCTCGTCGGCATTCCTGTGGACGGCCCGCCGCGCTGCACATCAATCACGACAAGCGGCATCTCCGCCATGATCGCCCAACCGAGCGCCTCAGTCTTGAGCGAGATGCCGGGGCCGCTTGAACCCGTGACCGCCACGCGGCCGGCGTAACTTCCGCCGATGGCCATCGAGATGGCAGCGATTTCATCCTCGGTCTGAATGAACGAGCCGCCATATTTCGGCAGTTCGCGTCGGAGTAATTCCATGATATCAGACCACGGCGTAATGGGATAACCCGCGCCGAAGCGTACACCCGCCGCAATCAATCCGAAGCCGATTGCTTCGTTGCCGTTCATCACGACCTGCTGCCCGTCTTTGCCCTTGCTGTCCACGAACTTGAAAGTCTCCAGCACGTTGCCGAGCGAGTGTGCGTAACCGGCGTGGAACGCGGCGAGGGCGTTCTTGACGATGCTCTGGTCTTTGCCGGCGAACCGTTCGGTGATCAATTTCTCGAGTTTTGGCAGATCGAGATCAAACATCTTAGCGATGAGGCCGAGCGAATAAATATTTTTACCCTTGTCCTTGGCGGTGCCGCCGATGGCTTCAACCGTCAAGCTAGAGATCGGGATGCCGAGATGATGATAATCCTTCTGCCATTCGGGCTTTGCCTCGATGTGGTCGGAATCATAAAGCACGATGCCGCCTTTCTTGAGCGACTTGATGTGTTCTTCGTAGGAATGCTGATAGAAACAGAGCAGAACATCAGCGTCGTCGCCCGAACTCAGGACCTCGCCAGAGCCGATGCGGACTTGGAAGATGGACGGCCCGCCGGAGATCGTGGAGGGGATCGTCATGAACGTCATGACTTCCTGCTCACTGCGCCCCGCGAGACGCGCGAGGAAACCGCCGATGGCTTGGATACCGTCTTGCGAATTACCGGCGATCCGGATGACTGCCTCGGAAATCTTCGAAACCTTCGGCGCTCCGCCCGCGTTAGGGGCTACTACTGATGAATCACTCATGAAAACTTTCTATTCAATATGCGCGTTGCTTGATACGAGGGGACGACTCGACCGCTCTGCGCTACAAACTGTGCAATATCAGGCTACCAAGTGCGTTTGCAGTGTCAATTTCTTCTAGGGTATCTATCGGCTCGCGGGCGTGTTGGATTAACGGATTGCACCGAAAAAAAGGCGCGTTGCCGACGCAACCAAGCACGAGATTTAAGCCCCGATGATTCAGCCTGCCATCCGGATTACCCGCCGTTATTTCGCAGAAAAGATCGATGTAGCATCTGGGAATCCGGATTCGCAGACGAATCGGCAATCTGTCCTTCACCCCTGCGGCAAATCTGACGATACCTTTAGAGATGACTACGGCTACGTTGCCAGAAATTCCGGTTTCGACCGCGACGCCCCCTCGCGTCGATCTGACGCCCGTGAGTCGCGCACTCATTGATGAACGCGTTAAAGGCTGCGCGCGTCTGCCGTCACTTCGCAGCATTGATTCCGCCTTACGCGAGTTGCTCAACAGCGACCGCCGCTACACGCACCAGATTTCCGAAGTCATCCGCCGCGATCCCAGCCTCACCGCGCGATTGCTCCGTCTCGTCAACTCCGTCTATTTCGGGCTCAGCACACCGGTCAACAACATCGAGGAAGCCGTCTTCTATCTCGGTATCCGCCAGATTCGCCAGCTGGCGATGGTCACGCCCGTGATCGAAGATTTTCAGAAGATGGCGGGCAACACTCCGTTTCCTTGGCGCGAATTCTGGCAACACTGCATTGGCGTTGCCATCATGACCCGGGAGGTCATCAGTTGCGTGCAACCGCCGCCGGATGATTCCGATTACGTGGCCGGACTCGTGCATGACATGGGCAAGATCGTGATGGCTGCCACATTCCCAGATCATTTCGTCGAGATACAAAGTCGCATCGCGCTCGAACCGCGACCGTTGCTTGATCTGGAAATGGAAATCCTCGGCATCCAACACACCGAACTCGGCGCGCTCTATCTCCAGAATCATAATCTCCCTGACATCATGATCGAGACGGCGCGTTACCATCACGAACCCGAACGTGCCAGTCATCACAGCCAGATCATCGCCTCCGTGCAGATCGCCAACCTGCTCGTCCGCCACGCGCAAATCGGGAACAGCGGGGAAACTGCCATCGTCACCTCCGAGATTTGGACCGGAGCCAGCGGCTGGGACATTTTGTTCCCGCAAAAAGTCAAAGCCGAACGGGCCATCGCACACGCCGCCCTACGCCGCAGCCTCGAACGGTTGCCGGCTATCCTTCAGGGGTTGGTTTGAGTCGAAGTTCAAGCTTTAGTGTGTCGCCGATTCAAAGGTTTGCGCTCGTCTCATCCTCGAATACTTCTTGGAATTATTCCATTCCGAGATCTTTCGCCGCTACTGGATCAATTTGCTTCAGTGTTATTATTGTTGCGTCCAGAAACCGCTCGTATCAATCAGTCGGCTGGTTCGTCAGGTCATTCCATGCAGGTTTTGCCGCCGCACAAAAGTTTAACAACCCGAAGGTTGACTTAAACCGAACTGAATCCGTTTTGTGATTAAGACGTGATCTCAGCCCTTGCAAACTGCATTCGGGATCGCTGCGGATGAAGCGACATAGCGACTCGTCCCCGGATTTCTTCGTCATCTGCGTTTCAAATGCATTCGCCAATCGCGGGACGGCATGGGCAGCGTTGGTGTGCAGAAAAAAAAGTTGCCAAAGCATACGCGTTCCAATTTGTATTCTGCTTTTCCAGAATCTTGTCCACGCACGAATCCAAAGTTTGATCATCCATTTGGATTAACGCGGCAACCGCTGCGCCCTGAACCTCAGTTTCAGTGTTCTCTTTTTGGTCTATACCATGCATAGCCACAATCTGCCTAAACGCCGGGATCACGTTGGTCGCCCGCTTTCCCATTTTTCCAAGCACATCAGCAGCAGCCATGTGACAATCCAGCGGCGGCAGTTCAGAAAACAAAAGCCGTCCAAAGATGGACCTGAGAATGTTGTTGATGGCGACTTTCGCAGTTGGAAGACTCCACTTGAGTTTGGCTATCAGTTAGGAAACACACTTCTCATCCATCTCGGCGACGGCTGCCTGAATTTCCCCACCCTGATTCTTCAGCCAGTAATCAAGTGGCTCACCACGACCCATCGGCACTTTTGCGGCTTGATCCGGGAGCCAAAGGCACAACCTAACAACAACCACGATGAACAACCCGAGCAAGATTAGTCCACGGGCACGCTTCATAGTGCCTTCATAACCTTCGCCGCCGCGCTAACCGTCTTCTCAATGTCCGCTTCACTGTGCGCCGTTGAAATGAATCCAGCCTCAAATTGAGATGGCGCGAGATAAACACCCGCATCAAGCACCCCATGAAAAAACTTCTTAAACCTCTCGCGATCTGCCTTCATCGCATCCGACAGATTCCACACTGGCTCACTCGCAAAATAACCGCAGAACATCGAGCCGCAACGATTGAACACCGCCGGCACGCCAGCAGACTTCGCAGCCTCGCGCATCCCGGTTTCGAGCAAAGCCCCCAATTGATCAAGCCGCGTGTAAGCATCGCAGCTGCGTTCGAGAGAACGCGGCACTATGTCACCTGCACTCTCACGAGTGCAGCTACCGAGTTCTTCTAGCGCCGCAATCCCCGCCGCCATGGCCAGCGGATTGCCGCTCAACGTCCCCGCCTGATACACCGGACCGAGCGGCGCAAGATAATCCATGATGTCCGCCCGTCCACCGAACGCACCTACAGGCAAGCCACCGCCGATGATTTTTCCAAGACACGTCAAATCGGGCGTGATGCCGAATCGCTGTTGTGCTCCGCCTAGCGCAAGTCGAAAGCCCGTCATCACTTCGTCGAAGATCAGCAACGCACCATTCTCCACTGTGATCTGCCGCAGAAATTCCAGCCAACCCGGCTTGGGCACGAACAACCCCGCGTTCCCCGCCACCGGTTCGACAATGATGCATGCGATCTGATCTTTGTTCGCCGCGAAAGTCGCCTGAAGCGGTTCGGTTTCGTTGTAAGGCAACACCAGTGTGTGCTTCGCGAAATCCGCCGGCACACCCGCGCTGTCTGGATGACCAAACGTCAATGCCCCGCTCCCCGCCTTCACCAGCAAAGAATCCGCGTGACCATGATAACAACCGTCGAACTTGATGATCTTGTCGCGCCGGGTGAAGCCGCGCGCCAGACGGATCGCGCTCATGCACGCCTCCGTGCCGGAGTTGGTCATCCGCACCTTTTGCACGGACGGCACGAGTGAGCAGATCAATTTCGCCATTGTGACTTCGCTGGGATTCGGGATGCCGAAGCTCGTGCCGAACTCAGCAGCCGTTTTGATGGCGGAAATGATTTTAGGATGCGCATGACCCAAGATCGCGGGCCCCCATGTGCCGACGTAATCAATGTACTCGTTCCCATCCACGTCTGTGACGCGACAGCCGCTGGCTTTGTTGACGAAGAACGGCTTCCCGCCCACCGCACGAAACGCGCGCACCGGAGAATTGACACCGCCCGGAATGTAATTAAGCGCTTCAGCAAACAGCGCCTCGGATTTGATTCGTGAAATCATGCCGTGAGAGTAACAAGCTGCGCAGATCGGTTAAACCGCGAAATCATCACCTCGGAGCGCAGGCGTTACCTCGCTCGCACCATTCCGCCAGAGAGTGCTACGTTGGGCTATGGGCAAGAATTGATTAAGCCACTTAAAACCAGATGCTTAGAAAGCTGCGAGCGTCATATCGCAAACGCGAAGCGTCTTGGAATGCGGCGCGTTCACCACCGCTTTCAATCCAGTCTCCAATTTCGACAAGACTCGGCGTGACAATCCGTTTCCCCTTGGTTATCCATTTTACATGTCCTCGGTGTTGCGAATCAAAGACCAGCCCGTTAGCGAACGACCGCGTGAGCGCCTCGTTAATCAGGGCGCAGACGTGTTGAGTAACGCGGAGTTAATCGCTATCCTGCTGCGCACGGGACTCAAAGGCATGAATGCTGTCGAAGTTGGTAAACAGCTCTTGGCAAGATTCGGTTCACTGCAATCTCTCGCGCTCGCTTCGGTAGAGGATTTGTGCAAAGTAAAGGGTATCGGTCGCGACAAAGCCGTGACGCTCGTGGCCGCCTTTGCACTGGCACAAAAGATGGCAAGGGAGTTGCAGTTAGAATCGCCCCTGCTCGACAACCCGGAAAACGTCGTCCGCTTGCTGCGCGCCAAAAATCTTGTCAAAGACGTCGAGACGCTTCAGGTGCTATTGCTCAACACCCGCCGCCGCCTCATTCGCGTTGAAGAAATTACCCAAGGCACGGTGGACACGCTGCTGGTCCACGCCCGCGAAGTCTTCCGCGCCGCCATCTCCGCTAACGCCTCCGCCATAGTGCTCGCGCACAATCATCCCAGCGGCGACCCCACACCCAGCGAAGCCGACATCAAAGTCACGCGCGACATCATCCGCGCCGGACAACTGCTCAAAATCGAAGTCCTTGACCATGTCATTTTGGGGCGCGCCACGGCAGATCGCCCCAGGGATTATTCCTCTCTGCGGGAACTGGGTTACTTCTACTCCTGAATCTTCTCGAAACAGGTTTGGTTTCCGCCCGCGTTTCCAGTTAGCCTAATTACGTGGTTAATTTGCCGAAAATTGAAACGCTCACTGAGTCGAAGAAGAATTCCACTTTGCCCGAACTTCTCTCGCCCGCTGGTGATTGGGAGTGCGCCAAAGCCGCCGTTGAAAACGGCGCGGACGCGATCTACTTTGGCCTCGAAAAATTCAACGCGCGGATGCGAGCGCACAACTTCACCGTCGCCGATCTGCCCAAGCTGATGGAGTTCCTGCATCGGCGCGGCGTGAAGGGCTACGTCACATTCAACACGCTCGTCTTCGAGAACGAACTCGCCGATGCCACGGAATATCTGCGCGCTATAATCGCTGCAGGTGTGGACGCTGCCATCGTTCAAGATGTCGGCATCTGTCGGCTCATCCGCGAACTCTCGCCGAATTTTCCCATCCACGGTTCCACGCAAATGACCGTCACCAGCGCGGCAGGCGTGGAATTCGCCCGTGACCTCGGCTGCAACCTGGTGGTCCTCGCACGTGAGTGTTCGATTGCGGAAATTGAGGAAATCCATGGCTGCTCTCGTGAGAACGCGACTAACTACAGCGCAGATGTCAGCCCCCCTCTCACGAGCGCGGCCACATTGCCCCTCGAAGTCTTCGTCCACGGCGCGCTCTGCGTCGCCTACTCCGGTCAATGTCTCACCAGCGAATCGCTCGGCGGCCGTTCCGCGAATCGTGGCGAATGCGCCCAGGCCTGCCGAATGCCATACGAGCTGATCTCCGACGGCAAACAAGTTTCGCTGGGCGACAAACGCTATCTCCTCAGCCCGCAAGATTTGTCCGGCTTGGAAGTTTTGCCTGAACTCGTGCGGGCGGGAGTTTCCTCGTTGAAGATTGAAGGTCGGCTCAAGCAGCCGGAATACGTGGCGAACATCACGCGCGTCTATCGCGAAGCGCTTGATAAACTTGGATCAAGAAACGACCAACGCGAGTCCGGCGGGTCAGTCGGAATTCAGATCTCCCCACTCCGCACTCCGCGCTACGACATGGAGATGTCCTTCTCGCGTGGCCTGTTCACAGGTTGGTTCGGCGGAAACGATAACCAGAAACTGGTTCACGCCCGCTTCGGCAAGAAACGCGGTGTGTTTCTCGGCGAGGTCACCCGCGTCGCAGACGAGTCTGTCGCGCTTAAACTCGTCAGCCCCCTCAAACCGGGCGATGGCGTGGTGTTCGATGCAGGCACGCCCGATCAGGACGAGGAAGGAGGACGCGTTTATCAGGTCACACCGCGTGGCGCAGAAACGTGGTTGGGCTTCGGCTATGGCGACGTAAATTATCGGCGCATCAAAGCAGGCGACAAACTGTGGAAGACGAACGACCCCGAACTCGACAAACGCCTGCGCCAAAGTTTTGAGGGCGACAAGATTCGCTTCCAACGGCCGCTGCATCTGGAAGTTCACGGGTTGGTTGGAAAACCATTCACGCTCATTGCTCGCGATGAACTTGGTCACGTCGCACAGATGGATTCAAATGTGATGCTTGTGCAGGCCGAGAAGCAACCGCTGACCACGGAACGTCTGCGCGAACAACTCGGGCGACTCGGCAGCACGCCGTTCAAGCTGGGCGAGTTGAAAAACAATCTGTCCGGCGACGTGATGCTGCCTGTGAGTGAGCTGAACCGGCTGCGGCGTCAAGCTGCTGCTGAGTTGGAAAAGCAACGCGCAGCACCCAAGCGATGGTTGATAAATCCTAGTAGCAGCCGACGTGAGTCGGCTCTAGATCTTATTCAACTACCCACCAACAACTACCCACCAGTTGCTCAGATCCTCCTCACGCCCTCTGCTACAAATGAATTGATCGTCCTCGTCCGCAATCTGGCACAACTCGACGCGGCTTTGCAGTGCGGCATCCAGACAATCTATTGTGAGTTTGAAGACCCGAAGAAATACCGCGAAGCCGTCACGACATTTCACACCGCGCGCGGCTGTCTTTCGCCATCTTCCATTCTCCATCCTACACTCTTGCAACCCAGTATCTACGTCGCCCCTCCGCGCATCTTCAAGAGCGGCGAGGAATGGACGCTCGAACAAGTCCGCTCGTGCAACGCCGATGGCTACCTTGTCCGTAACTACGAGCACCTGAAGTTTTTCGCCAAGGAACGGCGCGTCGGTGATTTCTCACTCAATGTCGCGAATCATATCACAGCGGATTATTTCAAGAACAAGTTCGGGCTCGAACGCGTTACCGCCAGCTACGATTTAAACGTGCAGCAGTTGGAAGCGTTTCTCAACGGCACGCCGCCGGAGTGGTTCGAGATCACGATTCATCAGCACATGCCGATGTTTCATATGGAACATTGCGTATTCTGCGCGTTTCTTTCCAAGGGCAAGGATTACCGCGATTGCGGTCGCCCCTGCGACACGCATGACGTGCGGCTCCGCGACCGCACCGGCGCGCAACATCCGCTCAAGGCTGACGTGGGCTGTCGCAACACGGTTTTTAACTCACAAGCGCAGACGGGCGCGGAGTTTGTGGAGCGGCTGATGGCGCTGGGCGTGCGGAACTTTCGGATCGAGTTCCTGAACGAAACTCCGGCGGAAGTCACACAGACCATCACGAAGTATCGGCAGTTGTTACGCGGCGAAATTACCGGCGCCCAACTCTGGCGCGAATTGAAACTCTTCAATCAACTCGGCGTGACGCGCGGCCAGATGGCGGGGTGATGTTCCCAATTTATCCAAACATCATTTTGCAGATGATGACGGAGGCAATAATGCCCACCGCGTCAGCGATCAAGCCAGCGGGGATGGCGTGCCGGGTGCGTTTGACACCGACGGCACCAAAATAAACTGCGATGACGTAGAACGTGGTTTCCGTGCTGCCGAAAATTGTTCCCGCCGTCCGAGCAAGAAAACTGTCCGGGCCGAATTCCTTCACGATGTCGGAGAACAATCCCAACGATCCGCTGCCGCTCAACGGACGCACGAGTGACAGGGGCAGCAGCTCCGTCGGAAAGCCAACCGCATCGAGCGCAGGCTTGAGCAAGTCACTCAGGAGTTTGATGCCGCCTGCCTCGCGGAACATGCCGATGGCGACGAGAATCACCACGAGATACGGGATGATCATCACGGAGGTTTTGAAGCCTTCCTTGGCGCCTTCAACGAATTCTTCATACACCTTCACGCGGCGCAATGTGGCGTAAAGCGGGAAGAAAGAGAGCAACAGCGGGATTGAAAGCAGCGAGAGTGCATTCACGGTGCGCAGGAAGCCATTCTGTTTCATCAGTTCTTCCGTAGCGGTTTTGCCGACAACTTCCGGAAAACCGATGCGCAGGAACGCCCAGACAAAAACTCCAAAAAACGCTGTAAGCACGAGCCAGCCGAACCAATTGAGTGGGGCGGCGGGAGTTGAAGAATCGCCCCTCACTACGTCCCCCTCACCATCCGATGGGGAGAGGGTGGCCGATAGGCCGGGCGAGGGGTTCGGAGCAAGCGGCGGCAGCCGATAGCCCGGAAGTTTCTCCAATAATTTCACCGCTGTGATACCCGCGATGGTAGAGCAGATCGTCGCCATGATCGCCGTGCCGACGATGGCAAAGGCATTGGTGGCGTGAGCAACAGCCAGGACGGCGATCGCCGTCGCAGGGATAAGTTGGATGGAACTAGTATTGATGGCGAGAAACGTGCACATCGCATTCGAGGCCATGCCCGGCCGCAGGTTGAGCGTTTCTAGATCTTTCATCGCGCGTATGCCCAGCGGTGTGGCCGCGTTAGAGAGGCCGAGGATATTCGCCGCCATGTTCATCAGCATGGAGCCCATCGCGGGATGTTCGGCGGGAACATCGGGAAAAAGCTTTCGCATCACGGGGCGCATCGCCCGCGCCAGCACTTGGATTAACCCGGATTTCTCCGCGATGCGCATGATGCCGAGCCAGAGTGCCATCACGCCAGCGAGAGGCAGGGCGAGTTTCATCACGGCGTATTCGGCCCGCTCGAACGCCGCTTTGCCCACGGCGTCAAGTGCGTCGTTCGCTGCGCCGATCAGCACTGCCGCCACCATCAAGCCGAGCCAGATGTAATTGAGCATGACGCGAGGCTACAAGCGCGAGGCTGATTCTGAAACCAGAAAACTTACGACAGAATCCTAAAAGGGCGATGACGAGACATTGGTGCGTGCAGAAGGCTGTTGAGTGAATTGTCCCGGACGATTATCCTCAACCCATGCCGATATATGAATTTCATTGCGGGAAGTGCAAGAAGGACAGCGAAATCCTTGTTCGTTCCAGCGAGTGGCATGCGACGAAGTGTCCGCTTTGTGGCTCAGAGAAGTTATCGAAGAAGTTTTCTACTTTTGCCTCGTCCACTGGTGGAGAAGCAGCTCAAGCGCCATCGTGCAGTGGCACGCCGAGCTCCTGCGGCATGTGCGGCACAGGCAAACCGCACCGGCATTGACCGGCTAACTAATCCGTCGGCAAATCTGCTTCGCGGACACTTCCCGCAAATCTGTCACCGCCCAATCCGGTGAGTGCCGTTTCAAGTCTTCCAGAGTCGAGCCGCCGGTCGCTACAGCGAGAACATGCGCCCCGATCGCACGCCCACACTTCACATCCAGTGGCGTATCACCGATGACGACGACTTCCTCACCTAGCAATTGTTTTCCTAACACTTGTGACCCGCGCTTTTGTGCGGCGCGGGCAATGTGATCTCGATCTTCGTGATCATCGGCAAATGCGCCTGTTTCAAATTCCTTCCAAAGATCAAAATGTCGCAGTTTGATCTCAGCACCGAGACGGATATTGCCGGTTAAAAGTCCGAGCGTCGGCGGCTTCGGCAGTGCTTGGAGCTCGCGTATTAATTCCCAGATGCCCGGGCACTCTTCTGTTTTGCTGTGACCGAGGATGTAATCAAGCCAGAAGACGTACCGCTCGAAGAATCGCGCGAAATTTTCTGGGCTTGGTTTGATGCCATTCGCCAAAAAGAATTCTCGCACCAGACCAACATCCGTGCGCCCGGCGAATTTGATCTTCTCAGTCCCATCCGGCACACCGAACTCAGTGGCGAACACTTTGGCGAAAGCCTTCACTCCAGCCCCGCCAGTGTGAACGAGCGTGCCGTCTATGTCGAAGAGAACGAGTTTTACCATCAGGCAATCAGCGTAACAAACCTCAGGATCACTACGCAACACGGGGCTCAAAACTTAGCATAGACCAGCGCAGGTCAAGGCTGGGAACGTCGGTCATTAGACAGCTAGCTGCTGAAAGCAGGAACAGCCAATCCAAGGCAATCCGCTCAGTGCATTTCCCCGCCAATTCACTTGCAGCCAAAGAGCTTCTTGCCTCGGATGAGCTCCGCAATGGGTGGGGGTACTTGCTTCTCCCATTCACGATCACCGGTCTGAAGCTTTTCCAGCACCCAGCTCGAACTCACCGCGAGATGATCCGCATTGTAATTTTTGATCTCAGTAATAAATCCATTCGTTACGAGATGCGCGTAGAGATGGGTCAAGTGCGGTGCAGGCTGAAACGTGTCGAGCGTCATCACTTTCCCAGTTTCCCGGTTCAAGTAAGGATAGACGTAAAGCTTCACGCCTTTGCGGAACAGTTGACCGAGCGATTCCATCAAACCACCGCCAAGGTCTTCGTAGTTCTTCTCGTCCAACACGTCCTTGAGTCGGTTCAATCCCAGCGGTAATCCTATGCTCTTTGTGGTGTAGGTGGAGAGGAATTGTACCAGCCGGTGATAACGGCGGTAATTCGAGATCAACACCGGCCTCCCCAAGGTGCGCAACGTGTCCACACGATCCAGAAAATCTCCGTGGTCGATTACTTCACCCACTTGAAGCTGTTTCAAGGTCATCTCCATCAACGTCACCGGGGTCTCACCGCCAAGCGATTTTTCTAGCATGAACTGCTCATGCGCCCGCTCGAGCATGTCAAGCATCGGATTTGTAAGCGGTCGGAAACTGCCGCGTTCGACGAGCACGGCTTTCTTGTAAAGCATTTCGCTGGCGATAACGCTCTCGCCGTCCGCAGTGAAGATAGCCGCGTCCGTCATGCCGTGCTCGACAAGTTGCAACGTCATCAGACGGTTATCCACGCCTGCAAAACACGGCCCGGAGAATTTGACCATGTCTATTTCGACACGTTGGCGGGAAAGGCCATCCAACAGCGAGATAATGAAATTGATCGGACTGGTGTGCTTGTAGAATGCCGCGTGGATCAGGTTCACACCCACGATGCCGAGCGCTTCCTGCTCGCGGACGGGTTCGGGATCCAGCAATCGGACATGAATGATGACCTCGGACGGACGCTGGCGCGGCGCACCTTGAAAACGGATTCCTAACCAACCTTGACCATCATCCTGTCGCGTGTAACTGCGTGTGGTAACCGTGTTCGCAAATGTAAAAAACTGGGTCTTGTCACCACGTGGCTTGTCGAGGCGTTCGATCACGAGATTGAATTCGTGACTGAGCATCGCCGCCAAACGCTGGCGACTGACATAACGCTCCGCCGGCCCGTAAATCGCATCGCTCACAGTCATGTCGTAGGCGGAAATCGTTTTGGCAACTGTGCCCGCAGCTCCACCCACCCGAAAAAACCACCTCGCCACTTCCTGTCCCGCGCCAATTTCAGCGAACGTGCCATACTTGGCTTTGTCTATATTGATCTGAAGGGCTTTCTGATCTGTGTTCAATTTTTCTTCGTTCATTAGAGCAATATATTACGACCGGCAGCCCGCGATGCGGCACGATACCGAGGTGTATCGGCATAACTAACACATAACTTAAGCGCGCGTCCTGTGCGTTTAGAAAGTGCGTTTTACGTCAACAACCCTCACGCCTGCTTCAACTTAACGAGCAAATCTTTACTCTCCACCGCGTCGCCGATCTGCACGGGAATCTGATCCACAACACCATCCACCGGCGCGTATATCGTCGTCTGCATCTTCATAGCTTCGAGAACCGCGAGCTTGTCGCCTTTCGCGACTTTTGCTCCGACACTTGCCGAAAGAGCCGTGACTAGGCCAGGAATCGGCGCACCGACCTCAGCGGGTTTCGCAGGATCTGCCTTAACGCGGGCTTTGACGGTCGGTTTCACAGAACGATCCACGATGGACAACTGGCGGCTCATGCCGTTCAGCTCGAATGTCACCGCGCGCTTTCCCTCCGCGTCTACTGCGCCGATATTGACCATTCGGATGAAAAGGGTCTTGCCGGACTCGATTTCGATGGCCACTTCCTGTCCCGGTTTCATGCCGTAGAAAAACGCGGGAGTCGGCAACACAGACAAGTCGCCGCTGGCGTTAACCTTCTTCACAAAATCGGCGAACACTTCGGGATACATGATGTGACTGAAAACGTCATCCATCGTCGCATCGCGCTTGAGCTTGGGCGAAAGTTCCTCCGCGATTTTTTTGAAATTGAGCGGCTTCAATTCCGCGCCCGGACGACCTTTGATTGGCTTGCGTTTACCGAGCACGACTTCCTGCAATTTCTTCGGCCAGCCGCCCATGGGTTGGCCAAGTCCGCCGCTCAACATATCAATCACAGACTCAGGGAATGGGATTGAGCCGGGTTCGAGATTCAAGACATCGGCGGGTTTGATACCGCGTGTCACAAGGAACATCGTCATGTCGCCCACCACCTTACTGCTTGGGGTGACCTTCACGATGTCGCCGAACAACTGGTTTACTTCTGCGTAAGTGCGGGCGATCTCCGGCCAGCGATGCGCCAGCCCCATCGCTGCGCCCTGTTCTTTCAAGTTCGTGAACTGTCCGCCCGGCATCTCATGCAGATATACTTCCGCGCTGCCCGCTTTTGGCGATGTATCAAACGGCGCATAGTAATTGCGGACCTGCTCCCAGTAATCTGAAAACTCATTAAGCGCATCGAGATCGAGTCCGGTGTCGCGCTTGGTGAATTTCAGCGCAGCGACGATGGAATTCAAGTTCGGCTGACTTGTCGAACCGGACATTGAAGCGTTCGCAAGATCAACTATGTCAACGCCTGATTCAGCGGCGGACAAAACGCTTGCCGCAGAAATCCCGCTTGTGTCGTGCGTGTGGAAATGGATCGGGATGCCAACTTCCCCTTTTAGCGCCTTGACCAACGCCTGTGCCGCCGCCGGACGACACAGCCCTGCCATGTCCTTGATGGCGAGAACATGGGCGCCCATGCGCTCCAGCTCCTTCGCTAGGTTCACGTAATACTTGAGCGAGTATTTGCTGCGCGACTTGTCGAGGATATTGCCGGTGTAACAGATGGCGCCTTCGCAGACCGCGTGAGTTTCGTTCACCGCCTCCATCGCCACCTTAAGATTCGGCAGGTAATTCAGCGAATCGAAGATGCGGAAGATATCCATACCTGACTGGGCGGCATGCTTCACAAAACCCGCGACGGCGTTATCCGGATAATTCGAGTAGCCGACAGCGTTCGAGCCGCGGAACAACATCTGGAAGCAGATGTTCGGTATCTTCTCCCGCAACGCGCGCAGCCGCGTCCAAGGATCTTCATGCAGGAAGCGCAGCGCTGTGTCGAATGTGGCGCCGCCCCAGCATTCCATAGAATAAAGATTGGGGGTGCGTCTTGCGATGGCGTCTGCTACAGCGAGCATGTCGTAACTGCGCATCCGCGTGGCGAAGAGCGATTGGTGTGCGTCCCGAAAAGTCGTGTCCGTAACGAGCAACTGCCTTTGCTTTAGCGTCCACGCGGCGAATTTCTTCGGACCTAGTTCGAGCAGCAACTGACGCGTTCCCTTGGGCGGCGTTTGTTTGTGGTCATAGCCCGGGATGCGCGCGGCGGTGAGGATTTCTTTCGGCACGTAACCCTTCGCGTGCGGATTGCCATTCACTGTGATGTCGCCGATAAAGTTAAGCAGCTTTGTAGCGCGATCGCGTTTGGGTTTGAACTTGAACAGCTCTGGCGTCGTATCAATCAACGTGGTTGAAGCCTGACCGCTCTTAAACGTTTCGTTGTGGATGACGTTTTCGAGGAACGGAATGTTCGTCTTCACGCCGCGGATACGGAACTCGCGTAACGCGCGATCCATGCGTTGCAGCGCCGCCTCAAAGGTCGGAGCACTCACGGTGAGTTTCACCAACAGCGAATCGTAGAACGGTGTGACCACCGACCCCGCGTAGCCCATGCCGCCATCGAGACGGACACCAAATCCGCCTGCGCTCCGGTAGGTAAGGATGCGACCGTAGTCCGGCTGAAATTTATTCTCCGGGTCTTCGGTCGTGATGCGACATTGCACGGCGTAACCGCTGCGTCGGATTTCGTTCTGTGCCGGAATCCCTACTTCCGCCCCGTGCATCCGCTTGCCGTCCGCGATGAGGATCTGGGAGCGCACGAGATCAATGCCGGTGATCACTTCCGTGACAGTGTGCTCAACTTGGATGCGCGGGTTCATCTCGATGAAGAACCATTCCTTCGAGTCCTGGTCATAGAGAAATTCGACCGTGCCTGCATTGTCGTAGCCGATTTCGTTGCACAATTTCACTGCAGCTTTGCAAAGTTCTGCGCGAACTAATGCATCCAGTTCAACGCTCGGCGCGATCTCGATGACCTTCTGATGACGACGCTGCACCGAGCAATCGCGCTCGTGCAAGTGAACCACGTTGCCGTGTTTATCGCCAAGAATCTGCACCTCTATATGTTTCGCTCGCGGGATGTAGCGTTCGAGAAACACAGCAGGATTGCCGAACGCGCGACCTGCTTCACCCTGCGCTTCATCGAGCAAATCTGCGAGATCGCTGGGTTTGGTAACGACGCGCATCCCGCGTCCGCCGCCGCCGAACGCGGCTTTGATGATGAGCGGAAAACCAATCTCCTTTGCTGCTTTCAACGCTTCTCCGCGATCTTCGATGGCATCTTCAGTGCCCGGCAACACTGGCACGCCGACTTTTTGCGCGAGCGAGCGAGCGGCAGTTTTGTCCCCCATCTTGCGCAGTAATTCCACGCACGGCCCGACGAACGTGATGCCTGCCTCGGCGCAAGCTTTTGCGAAGTCGGCGTTCTCGGAAAGAAATCCGTAACCGGGATGGATCATGTCCACGCCCTTTTCCTTGGCCAGCGCGATGATGCTGGGGATATCCAGATACGCGCCGACCGGTCCTTTGCCTTCACCAATGACGTAGGCTTCATCTGCCTTGAAGCGATGAATCGCTAGGCGATCTTCCTGCGCGTAAATCGCGACGGTGCGAAAACCAAGTTCAGTGGCTGCGCGGAAAACGCGGATCGCGATTTCACTGCGATTGGCGACGAGTAATTTACGTTGGCGTGATGGTGCTGATGACGTGGCGGAGCTCATATATTAAACCGGGAGAATGAAACCTGATTCGCGTAAGACAGGCAATCTTGGAATGGACCGTTACGCCTTCCGAATATTTTTCGCCGCTGCCCAAACCGCTAGCACGAGCGCAGAGAGTATAAGCGAGCTGCGTGAAGAACCGTAAGTGCTGGGGTAATGGTTGCTGATCATGATGAACACCACCGGGATGAGGATAACGGTGTTGTTCTTGGAGCGATTCTTTGCGCGCGCCTTACGCCAGATTCGCCGCCTGGCCGGCTTTCAACGCAACCAAAATGCGGCGTTGCGAGGGCAGGATTCGCATCCAAACGCTTGTGGCCATAAATCGTTCCCATCATCGGGCCGAACAGCAGGATGCCAGTGATCCGAGGCTACCCGCCACCCATTTGAAACAAGGCAACAGGCCATGCATCAGGCTCGGGCGTTTTTGTTTTTCTACGAGATAAAACCCGTTGCTGTGAACCATCCAGACGTTCTTCTCGGATTTCTCGCCAGACTTAGGTGGGCTTTCTTCTATCTCAACTAAGCGGCCAGCCAGCCAGCTTAAAACATGTCGCGCCAACCCACATGATTCCGGCGAAGAAGCGAGTCCAGCGCAAAGCCAGTTCGATCCATTCATTTAGTTAAGGGCTCATAATCTAAATTCTTTATTCCTTTACGAGTGCAAGGCGAGCGTATGGCGTTAAGGTTCAAGCCTGTTTCCGTGTCGAGGCAGGTAATAGCGCTCGCAAGGAACTTTGTGAAATAAATCACGAAACCTTCTTGCTTGCCTCCAAAGTGCTGGTTAAATTTTCTTAGCGTCGAAACAGGACCGGCGTTTTCCATGCAAGAAACCACTGAAGTCGGCTATAACTCGAAGATTGAAGGTGATGTCATTGTCACCCGTGTTGACGCTGCCCTGAACTGGTTTCGCAAGAATTCAATATGGCCGATGCCGATGGGTTTGGCTTGCTGCGCCATCGAATTGATGGCCACCGGTGCGAGCCGGTTTGATATTTCCCGTTTTGGCATGGAGGTCATGCGGTTTTCCCCCCGGCAATCGGACTGCATGGTGGTTGCTGGCACCGTGACATACAAGATGGCGCTGGCGGTGAGGCGCATTTACGACCAAATGGCTGAGCCGAAATACGTGATTGCAATGGGTGCGTGCGCCTCGACGGGCGGGATGTATCGCAGCTATTCCGTCTTGCAGGGCGTGGACAATATCATCCCTGTGGATGTTTATGTGGCTGGCTGTCCGCCGCGCCCGGAAGCGCTACTCGACGCGCTGATGAAATTACAAAAACAAGTCTCCCGCGAACCCTTGCTCGGCGACTTGAAGAAACTAACCCCACTCACGGCCAAAGTTTAATTTCTCGAAGTGAACGCGACGGACTACGCCAACAAACTCCGGGAGAAATTCGGAGAACTCATCTCTGCGCCCGCAGAGTTTAGGGACGAAATCACGCTGAACGTGGCGGATTGCGAGCGCATCGTCGAGGTTTGCGCTTTCGCCAAGAAGGAACTCGGCTTCGACTACCTCGCGGACATTTCTAGCATTGATAATTACGGGGAGGATCCCCGCTGGACCATCGCCTACGAGCTATACGGTATCAGTAACGAAACTTACATTCGCCTCAAAACTTCGATTTCTGAGGAGAAATCCCAGCTTCCGACCGTTACGACGGTATGGCGGACGGCAGATTGGCACGAACGTGAGATTTACGACATGATGGGTATCCGGTTTAGCGGACATCCAGACTTGCGCCGCATCCTCATGTGGGAGGGTTATCCCCACTTCCCGCTCCGTAAAGATTTCCCCCTCGGCGGCAAGCCAACGGATTTGCCCGAGATTGCTTTCACCAAAACTGCCCCCATCGAGGGCGGGCCGTTCGTTACCGCTCCGGGCAGCAAGGATGCGATAGAGCGCGAGCCGCGCGCCAAGACGTTTGAAGGCTGATTTTCATGGCTGAAGTTCAAGAAATTGAGATTCGTGATTCTGCTGCCAAAGCGGCGGCTGTGGCGCGGTCCTTTCCACCTGCGGAAGATTTGCAGGACATGCAGGGCGAGAAGATGGTCCTCAACATGGGGCCGTCACACCCGTCCACGCATGGCGTGTTGCGCATTATTCTGGAACTGGACGGTGAGATCATCACCAAGGCGATTCCTGACATCGGCTATCTGCATCGCGGCGACGAAAAAATCGCTGAGAACATGACCTACACGCAGTTCATCCCTTACACGGATCGTCTGGATTATCTCGCGCCTATGGCGAACAACGTCGCCTATGCGCTTGCCGTCGAAAAACTTCTCGGCATCCACGACAAACTCCCACAGCGCTGCCAATACCTTCGCGTGATTTGCGCTGAGCTGGCGCGCATTTCGTCGCACTTGCTGGGTGTCGGCTGCTTCGCGATGGACGTGGGCGCGATGACTGTCTTCCTACTGACCTTCACCGAACGCGAAAAGATCTACAACCTCTGCGAATCCCTCACTGGCGCACGGTTCACGACTAGCTACACGCGCATCGGCGGCGTCTCGCGTGACACGCCGCCCGGTTGGTGCGATGCGGTGCGCAAGTTTCTTAACGAAGTCGTCCTCAACATCGGCGAAGTCGAGACGTTGCTGACGCGAAACAAAATCTGGGTGGATCGCACCAAAGATGTCGGTGTGATCTCGAAAGAGGAGGCCATTGATTTTGGCTTGAGCGGACCGAACCTGCGCGGCAGCGGTGTGAATTACGATTTGCGCAAGGATCAGCCCTATCTTTGCTACAAGGATTTGCAGTTCGACGTTCCGCTCGGTTCAGCAGGTGATTGCTACGACCGCTACTTGGTCCGCATGGAAGAAATGCGCCAGAGCGTGCGCCTCGTCCATCAGTGCCTCGACAAGCTCCCCGGCGGCTTTGACAACGCTTCAAAAGAGCCTGTAAACGTGGCGGATGGCAAAATCGTTTTGCCGCCAAAGAGCAAGGTCATGTCGAGCATGGAGGAATTGATCCATCAATTCATGCTCGTGACGCAAGGCATGAACTGTCCGCCCGGCGAAGTGTATTTCGGCCACGAAAATCCGAAGGGCGAACTCGGCTTTTACATCAACAGTCGCGGTGGCGGCACGCCGCATCGCATGAAAATTCGCAGCCCCAGCTTTGTGAACCTAAGCATCCTCTCGCATCTGTTGCCCGGCCACATGATGAGCGACACGGTTTCGATTTTAGGTTCGTTTGACTTTGTGATGGGAGAATGTGACCGATGAGCTTTACCGTCCCCACAAATCTTGAAGCCGAAATTGACGAGCTGATCACGCACTATCCCGTGAAACGCAGCG
>WBXK01000020.1 GCA_008933055.1 Verrucomicrobiota bacterium | reverse complement strand
TGAGTTTTGAATTGCTGGCTGCTCCGTTGATCTGTTCCTTCACCTGGAAAACCCAACCGGGCTTGTTAGTAGAATTGGCAATCGCGGCTTCGGGCTTAAGCACGACAGCGCGGAGGAAATTCTTCTGGGTCATCAGCAACTCCGGTTTCCCGTCGCCGTCCACATCCGCCACGCTCAGCCACGGGGAGCCAAATCCTTCGCTCACGCCGCCCGGCGGGGTCACATCCTGTTCATCAAAATCCTTCGCGTCTTTTCCGGCAACTTGGAGCAGGACTTTAACTTTCTCGCCAGGGATGAGCGCGACGAGATCGGTGAGTCCGTCCTGATTTACATCGTGAAAGGTGAGCGAGCTTGGATTGGTTTCAAACTTCGCGCTGAGTTTTTGTGTCCGAGTTTTACCATCGGCAGTGCGGGTGACCAGCGCGCGGCGATCATCTGTTCCGAGAACAATCACAGCCAATGTTGGTTTTGCGCCGGGGCTTAATATGCCGACGGCAAGTGCGAGAGGTTTGCCTTCTAGCTGGATCAATTCAGGAAATGGCAGACGCGCCTTGTCGTCTAGGCGTGTTACACCTACCTGACGCTCGTCTGCGCTGAGGAGAAAGATTTCTGGTTTACCGTCGCCATCCCAGTCCGCCACGGCAATGTCAGTGATGCCTGAGAGCGTCGGGAATGAGCGGGGGGACGCGAGCGAGCCGTCGGCCTTTTGTTCGTAGAGAGAGATTTGTCCGCGCTCAGGTTCAGCCACCAGCAGGTCAGCGCGACCATCACCATTCACGTCCGCCCAGAGCAGGCCGCGTTTTGATTTGTCGGACTTAGCGAGCGGCAGAACTTGGAATTGACCTTGTTTAAAATCAGGGGAGAGCGACTCAGCTTCCTTCCGAGTGAACTCCGAAATCTGCGCCCGTCCTGTGTCACGAGTGACGCTGGTGATGAAGGTCTGCTTGGTGGAATCAATCGTGTCGCCCCAATAGGAGTGGATGGCTGGCAGCTTGAAATAATTTTCAGGGCCAAGCTGTCCATCGGAGTTCTGGAGACGGAAACGGAATGGCGACGCGTTGTCGAAGTTGACCAGAAGCAGATCGTTGCGGCCATCGCCGTCAATATCCATCACCTGCACTGAGCGCACGGAGGAGGAGAGCGGAAGTTTCTCTGGCTCAGCGAGCGTGTGATCCGCGTTCTGTGTGATGAGGTAAGCGTGATTTTCGGCGAGCAACACGAGATCGGTGCGGCCATCACCATTGATGTCACCGGAGGTGAGTGAATTGGGATTCAGCTGACCGTCCTCGATAGCAAATCGTTTCGGCGCACTCCAGATGTTTGAACCCTGATTGTAGATGACGATCAGCTCTTTGGGTTCACCGTAGTAGGCGATGTCGGGGCGACCATCGCTGTTAAGATCGGTGACGACCATGCCGCCGATACGTTTCTCGGAGGGAATGGAATCTACCCGGAAACGCGAGTCGGGAGGCAGATCATTGATGTCGCGCTTGGTGAGCGGCTTGCTAAAGATGTTCGTCTTGCCGGTCTGGTTGAAGAGTAGAGTGATCTTGGAGCGCGAGTTGTTGGCGATGACAAGGTCGTTAAGTCCATCCCCATCGAGATCAACTGCTTGAAGGATGCCGATCTGGCTGTCGAGCGGAAAAATCTCCGCGCCGGTGAAGGCGAAGCGGTTGGTGGTGATCTGGCCGTGGGCGGAAACAAATGTGCTCGCAAACAAGATTGCGGCGACCGAGCGACGGAAGGAAATCATCGTATTCATCAGCGCGCGCAAGGTGCCAGCGAGGGTGGTTTTTGGCGAGGAATTAATGGGCATTAACGCACAGATTCGAATTCTAGAATTCCTGTTCGGCCACTCCTTTGCGTCGCGGTGATTTCGCTTCCCCGGGAGCATTTGTCTGCATCCCGGGCTTCGGGGGTTCAGTTGAAAAAAGTTTTCCGATGGATTCAAACGGACTCAACGGCACCATGAGGAAGCTGGGGATATTTTCCGGCTTGATGATTGGGTTGCTCAAAGTTCCTCGGATCTTGTACGAAAACAATTTCGCTACGGGTGAAAGTATCGTGCTGACGAGAGGCCCTAGCACCGGAGTATCGCGTAAGGGCTCGGCTTCCACACGCGCCCGGATGACTCCATCAAAATTAACCGTTCCTCTGTATTGCAGCCGCATCGCTGCCGAGCGCATCTCCAAATCCTTCGATTCGATGATACCCTTTTTGATTTTATAAGTGCTGGACGCTTCCGAGAACTTGCTATTGCCGACTCCTGGTATGACGGCATTCAATGGCTTGGAAAGCGCCCCAAAGATGGGTAATTCCCATAGCAAACCATCACGCAGATCAGCACGGCCAAAACCATCCCACGAGCGGATGTCATCCGTGGTGGCATTGGTGACGACAAGCAGACAGTTCATCAATCCATCGAGTGTATTGTCGTGTTCGGTAAGATCAGCCAAAAGTTGACGGAGGTTGGCGTTGGTCGCATCTACAGAGAAAGCGTAGGTCGCGTTATCGCTTTCATCAAAAACAAACCTTGCCCAGCCGGTCGCATGACCACCATAAAACTTCCCAGATGTGTTGGTGACGGTGAGAAACTTATCCTTCCAGTGTACACGCGCAGTGAACTCCGGTACGCGAAATTTCAAACTCTCGAAATCTTTCCCAGCTCCTTCGAACACCACGTCTGCGTCCTGAGGATTGTTCATCGAGGTATAACCCCAGAAGCGCGCCGTGGGAGGTTGACCGAAATGATACGGCTCCATCACGTGCGTCACCTGAGGTCCGATGGCGCGAACAACGACCCCGGGATCGAGCGTGCTGAAACCATTCGTGAAATACGTTCGCATTGAATTGAAATCCGCCACGATGCCGTCTGCGGACATATGCTGTGTGGCCCGCCAGATGCGCGGCTGAATGCACTCGACGACGAGGTTCGTGTAATTCAATCCCGACACGATTGCGTCCGTATGTTGTCCTCGGAATGAAAAGTTTGTCACCGCCACACTTCCCCGAAAGCCAATACTTTTGTGGTCATACCAACGCCCCCACAATTCACCGTCCACCACGGGCGGCACGCCAAACTCGCACAGATCAAACCCACGCCCCACGCCCTCATCAAGAAGCGGCAACACCACACGAGGATCAACAGCGCTATGCAGTTTGAAATAGTATTGGTGAGTGGCATCGTTCGCGATATGGCTTAATTGCAATCCTCCTTCGGGTCGGCCCGCCTCCAAGTTCGCAAGCCGCCATGTCAGATTCGTGTAACTGAAATCGGTCGTGACCCAGTCAACATGAATGCCCTTATAACCGCCATTCGTGATGGCGACCTGTCCGGCTAGCTGGAGAGTGGGGCGCACGACCGTCTGCCAGTCCACATCCATTGCGTTCCATACTGGCAAAATGAGCGCCCCGGCCGTTTTCAACCGAGGTGGGTTACTCCACGAAAACTTCGCCAACCACTCGCGGCTTCTCTCTGTGAGAAATGGCGCGAGCTTTTGCAAATCGAAATCCGACGTCACCTCGAATGACCCACACCGCGAAATAATGTCCAACCTGCCGCGCGCATCCAATTCACCATCATACGATGATGCTTTCACCGACGTGATGCTCAACACTGGAGCCGTCCAGTCGCCTTCAAATGAAATCTTTTCTGCCTGCAGTTTGGCAGTCTTCAGCGCTCCGACACCCACAGTCCAGCGGGTTGCGTAAGGCAATAGTTTATTCCAGAAACTGAGACTTTCATCCGATGCCATCCTGTTGGTAACGGTGTCTAACGACACTTTTAAATCAACCTGCGCCGCACGCGCCAGCAACGTCATGATAGAATCCGTATGCAACTCCACATTGGCAGATTTGGGGATCAGATTTTTAAGACTGTGAATCCACTTCGCTTTCGCATGAGTTTTCCCAAGGCTGCCCCATTGCGTTAACACGCGATTCGCACTGATTGTTCCCGCAGCCTCTAAGGAATCCGGCGACGACGATGATGTCAAAAGCCTCAACTTTACTTCAAGATTCGTGGTCGTAGCCCACTGCGTTTCTGCGCTCGCCGCTTGTAAGTCGATTTCCGCGCGCGACAATTCATTCGTTGCAGCTGGAAAAATCTGTACCTTGAGCAGTACTTGCGATGCCCGCCCCCAGGAAGTGTCTGCCTCTGCCGTCTTGAGCATGAAATGCGCATCAAAACTTTTTAAATCACGCGCGTCGCCGTTCACAACAAGCCGAAGCTCAGGAGGAGAACTGAATTTGATCTGATCCATCACATCGGCAAGCTTTCCCAACCGCATCGGCCAGCGGGTCGCTTCGACAGAATCCTCGTCCTTGCCGAATTTCCAATCCGCCACCGCTGATGCATTCAGCAAACTTGCTTTCAGGAAGAAATTGGCCCCCGCAAACTGTCCACGCAAATCGTCCAGCATCCAACTGTCATCCGGCAGCATTCGCAGGCTGGATTCTATATTTTCGATGACCAGCGTACGGTCAGGCTCGTTGGTCTGTGTGATCAGCCATTCAATCTTCCCATTGCGCAAAGTAATAGAGTCAACCTGGATTTTTCCAGCCAGCAGAGCACGCATGTGGAAGTTGAACTCCAGATCATCGGCTGTAAGATGCGGGGCGGCGGGAGAATCCACGGAGCCGAATTTCACCTTCGATGCCACGAACCCGCGCGACCAGTGTAATCGTAGCTCCGAGAAATCTAGCGCTATCCCTCGCTCGCGGAGTTTGGTGATGATCGGCCGCTTGACGAAATCGGGAAGTCCGATGAGATTTAGATAAATCAGCGTGCCGAGGATAGCAAGCGTGACAAGCCAAACGGTGATGCGAGCTCGGCGAAAATAAATCCGGCACTTACGCCAGAAGCGGTTCTTACGCTTGGCAGGTGCGGGCATATCACATTTTCGCCGCAGGTAGCGGCAGCGCGAACTTGATGTATTCGTGAACGACGATAGGGAATTCGAAGAACCACGGCTGTCCGCCGATCATCAGTTTCGCATAGGGATAATTATCCGCCGACTTACCGCCGAATTCAACTTCGTGCTTCGTTCCGTTCTTCAACTCGACGCTCACGACCATGTTCGTGTTCGTCCCGCCAAATCCGAACTGCTCTGCATCCTCATTGCCTCGACCCACCCACGCGCTAGCATCAACCAAACCAAACCGGTGCATGGTTTCTTCTACGGCGCCAACGTTGATTACGCCTTGCGATCCAGAGATAAACGCCCAAGCATTCGTTCCTGTGTGCTGGATTACCACCTTCGATAAGCCTTGCTGAGCCGTCACGCGCGCGACGTCGCTTTCATGAAACCTCCAGATTGCACGCTGACGTAATTGCCAAGCAGAGACAGCGAGCCGCGCGTAGTCCTCAATGCCGATGGCATAAACCGAATTCTCATCCGAGCGTCGCACGAAAACATTGAGGTTATTGTCTTCCTTGGACACCCCAAATGTAAGTTCCGCCAGCAAACCATTTGTCCCGGTGTCACCCGCTTTGCTATTTATGGATCGGAGAACAATCTGGCGAACAGGTTTTGTGAGGCCGTATTTGGGCAAATCCGCTTCCGTGATCGAGTCCTTGTACTGCAGTATCCGGCTAGTCGTCAGCTTCAACATCACCTCGCGCACTAATTCCGGGTCTACCGGCATGTCGGAATCCACGATCCGCCATGCGTTCGTAGCGGTGCGCTGCAACACGAACGGTTCTTGGTCGCGCACTTCAATCTCATCTGGCGAAGTCAACAACGTGACAAGATGCGGGTCGCGGAATTGATTCACTGCGGCGAGCCATGCCTCGATAGCCTGCCGCTCCACGGTGACGACGGCATCAAAGCCCTCAGCCTTAGCGAACACCAGAGTTGAATCGTTGGTAGGACTTTTGCCGAATAGCAGGCCCACGAGACCGTTCGTGCCGCTCGCAAGCGTGAGTTCCAGTTCTGCATTCTGAAAACCAAAGCTCTCGCCATCACTTTTGGCGTCGTCCGACACAAAAGCTTTCACGCGCGTGCCGTGAAGTTTCTGGATTGACTCGGCAAGCCGAAAATTATCGGCGCGTGCCGCCATCGGACGAACGAGCCGCCAGAGAAGGTTAGTGACGTCCCGCTGAAGTTCGATCACGGCGGTGGCGTTCGAGATTATGATGTGGTCAAACATCATGCCGCGTAAATCTACTAGTCCCGTGTCGCGCCAGTCGTCCATTTTGGAGGGAAGCAACTTCAATAACTGCGCGTCTACCACGGCAATGCCATCCGAACCGACGACTTGAACGTAAAGTTGATCACCAAGCGCCGTGCGCGATCCGATGCGCAACTGACGGCTCTCCTCACCAATCATCAGCGTCAGAGTCGTACGCACATCAAAACCAAACTCAGCATCCGAATTTTTCCGCTGTCGAACTTCCGCGCCGGAGATCATATGAGACGGAGCCAACTTCTCCAAGCCAGTGAGCAACGCCTCGATGCTAGCGGCTTGAGCGGGATAGCTGATGGGTTTGGCGAGACGCCAGACGCCGTTGGTGCGATTGGCGCGGATTTCCAACTGCCCCGCAGGCGCGAACTGAACACTGGTGACTTTATCAGCCCGTAGTCCGGGGACGAGAGCCACAAGGACGGCAGGGGGGTTGCGACCGAACTTCTCTACACCAAAGATCGATGCGCCGAGGACGGCAGCCAGTGTGATCCAGACCCATGTGCTTTTGGAGTTCATATCACTGTTTCAAATCATTTCCTGCGCCTCAGCCAAACCAATCCACCAAACAACAAGATTGCGCCCGGTAGCGCGCCGTTGAGCAGCCACGTCAAATTTGACATCTGTGAGACCGTCAGGTTCAAGCGAAACTCCGTGAAGGGTTTTGGTCCGATGCCTTCGGTGAACTGTGGACGATCCAGTAGCCAATTCAGGGCATAGCCAGCGAACTCGCGGTTCGCAAATTTTTTCATCGGCTCGTTGGCGAGGAAGAACGAATCGCCGACGATGATCATGCGCGTATTGCCGCGTCCGGTCAGGACCCCGCGCACTGCGTTTTTCTCAACAGCGACGGCGAGCGGATACATGATGGGTTTGATCTCAGGCCTGCCTTCGAGCGTGGCTTTATCAGTTGTGGCGAACAATCGCTCGACCCTCGGCACATCGGCGGTGTTTTCGCGCGTGGCGAACGCATCCACCGAACGAGGGCGGTAAAGGTTCAACATCGAACCCATCAATGCTTTCACGGATGGATGCTTGGAGAACGCTGCCACGGAGATGTCTTTGCCCGGCGCCGCCTTGATCGAATCTATAGACGTGCTGCTGTCACTCACGGCTTCGTCACTTACCTTCACGCGCCATTTCTTTTCGAGGATCGTTTCCAATCCTCGTTTGCTGTCGAGCGATGCGGAGTTGAACAAGATCAAAGCGCGCCCGCCTTCGTCAAAATACTGATCCAGCTTTTGCAGCTCAGGAATTGTGATCGCCGAAATCGAGCCTGGAATGATCAACAGGTTACAATCTTGAGGAACAGTGTTCGTGCCGATGAGTGTCAGAGGTTGGACCTTAACATAGTTTTGTTCCAACAAGGATTTGAAATCGAGATAGCCGGTATATTCGTCTCCGCTTTCGAGATCATGCTCGCCGTGACCTTGAAGCACGTAGGCGATGTAGGGCTTGGGATTTGTCACTGCGATCAGATATGCGGTGAACGCTGTCTCACCCTTGAAAGCAACCGTCTTCCGAAAATACTCACCCGTTTGTTTGTCTTGCCCCACGGCGGTATCAACCAGAAATTCACCCGGTAAAACAAGCGGACGCCCATCGCACTTGAAGAGGATAAAGTTTTTTTCCTCGGCCTTGCCCTGACTTGCATTGGGCAGGTTGAAATCTTGTTTAAGTCGCCCCGCTTCCGCCGCGTCCCGAAGATAATCAACCGTTTCTAATCTGACTTTGGGATTCAACGCATGATACTCTCGCAACAACGCTGCGATGGTTGGGTAAAAATCATCTTTGCGGTCATAGTAGATCGTGATCTCCACCTCGTTTGTCAGCGAGTTGAGAAAGTTTTTTGTGCGGGAAGACAATTCCGTTTTTGTGGTCTCGCTTAGATATTGCCTATGAAAAAATTTCCCGCCGAGATGATTTAACATCACGATCACCGCCAGCACCGCGAGCGTCCTCACGATCACGTCGAATCCCACGCCCCACTTGCGGCGGGGTGTGAAGCTGGGGTTTGATTGCGGTTCGTTGGCCATGTTATTTCCAGCGGCGGCTCTCCACCGCGCGCAGCGTCAGGAACAGAAAGAAGAACGTGAGACTCACCAGCAACAGCACCGACCGCGTATCAATAACTCCATGCGCGAACTCCTGCATCTGCTCGAAGAAGCTAAGCCGGCTCATTACTTGTTCCTGCCACGTCGCGCCGGAGAAACTTGTTCCTGCCACGTAGCTCAGCGCGAACAGCGCCAGCCCGATCAACAGACTTAACATTGCCGCCACCATTTGGCTCACCGTGAGTGCCGACGCGAATCCGCCAAAAGAAATGAAGAACGCGCCAAACAATCCAATGCCCGTGAACGTGCTGATCAACACCCCGGTATCCAGCGCCCCTGCCTGCTTCGCGTAGTGTTGGATGATGTAGCAGCAGCCGAGGAACGGCAGCCACATGAACATATAGAACAACCAAGCCGCCGCGAACTTCGCACTAACCACCTGTATGTCGCCGACTGGTGTGGTCATAAGGGTTTCATACGTCCCGGAATATTTTTCCTGCGCGTAGAGCCGCATGGTGATGACGGCGTTTGCTATCAGCAAAATGAACCAGAACATGGGGCTTTGAAAAAACAGCTCGGTCACAGGCAATTGATACCCCGCGCCGCCCATATTGCGGATCAACACCCAGAACGTCAGCCCCGACAACAACGCCACGCCCGCCATGATGACGTAGCCGGTGAGAGAAACGAAGAACGTCCCTAGCTCACGTCGCATGAGTGTAAAAAAAACGTGCATCAGCTTTCTTCCTCCTCGTTCGGCTTCGTGACTTGCACATAAATATCTTCGAGCGAATGACGGTTGCGCGTGAGTTCGCGGAGTTGCCAGCCGCGTTGTTTCACCAGAGCAAAAATTTTTGGTCGCAGATCGAATCCGTCTAGCGGTGTCAGCGCGCACCGGTGGAAATCTCCCTCCGCCAGCGAGACATCGTAGTGTTCCACTTCTGCCATCTGCGACCACACGGATTTTAAGTCTACTATCGGCGCAGCGATCTCCGCGATGATCTGTCCCCTGCCTGTCATTAGTTGTTGCAGATTTGCTGGCGAATCTGACGCGAGGATTTTTCCCCCGAGCATGATCATCACACGACTGCACATCATCTCCACCTCTGGCAAAATGTGCGTGGAGATTAAAACCGTGTGCTGTCCCGCCAGGCTTTTGATCAGTTGCCGCACAAGACGAATCTGATGCGGATCAAGCCCTACGGTCGGCTCATCGAGGATGATTAAATCCGGCTCGTGAACGATAGCATCAGCCAGCCCGACACGTTGCTTGTAGCCCTTCGAAAGCTGCCCGATGATGCGCTTACTCACGTCCGTAAGGCTGCACTGTTGGAGAACGGTATCAATCCGTTCTCGCGAGCGAGCACGGCTAAGTCCTTTTAATCGCGAACGAAACTTGAGGTACTCTCGCACACGCATCTCGTTGTGCAGTGGATTATTCTCCGGCATGTAACCGATGCGACGACGAACTTCCTCCGAATCATGAAACACGTCGTAGCCCGCCACGCGCGCCGTGCCAGAGGTCGCCGGCATGAAGCACGAAAGGATGCGCATGGTGGTGCTTTTGCCCGCGCCGTTTGGGCCAAGCAAGCCGACAACCTCTCCGGGCGCCACGGAAAATGAAATGCCCGCCAGCGCCGTGTGACCGGCGTAGCGTTTCGTCAGATTGCTGACATCAATCATTGTGGCGGAACTCATCAATGCGAATTTAAGTCTAGGCGAAAAAGCCAACACTCGGCGAACTAAAACTCCTCATCGGACTGGCACCTCTACATGCCTGGACAACCAGCGCACGAAGCCATTGGCATTACGATAGGCTTTCTTGACCGTGAGGTTGACGATTTCACCCCGTTTTTTATTTCCGAGTACATTGCTGATATTGACAAGGTCGCTCAAT
The DNA here is from genome assembly GCA_008933055.1 of Verrucomicrobiota bacterium. Lineage (GTDB taxonomy): Bacteria > Verrucomicrobiota > Verrucomicrobiia > Limisphaerales > JADLHS01 > JADLHS01. The sequence goes on along the minus strand of WBXK01000020.1, from coordinate 15,190 downwards.
GGAAAGCCGTCCGCTTCGGTGATTATCATGCCGGCCTGCAGCGTCGCTTTTGCAGCGGGGCTGTTGTTTTCCACCTCACTCACCATCAAACCAGCCGACTCTTCGGCGGTCACCTGCTGCTTTGTCAGCGGTGCTGTTTTTAATCCGAGGCGCTGCACGAACAATTCTCGGTTGAGATCCGCCAAGGGCATCAACTCAACGTTCAACACCCGAAGCGCACCGGCTTCTTTGACCGTGATGGCGGCTCGCCGATTGGCACTGTCAGCCACTAGACGGCTGAACGTTGCCAACCCTTTCACGGGCTTGCCGTTGACCTCGACGACTTCTTGCCCCACGCGCAATCCCGCCCGAAACGCTGGGCCATTGGGTTGCAGTTCTAGGACAGTCAGCGGATGCGGTGCACCGAGAAACCGCGCCCCAAAATATAGGTCAGCAAAAATTTCTAATGCGAAGAAGTCAGACAACGTGTTTGAGACCTGTTTCACGGGTATGGCAAACCCTGTGCCCTTGCCCTGCTCTTCGGAATAGACGGCCACATTGATGCCGACAAGTTCGCCGCGAATATTGATCAGCGGCCCGCCGCTATTGCCCGGATTGATGTCCGCGTCCGTCTGCAACCAGTCCTGGTAATCCAGAGGCGAGTTGCCGGGCGTTGAACGACGGTTCTTTGAGCTGAGAATGCCGCGCGTCACTGCGCTGCCCAGTCCAAATGGATTGCCCATCGCGATCACAGTTTCGCCCAACAGCAGATCATCGTCTTCTGCAATCCTCACGGGCCTGAAACGTGTGTCGCCGGGTTTGCGTATGATTTTCAACAACGCCAAGTCTTTGTGATACTGACCGCGTAACGGCTCGGCCTCATACTCGCGCCCATCCCAAAGCTGCACCTGAACCCGCTGAGCCTGACGCAGCACATGAAAATTGGTGAGTATGTAGCCTTCTTCATCTGTCGCATCAACAATGACTCCCGATCCAATGCTGTTGATTTGCTCCTCAGCAGGACCGCTGCTGTTGACTTTCCATCCGAAGTAACGTCGCAACATTTCTTCATCCGGCGTGTTTCGCCGCACGAGCCTAGATGTGCGGATATTCACCACACTCGGCATCACCCGCTCGATGGCTACTACGGTCGCATCACGGCGAATGTCAACATCCGGCGTGACTGCAGCGTGAAGCAAGCAAACGGATAGAAACCACACCCCAAGCCATCTGGTCCTCCCCAAAATCAGGCATGACAATCGATTTTTCATTCGTTCTATGACTTTCTTTGAGTTGAAGTGTTCGCGTTTTTGTTCTTTCTCATCGCAAGCCCGCGCTTGACTTTGCGAGACGCCCGGAGCAAAAGCAATTCCAAGTGCTTTCCCAAAATACCAACACTTACACCCTGTGGCGGGCGCGAAACAGCTTCGCCGCCTCCTTGCGCGATTCATCGGACGCGCCGCCGGAAAGGCTTCTTCAATCCATCTGGCAACATCAACGCCTCCGCCGTGATCAATTGACCACGCTCGAGGGACAACGCGTTCGCGTTCTGCATCCCGGATTCGGCAGCGTGGAGGGCGGGCCGGATTTCCGCGAAGCCGTGATTCAATTTGGAAACAACGCACCCATCTCGGGCGAAATCGAGTTGGACATCCGCGACTCCAGTTGGCGCGCTCACGGTCACGAAAAGAATCCTGCTTTCAAGAATGTTGTGCTCCACGTCGTCTGGGACGCAAAGCCGCCGGCTAGTCATCCGCCCACGCTTTGTTTGCGCAAGGTTCTAGACGCGCCGCTCGCTGAGTTGAGCCTGCAACTGGAACACAATTCCATCCGCATCCTGCCCGAAAATCTGTTGGGCAAATGCTCCGCTCCATTGCGCGAACTGGATACAGTCGCGCTCGATAACTTGTTGAATCAAGCCGCTCAAGTCCGTCTCCAGAACAAAGCCGCACACCTTCGCGCCCGCGCCCAACACGTCGGCTGGGAGCAAGCCTTGTGGGAAGGCTTGTTCCGGGCTCTAGGCTATAAACACAACGTCTGGCCCATGCAACATCTCGCCGAGACGCGTTGGCTGTGGCAACCCGGCGCGGATTCGCCATTCAATATTCAATCACGACTGCTCGGTCTCAGCGGATTGCTGCCCGCTGAGTTGATCCGCAACAAGTCCGGCGCAGACGATTACCTGCGCCAGGTGTGGGACGTTTGGTGGCGCGAGCGTGATGCGTTCACCGAGAATGTTCTTCCGCGTAATGTGTGGCGATTCCACGGCCTGCGCCCCGCCAATCATCCGCAACGCCGCCTTGCCCTCGCCGCACATTGGGCGAGCGACGCAACCTTCGTCGAGCGCATTGAGTCTTGGTGTCAGTGTGACATAGTGGATAAAGCATTGCTCGATTCGCTCATGAAGATTCTGCTGGTTGGGCGCGATGATTTCTGGCTCTGGCACTGGACATTCCATTCCGCACGAATGAGCAAAGCCCAACCACTGCTCGGTGAAAAGCGCGTCACTGATCTGGCCATGAACGTAATCCTGCCGTGGCTTTGGGTTCGCGCCGTGGAAGGCGATAATGCAAAACTCAAAACTGAAATGGACCGTCGCTACAACGCGTGGCCTGCCGCCGAGGACAATTCCGTCCTGCGGCTCGCCCGTCAACGACTTCTTGGCAGAGCGGCCACCGGACGTTCGTGCCTGAACACCGCCGCCGCTCAACAGGGGTTAATCCAAATCGTCCGCGATTTCTGCGATCACTCCAACGCCACCTGCGATGATTGCACATTCCCTCAGTTGGTGAAGAACTGGCGGGCTACGTAATCGAAGCAAGATTAGCCAATCCCATTTCACGCAGCGCACAGGCTTATTCCAGCTAACTGGCATTGCGTTCAGAACTGTGTTTCCCTAGCCTCTGCACCCGTCGTAGGCGTTTCATTCGTCTCGTAACCCAACCGTTTTTCATGAGCATTGTGTCAGGTATCCTTAATTCGTCTCTCGGCAAAAAATACATCATGGCCGGGACAGGCGCGCTGTTGTTCGCGTTCGTCATCGCGCATTTGGTCGGCAACCTCCAAGTCTTCGGCCCTCCCGAGCTAATCAACAATTACGCGCACTTCCTCCAAAGTAAACCACTGATGGTTTGGGGTGCACGGATAGGATTGCTCGTCATCGTAGGCTTACACGTCTGGTCTGCGGTTCAACTTTCTGTGGCAAATCGCGCAGCGCGTCCGGTCAGTTACCACGACACCGAGCCGTATGGTTCTACGTGGCAATCACGCTACATGCTAGTGAGCGGCTTGGTCATTGCGGCGTTTATAGCGTATCACCTCGCACATTTCACTGCGCTGCTGCCTGGCATAAATGGCGTTGGTGATTTCTCCAAACTCAAGACTGAGTTGCACGGCGAGGAAGCTCGCGACGTTTATGGGATGATGATTCTCGGCTTCCAGGTCTGGTGGGTCGCACTGTTCTACATGGTCGCACAGGCGTTGCTGTTCATTCACCTCAGCCACGGTTTGGCGGCGATGTTTCAATCCTTCGGATTGCGAGATCACGTCTGGTGGCCGCGTATCCAAATATTTGCCAAGGCTGCAAGCATCGCGATCTTCATCGGTTACGCGTTGATCCCCGCGACAATTTACCTGCGCGTCGTCGGCACGGATTATGCCGAGAAGGTGAAACATTCCATGGTTGAATCTGCCGCACCCACAAAGCCCGCATCAAAGGAGACGCACTAACATGGCCACGCTGAATTCCAACATCCCCGCCGGCCCGCTCGCCTCGAAGTGGGAAAGCTACAAGTTCAACACCAAGCTCATCAACCCGGCGAACAAGCGGAAGTACAAGATCATCGTCGTCGGCGCTGGACTGGCAGGTTCGTCAGCATCCGCAACGCTCGCGGAACTTGGTTATGAAGTTCACAACTTCGTATTCCATGATTCTCCCCGCCGCGCACACTCGGTTGCAGCGCAAGGCGGCATCAACGCCGCGAAGAATTACCAGAACGATGGCGACTCCGTGCATCGCCTGTTCTACGACACGATCAAAGGCGGCGACTTTCGCGCCCGCGAAGCCAACGTGCATCGCCTGGCCGAAGTATCGGTCAACATCATTGACCAATGCGCGGCGCAGGGCGTGCCGTTCGCGCGCGAATATGGTGGCTTACTCGACAACCGTTCCTTCGGTGGCGCGCAAGTTTCGCGCACGTTCTACGCGCGTGGCCAGACGGGGCAGCAGTTGTTGCTTGGGGCGTATTCGGCGTTGAACAAGATGATCGGAGCGGGTGCGGTGAAATCTTACACGCACTCAGAGATGCTTGATCTCGTCGTCGTGGAGGGCCACGCGAAAGGCATCGTTGTCCGCAATCTTCAGACCGGCGCGATCACCAAGCACAATGCCGATGCGGTCGTGCTTGCCACCGGCGGTTACGGCAACGTTTACAACCTTTCCACCTATGCGCGTGGCGCAAATGTCACTGCAAGTTGGCGCGCTTACAAACGCGGCGCTTGCTTTGGCAATCCCTGCTACACGCAGATTCACCCGACATGTATCCCGGTCAGCGGAGATTATCAATCCAAGCTCACCCTAATGAGCGAATCACTGCGCAACGACGGTCGTGTCTGGGCGCCGAAGAAGAAGGAAGATTGCAAGAAAGCCCCGAAGGACATCGAGGAAGGTGATCGGGATTATTATCTCGAGCGCATGTATTCCGCATTCGGCAATCTCGCGCCCCGCGACATCGCAAGCCGCGCAGCGAAGACCGTTTGCGATGAAGGTCGCGGCGTGGGCGAAACCGGCCTTGGCGTTTATCTCGATTTCTCTGCTGCCATCGAGCGACTCGGCGAAGGCAAAGTCCGCGAGCGTTACGGCAACTTGTTCGCGATGTATCACGAGATCACGAACGAAGACGCCTACAAAACACCGATGCGCATCTATCCCGCTGTGCATTACACGATGGGGGGTCTGTGGGTAGACTACAACTTGATGAGCAACGTCCCAGGCCTGTTCGTGCTGGGGGAAGCGAACTTCTCCGATCACGGCGCGAATCGCCTCGGCGCAAGCGCGCTGATGCAAGGTTTGTCTGACGGGTACTTCGTGTTGCCCGCAACCATCAGCGGTTATCTCGCGTCCCAGAATCCCGGCAAACGACCCGCGACGGATAAGGCCGAATTCAAGCAAGCCGAAGAAAATGTTGAAGCGCTCACCAATCAATTGCTCGGCAACAAAGGCAAGCGCACCCCTGCCAGCTTCCACAAAGCACTCGGCACATTGATGTGGGACTATTGCGGCATGGCGCGCACCAAGGCTGGGCTAGAACGCGGCATCAAACTCATCAGTGAGTTGCGCGAAGAGTATTGGAAGAACGTGATGGTCTCCGGCGAAGGCAATGAGTGGAATCAATCTTTGGAAAACGCTGGGCGGATTGGTGACTTCATCGAGCTCGGTGAACTCATGTGCCGCGACGCGTTGCATCGCGAGGAAAGCTGCGGCGGCCATTTCCGAGAGGAGTACCAATACACGCCGGACGACCCCGAAACCAAGCAGGGCATTGTGAATCCTGGCGACGTGAAACGGCGGGACGATGCCTTCGCCTATGTGGCCGGCTGGGAATACGCCGGGTCACCTGCAAAAGCACCAATCCTCAACAAAGAGCCGCTCGTGTATGAGGAAGTCCACATGAGCACACGGAGTTACAAATAAGCCGCAACCTTAAACGATTTAGACGTCATGAAAGTTAAACTCAAAGTTTGGCGGCAGAAGAGCCGCAACACACCCGGTGAATTCCGCACCTACGAATCTCCCGGGCTGAACGAGAACATGTCGTTCCTCGAAATGCTCGACGTTGTGAACGAGGACATCGCGAATCGCGGGGAAGACCCTATCGCGTTTGATCACGATTGTCGGGAAGGCATCTGCGGCACCTGCTCGTGCGTCATTAACGGTAAACCACACGGCCCGCATAAAGGTGTAGCAACCTGCCAGACTTATATGCGCAGTTTCCGCGACGGCGACACCATCGTCGTTGAACCTTGGCGCGCCGCAGCGTTTCCGATCATCAAAGACTTGGTCGTGGATAGGTCAGCATTCGATCGTATTCAACACGCAGGCGGATTTATCAGCGTACGGACCGGGGCTGCGCCGGATGCGAACTCGATTCCTGTTTCTAAAGAAAATTCCGATCTCGCGATGGACGCAGCTCAGTGTATCGGCTGCGGTGCGTGCGTTGCCGCGTGCAAAAATGCGAGCGCGATGTTGTTTGTCGCCGCAAAAGTTTCGCATCTCGGTCTGTTGCCTCAAGGCCAGCCCGAGCGTTACAAGCGCGTCAAAGCGATGGTGGCACAGATGGACACAGAAGGTTTTGGCTCTTGCACCGTTACGGGAAGTTGCGAGGCGGTTTGCCCGAAGGAAATCTCTCTCGACTTCATCGCACGTATGAACCGCGATTACGGCCTAGCACTGCTCAAAGGCGAGCCGAAGAAAATCGCGGGCGGCGTAGCAGGCTGATGAGAATCTCAGGCGGTCATGCGGGCGGGAGGATTCTCAAAGTGCCAAAAGGCATGGCGGTGCGCCCCACGATTGACCGGGTCAAACAGGCGATCTTCAACTCACTTGGCGAACGGGTCATTGGTGCGCGGGTATTGGAATTATTCGGCGGGTGTGGCGCGTTGAGTCTGGAATCTCTGAGTCGCGGTGCGGCCTTCGCGGTCTGCGTGGAGCTTTCTCCCAAGCACGCCGACTTCATCCGTCGCAACGCTATGACGCCAGGCTTCGATCCAAGCACGCTTGAGGTTCGCACTCAGGACGTATTCTCGGCGTTGCCTCAACTTGTCGGCACGGGTCAAAACTTTGACCTAATTCTTGCCGATCCTCCTTACGGCAACAAAAATGTCGGCGCGCGCTCTACTTCCTTTGCCCAGAAACTTCTCGATGATCCAAACCTGCCTAAACTTTTAAAACCTGGCGGTCGCTTCGGGCTCGGTCATGCGCGGCGGGACACGCTGGAAATCCCAGCCGTTTGGCGAGAGGTGAAATTGCTCAAGCACGGTGACAGCGTGATGCGTTTTTTTGAGGTTTGATGGTGCGTGACCGTGGAGCAATTTCTCGCTTGAGTCACCAACCACAGCCGCTATCGTCGCTTTGTGCGCCTTGCGTTCCAAACTTTCCTAATAAGCCTGCTTCTTGCAACGGCGTTATCTTCCTCTGCCGCCAATGGCGAGGTAGTGAAAGTCTTACCACATTTGATCGACTTAAAAGGCCGTCATTCATTAACGCCAAGCCTCTATGATCGCGACGCGTATCAAGCCAAATTGCGCCTTAATCCTGCTCTATGTTCAGGCATCCGATTCGATGTCTTGTGGCGCGGACGTAGTGAGACGAACTTGATGGCAAAGTTGCGAGTGGAATTGCGTGGGACAGCCAAGGGTGATTTGCCCTGTAGAACAAATCTTGAAGCTGAAGTTAGTATCACGGGCAAGGGCCGCTGGAGCAGTCTCCAACTTGTGGGCGATGAGTTTAAGAAGTTCGGCGAAGTGACCGCTTGGCGAGCGACACTATGGAGCGGGGATCAACTGTTGGGTGAACAAAAGTCATTCCTATGGTGAACGTATTTCGTCTCACTACTCTCACTGCGTTTTTTTGTTCTCAACTCTTTTTCACGGCCAGTGGTCGCGATCTCGCCGAATATCGCATCGGCGACAATCTGGCCGAAGACATCGTATCGCCTGTCCCTTTGATGGTCGTGGACACGGCGGCAACCGAGGCGCTGAAGGAAAAAGAGGCCCTACGTATCCCAGCTATCTTCCGATTCGACAAGGCGGCTGGAGCTGTAATTGAAGCAGAAATACGTGAAACTTTCACACTTGCCCGGAGTAATTTTGTGCGCCTGATGCATAGCAGTTTTCACCACACGCGTCTCGAAGACGAACAATTGCAGACAGAACAGTTCGACAAACTCATCGCTGCGTTCAAGAAGCAGAACAAGGCTTTCCCGATGTCACGGATACTGGCTGAGGATTGGGCTTTGGGTAGCGATGGATTAGCCGCGCAATTCACGCTACTCGCGCGCGTTCGTAAGGCCATGGAACAACCCATCCGTTTCGACACTCTCACGAACTCACCCAAGATTGGGAGTCAAGTCTTGCTTGTCCCGGTGGAACGCGAAGGTGATGACATCAGCCTAAACGACGTTACCTCCCGTGGCGCAAAATCTTACAAAACAAATCTGCTGACAATAAGCCGCGCACGGATCGTATTGTCGGAGAAGTTTGGCGCGGACGAACAAGACGCCGCGCGTTTTGCAGCACGCTCATTGCGGGTAAATTGTTTTTTGGAGAACGAACTCACGATCGCCGCACGGACAAGACACGCGGAGGCATTGTTGGTCGCAGATAATTATCAAGCTGGACAAGTCGTTGCTAAAAAAGGCCAACTCGTAAATCGCAAGACAATGGCCGCACTCGGTCAGATTCAGGAGAAGACGATGGCTGGACGATTGCAACAACAGGTCTCGCAGGAAAAACTTCAAGTCGCTCTAACTAAAGAGAAAAACCGCCTACTCATCACTGGATTGATCTCTGTGGGAACTCTGCTGTTCTCCTTACTCGTATGGCTGGCGTTCCGACGCAAGCCGGCAACCTCGCTGCTGCCTGCTGTGATGGGTTCAAACCCTTTGAGCAACACACAACCCGACTCTGGCGACTGGCAGCAACGCGCGCTGGACGCCGAACAGGAAGTAGCCCGCGCGCACAACGCCATCCGCTCCGGTGTGATGGATCAACTCAAGGAGAAAACCGTGAGTAGCTTAGTCTCCCAACGCAGCGATTTGGTGGAAGCTCAACGCGCCGCCGCTGCCGAGATGGCGGAGCTGGAGAGGCGATTGAATGAGTTGCAGACGCCGCTAAAAGATCGCCTCCGCGCCTATGAAGGTCGCATCGCAGACTTGGAAAAAGCTCTCGCAGCGAAAGGTGAAGAGAACCGTGAGTTGATCAAGGCGAAGATTACTTTAATGCGGAAACAACTTGAAGCAGAACGCAAGGGCGGAGATTTGCAGTTCAACTAAAAAGCAAGCTGGAATGATTGTTATCATCATTTCAATATACACAACCTTCTCCACTGTAACCCGCGAGAGAAATAAAAGATATTCATGCCCACGTTTCTAGGGATAGAGCTTAGCGATCGTAAGGGGATTATATTTTTGAGTTTTCTTACCCACTTAGCAGTGCGGAAAGTAATCTCGGACGAGAGCTGTGCATTATTGAGGATCACCCATATCTCGTTTCGGGTCTTTCCGTCGGAGTGATTGTCTTTAGACTCTTAAGAGCTTGGAAACAGATCAACGAACCGCCTCAAAAAGGTTGAAAACCGAGCCGCTATCCTCCGACTTCCGACTTCTGGCCTCCGTTAATTCATCTGCGCTTTTTCCTGCGCGTGCAAAGCTTGCTCATAGCACTGCAATGCTTCTTCATAACGCTCAAGCCGGTTGAACAACCCGCCCTTTTGCAGATAGGCGATGGTGAGATCGCCGTTAGATTCGATGGCGCGGTCATAACAGCGGATGGCTTCGTCCGTCTGCCGGAGATCTTCCAAAGCAATCCCTTTTTTCACGAGCGCCTCGGCATGATTCGGCTCGCCCTTCAAGATTTCCTCGAAGCATGCCAGTGCATCGGCAGATTTTTCCATGTTCAACAAGGATTGCCCTTTGGCCATTAGCAAGGAGTTATGGTCAGAGTGACTACTATTTTCGGAATGTGTCTCGGTGTCCCCGCCTGTGTTCCCCGTGCCCACAGTGATAGCCTGCGCTTGTGTCGGCAGGTGGGCGGTGTGCTCAAGTTCATGGATGCGTTTCTCCAACTGGGTCAATGCGCCGAATAATCGCCCGTTGGACTGCGCTATCTCGCCCGTTCCAAGCAACTGCGTCTCAGTCTGGCTCGGCGCAGGCGCGACAAGAGCAGTGCGCGCGCTTTGGATGAGCGTGGAGAATTCTGCGAGCCGGTTGACCGACCGCCATTGAAGATAACCCGTGGCAAGCAACACGAAGAATCCAACGCTCGCAATAGACCCGCCTACGATTAGCATCCAGCGATTATTGCTATGCAAAGTCTTTTGCATCGAATCCATTTCAGCAAGCCGCTGTGTGCTCACGGCGGCTTCAATGGCTTTGAAGCGCGCGGCCACAGCCTCAGCATTTCGTGCTGCGAGAGCTTCAGTTTCCTGCCGGTTGCGCTCCAGCGCAAGTTGCGTGGCGTGGAGCTGCTCTTGAAGCTGAAGATACGAGCGTAGTGTCTCGTTGGAACTGCCAGATGCTTCTGCCTGCGGTTCTGCTGCTTTGGTTTGCGTGGTGGCGATGAAAATTGAGAGAGCAATGAGACAAAATGTCCGGGATAGACGAGTAAAAATCTGAGTGGTTTTCATACGACTGTGTCGAGACTGCGTCGTCTGAGTTGTGTTGTCAATATCATCGAAGAACATCTGCTCACTTGGCTTTCCCACGATTTGACTCATATCAAATGTTACCAGGGCTGGGAGGTGAACGAGGCGTCTGCCGATACGTTGACTTATATTCATGATTACCCGAACCAAGAATATGAGTTTATCCTCCAAGCGCGATTGTCTGGCTTGCATCCACGGCCGCTATCAGAGGGCTGGTAGTCCGCCCAAACGCTCTGGTCCAAACCCTCATACCGATTCTCCTCACACAGGGCCAGCGCTTGATCCCGCAACTCAGGCGGCTTGCCCCGCGCCAGACGCACCAAGCCCGCCTCCCTTTAGTCATGATAACGCAGTCAGATGCGCTTGCTCTGCCGATAGGTCACTCCCATCAACCCGCTCGCCATAATGGACAGTCGCTGTGACTAGACTTTTTTGGAACTGTCTTAGCAGCATCCTTGGTTTTCCCCCACTTTTTCCCTTATCACCTAGATTCACCTTTGCTGTGCCAGATAAGGACGAATGCGCTATAAAAATCTCCTGGCGTGTTCAAATTGCGGAAGACTTGATTCTGAAGATTCACAATCAACTGTCGGTTGTTCTTCTGATTCTTCAGGTCGAGATATGAAATTTTGCTGATGGAGAAATTGGCTACTTCGATCCCTTTGAAATGGACCATGCCTTTGGTTGACTTGAGTTTGGCGGCGGCAACCATGGCAACGATGTTCGTCTGGCCAAGATCATTCTTTACCACGGACAATTCCGCGATATGCAATTTGAGCAGTTTGAAGTGAATCTCGCGATGCACCAAAGCTTCGCGGTCGAACTCAATCTGCATCTCCCGGATGTTGAGGAATTGTGTGCCCCCAAACTCAGCCGTGTTGTAGAGAGTGAGGTTCTGGATGCTGGCAATCGGTGAGAGCAGTTTCGTGGAGAGTTTTCCTATCTTCACATCCATGCCGGTTTGCTCCCGGATCTGCTGCTCCATCGCAGTCTTGGCGATTTTATCCCGCAACAAAAACAAACCTACCGTCACTGCTACAATTATCAGTGTGACGATCAGCACCCATTTGAGGAGGCGTAACATGCAGCGATTATGCGGCTGCCTAGAACATGTCTCAATGATGAATGCGTTTTTGAAACAAACATCACCAAACCACTCGCATCTGACCAGGAATTTTGCTACCTTTCCCCACGATGGAACTGCGGGAATTTGCCGAGCGAGTCTTATTCGCCACGTCGCTGGAGGAAAAACTCCTCACACCCGACATCATCACGGACGAACAGCCTGGTTCCGCCCTCGTGACTCCCTCTACCCCCGGTCGCCCGCGCGAGTTAATCTTCAAAGCCAATGGCACAGCGCGCGGCGAATTTCCTGGAACTCGCCATCTGGAACAAAACCAGGAGCGCGGTCGACTGTTGCATTTCTTTGCCAACCACGAGTTGCTCGCCACGGAATTGATGGCGTTGGTGCTCTTGAAATTTCCCGATGCACCCACCGCTTTCCGCAAAGGCGTTTACGAAACGCTCAAGGACGAACAGGAACACACGCGACTCTACATGGAGCGGATGACGTCATGTGGCATCGAGTTCGGCTCTATCCCCGTGAGCGGCTATTTTTGGCGCGCCGTGTCCGGTATGGAAAGCCCGATGGATTACGTCGCTGGTCTGAGCCTAACATTCGAGCAAGCGAATCTGGATTTCGCTCGCCACTTCTCCGCGTGTTTTGGTGAAGTCGGAGACACGGATTCCGCCAAACTGTTGCATAAAATCTATCGCGATGAGATTGGTCACGTCGCCTACGGACTGAAATGGTTTCGTCGTTGGAAAAATCCGACTGAGAGCGATTGGGACGCGTTCTGTCGGCAACTTAAATTCCCTCTGTCCCCATCGCGCGCCAAAGGGTTTTCAATCAACGTTGAGGGCCGTCGCGCGGCGGGCTTGCCTCAAGATTTTATCGAGAACCTAAACGTCTTCTCGCAATCCAAAGGCCGCACGCCCACGGTTTTTGTTTTCAATCCACTCACAGAGGCTCGCATCGCCGGAGGCAAAGGCTTCTCTCCATTCAAACATCAGGCGCAGATCGTTCGCGATCTGACCAACCTTCCCCAGTTCCTTTGTCGGCAAGACGACATCGTGTTAGTGGAGCGACGACCGAGTGTTCATTTCCTGAGTGGTTTGAAGCAGGCTGGTTTCACGATTCCGGAGTTCGTGGAATCCGTAGCCCCGCTTGTGGAACGTAAGCTCGGCGCGTTGCGACCGTGGGCTTGGGGGCCGGACAGCGTGGCGTTGTTTGGTCCATTGTTTCCCAATCTGAAAGAACTTCCTCGCCCACCGGAAGCTTGCTTCAACGAGAGAATCGCGCAATTTTACTCGAAAGCATGGAGCGCTTCGCTTCTAAAAAGTTTACTTTCTCGTTTTGCTTCATTCCCGTGGCTCTGCTCTGAAACGGAAGTCGGCGTCTGTGTGAACTCCGTTTCGGCTGCTCTTGAAGCCATCTCCGCCATCCGTGCGCGCGGACATCATAAAGTTGTTCTGAAAGAATCCATCGGCTTGGCAGGTAGCAACTCCATTCGACTGCTTGAACCGGAAATCTTGGACAAACAACTCCGCTGGATCGCCAACGCCGTGGAGTCAGGTCGACAAGTCATTGTCGAGCCTTGGTTGGAGCGTGTGGTGGATTTTTCTGTTCAACTGGAAATGTCTTCTGCTGGATTGAAACTCTGTGGCTACACTGGATTGATCAACGACGCCCGCGGTCAGTTCAAAGCGAACTGGGCTGAACCCAAACACGAACGCGCTTTTCCTGCGTCGGTTATGCCCACTCTTGGCGTCACTCCGCGCGCTGGAAATGAAATTCAACTCTTCTTCGCTTATCTGTTCGCCGTCCTAGAAAAAGAACTTCGCCTCATGGATTTTCTCGGCCCGCTCGGCATTGATTGCTTCGTCTATAAAGATGCGTATGGTTCGATGAAACTTAAGCCTGTGGTGGAAATAAACCCGCGCTACACGATGGGTCGTCTGACGATAGACTTGATGAAGAATGTTCACCAAGGTTGCTACGGATTGTTCCGTCTGGTGAATCGCTCTGCTCTCAAAGGGGAAGGGTACGACAATTTCAAAACATTAACCACCAAGCTACAAGAAAAATTTCCTCTAAGGCTGGAGGGTTCCACTCACCCAAGAATATGTGAAGGTTTCGTCTGCCTTACCGACCCGGAACTATCAAAAGTTTGCCTCGCCTCGTTCCAAGTTTTCCGCGATCAATCCTCCTTTCAACTCAAACGCATGGGCATTACGACGTAGAGAAACGGTCCGTTGATTTTGAGTACACCAGGACTGAGTTCGTCAATCAACTCGATGAAAACTTCGTCTTGAGTCAGGGCGTTCAGAGGATCAATCATATATTTAGGATTGAATGCTATGGCCATCTCCTTCCCTTTGTAATTCACGGCCATACTTTCGCGCGCTTCGCCGACTTCAGGGCTGTTAGCAGTGATAGCGAGATTGTTCTTTCCAAACGTGAGCTTCACGGAGTTAGCCTTCTCGCTCGTCATAATCTCCGCTCGTTTGAGTGCGTGAAGAAATTCTTCACGCGGCAGGCTGATGCGTTCCTTGGCTTCGCCGGGAATCACCTGACGATAGTTCGGATAATTTCCCTCGATCAGTTTGGAGATGATGACTACAGAAAATCCCTTATCATCGTTCAATGTGAACTCAGCCTGATTGTCAGCGTATTTGATAGTGACTTCGCCCTTGTCTTGAAGCAAACGGTTCAATTCATTGACCGCTTTTGCCGGTATGATAAACTCACCTTGGCTGTGTTCAGAAATGTCTACTTCCTCGTCCGTCAACGCCAGACGCCGTCCGTCGGTAGCGACAATGGTCATTTTATGTTCCTTGAGGCTAATGAAAATTCCATTCAATACGTAGCGCGCTTCGTCAGTTGAGATGGCGAAGGATGTTTTTTTAATCATCGCTTTCAACTTTAGCTGCTCCAGTGTGACTTTCTTGTCGTCTTTGAACTTATTAATCGGAGGAAATTCTTCAGCAGACAAACCGTGGATTTTGTAATAAGAGGAACCAGAGCGTATGCTACAAACATTTTTCTCGTCCACTTCTAAATCAATTTCACCACCAGGAAGCTCGCGTGTGATGCCGAACAGCTTCTTCACAGGAATCGTTGTTGAACCCGATTTTTTGATCGTTGCTTCAACACTGCAAGAAACCGTCACATCGAGATCTGTGGCGGTGAATTCAAGTTTATTTCCTTCTGCACACACCAGGACATTAGAAAGAATCGGGAGTGTCGTGCGAGAGCCGACGACATTTTGTACGGCTTGGAGTCCGTTTAGTAATTGCTCCTTGGAGATAGTCAGGTTCATGCGTGTCTAATATAGATGATTCTTTTTCTCTAAAAAGTATTCTTATTAAGGTCTGTGAATAAGGCGTGAAACTTTTATTACACAAGCCTGTCAACGAAATCGTGTGAAATGAAACCGGAAACAAAATCGTGACGCCAGTTAAAAAGTGGAAAGTTGTCGGTGTTATTAACAATACCACCAATCTATTCACATCGTTTTCCCGGTTTATGAGTTCAAAATCCTAGTCTGGCGTAGGAACATATTGGCCGTGGGGTCGGCTACGCTCAAACAGACGCAGCCGTTAGCTTTCTGGGCTAAACCCGGTATGATAGGCACCTTGGGAGGGAAGCGCTACAAAGAAAGCGCACATGAACAAGAGCAACAAGACCGAGACGAAGAATGGAACGATAGAACCGCCGCCAAGGCTGAC
>WBXK01000019.1 GCA_008933055.1 Verrucomicrobiota bacterium | reverse complement strand
GCAGCATCGGCAGGCGTTAAATTTTTTCCCGCGATGTGTTTGTTGGTGTCGCTGACCCAATCGAAAATTGCGGCCCATGCGGCGGAGATATTAAGGTCACCATCAAGCGCGGCGGTGAAGTCGGCGACAAGCTGAGGGCTGCCGCCTGAAGGTGGAGTTCCGGTGGCGGTGGCGGCAAGTTCCCGCAGCTTGATGATGCATGCGTCAATGCGGGCGAGCGAAGCGCGGGCGCCGGTCAGTCCATCCAAAGTGAAGTTAAATGTTCCGCGATAGTGAGCTGAAAGTAGGAGATAGCGGACTTCGCGCCCCGTGAAACCCTTTGCGACCAGATCTCGGAGAGTAAAGAAGTTTCCGAGGCTCTTGCTCATCTTCTTGCCTTCCACGAGCAAGAAAGCGCCGTGCAGCCAGTATTTAACAAAGGGTTTACCGGTCGCGCCTTCGCTTTGGGCGATCTCATCCTCGTGATGCGGGAACTTCAAGTCTTCACCGCCAAGATGCAGATCGAAGCTCGTGCCGAGCACTTTCATGCTCATAGCGGAACACTCGATGTGCCAGCCGGGGCGACCTTGACCCCAAGGACTGGGCCAGGAAACGTCCCCATCGTCGGGCGTTCGGGCCTTCCACAGCGCGAAGTCTGCGAGGGATTCCTTTTCGTATTCGTCGGAGACGACGCGTTCGCCGGTGCGCATCTCGTCGAAGTTCAACTTCACGAGCTTGCCGTAGTTGCAGCCACAGCCGCGATATTTCTCAATGCTGAAATAGACCGAGCCATCGGCTGCTTGATACGCGATGCCGCGCGTAATGAGTTTTTCGATGAGCGAGATGATTTCAGCGATGTATTCCGTGGCGCGCGGGGTGACGTGGGGCAGATGGCAGCCCAGCGTCTTCATGTCGTCAAAGAAAGCAGTTTCGTATTGGCTGGTGAACTCCCGCAGGGTGGTCTTGGTTTCCCGGACGCGGCGGATGATCTTGTCTTCCACGTCGGTGATGTTCATAACATGCATCACGTCGTAACCGCGAAATATTAGGTAGCGACGTACAAGATCGCCGAAGACGAAGGTGCGCCAGTTGCCGATATGAGCGAAGTCATAGACGGTTGGCCCGCAGCAATACATGCCGACTTTTTTGGAGTTGGCATCAAGCGGAACAAACTCCTGGATGGAGTGAGAAAGAGTGTTGAAAAAGCTGAGACCCATTTTTATCGCCCGGAGATTACGGGAAGAGCGGAGAAAACAAAGGGGAAAGTAAGCGGCATTAAAGTCGTTTCATGTTTTGCGAAGCAACGCTATCGATTAGAGGCTAGTTGCGCGGCGCGCCTTTACTTACTCCAGTGTTGTATTTTTTTCTGCTTGAAGCGGAATAGTGAGGGTGCTGAACAGATTTCAACTGCTGCTCGCATAAAAGCCTCTAATACGTTTTTTAGTGGCGCAAAATATTTTGTGCGACCGCTCTGTGGAGACCGCAGGGAGACCTAATGGAGGGCTCGAGGACGCGAGTTTAGGAGGACGGCAATCTTGCCGGACTTTACCTGCATTTGGAGGTGACTGAGGCTCGCCTCAACGCGTTGGCTTTGCTGGATGCGTTGCCTCGGAATTCTCCGGTATGGTCACCACTTCACACCTGTGTTGGTTGGCTTTCTCGGTCATGATGGGTGGACGGATTTCGTCCGTTTAGTCTAGTGAAACCGAAGTTGCCCTTTTGATGGCGTACGCCAATAAGGTATGCGTCAGGCACGTTTCCAATAAAAAAGCCGCCCCGTTTAGAGGGCGGCTTAAATGATTGCGGGAGATCAGCGACCGCGACGCTTAACCTTTAGTTGAGCGAGCGAATGCGCAAGTGCTGCGCTGACGTTGGCAACCTCTTCGTCGTCCAGCTTCTCGGCAAGGCGAGCTTCTGCTCGCTTGCGTGCCTCTTCAGCTTTGCCTTCGTCAATGTTTTCAGCCTTGATCGCCATGTCTGTGAGTATGGCAACTTTGTCGCTGGTGATTTCTACGAATCCTTCGCCGACAGCAAGAAAGTAATCCTGGTTACCCTTGCGCACACCGACTTCGCCAGCCGTGAGTTGTGTGATGAGGGGGACGTGCATCGGGAAGACGCCCATCTCACCCTCAATGCCAGGCAACGTGACCATGTCCACGTCTTCGGAATAAACCTTAGCTTCCGGCGTGACGATTTCGAGTTTCAGCGTGGCCATGTGTTTATTGGTTCAAAGATTCAAAGAGTTACTTATCCTTGATCTCATCAATGCCGCCCTTCATGTAGAAGTTTACTTCGTTGACGTCGTCGTGTTTTCCTTCGAGGATTTCTTTGAAGCCCCGTACGGTTTCTGCAACAGGCACTTGTTTGCCTTCGATGCCGGTGAAGATCTGCGCTACGGTGAACGGCTGCGAGAGGAAACGTTGGATCTTGCGCGCACGCAAAACGGTGAGTTTGTCTTCGGGCGAAAGTTCATCCATGCCCAAGATCGCGATGATGTCCTGCAAGTCTTTATAGCGTTGCAGAATCTTTTGCACGCCCCGCGCAACGTCATAATGTTCCTGACCAACGACATCAGCGGAAAGAGCGCGGGAGCTAGACGCGAGCGGATCAACGGCTGGATAAATGCCGAGTTCTGCGATGGATCGTTCGAGCACGATGGTTGCATCCAAGTGAGCGAAAGTTGTGGCAGGCGCGGGGTCAGTCAAGTCGTCCGCCGGCACATACACTGCTTGGAATGAAGTGATGGAACCTTTCTTGGTCGAAGTGATGCGTTCCTGCAAGTTACCCATTTCGGCAGCCAGCGTGGGCTGGTAACCGACCGCCGACGGCGTGCGTCCCAGCAGGGCGGATACTTCAGAACCGGCTTGGGAGAAACGGAAAACGTTGTCGACAAATAGGAGCACGTCCTGATTTTTTTCGTCGCGGAAATATTCGGTCACAGCTAGCGCGGACAACGCCACGCGGAGACGTGCGCCGGGGGGTTCGTTCATCTGGCCATACACTAGGCCTATGCGTGAGCCGGGTTCGACGATGGGCATGCCGTTATCGCCGATGACCGGATGGCCTTTGGCGTCCTTCTTAACCTTGATGACGCCTGCTTCAATCATTTCATTGTAAAGATCGTTGCCCTCGCGTGTGCGTTCACCAACGCCCGCGAACATCGAAACGCCGCCGTGTAGCTTCGCGATGTTGTTGATGAGTTCCATGATGACGACGGTCTTGCCGACACCTGCGCCACCGAAAGCGCCGACTTTACCGCCCTTGAGGAAGGGACAAATCAAATCAATGACCTTGATGCCGGTCGTAAGAATCTGGGGCGACGTTGATTGCTCGACGAGCAACGGCGCAGCGCGATGAATCGGCAAATATTTGTCGGCCTTGACCGGACCTTGTTCGTCCACGGCCTGACCGGTCACGTCGAACACACGCCCCATCACGCCTTCGCCCACAGGCATCGAGATGGGCGCGCCCATGTCGGTGATTTCCATACCGCGCTTGAGGCCTTCGGTGCTACTCATGGCGACGGCGCGAACCCAGTTGTCGCCGAGATGTTGCTGCACCTCGAAAGTCAGCTTGTTTTTGCCCGCTGCACCGGGCGAGGTGAACTCGACGGTGAGGGCGTTGTAGATGGCCGGGAGCTTGTCCGCGAACTCGATGTCCACGACCGGGCCGATTATTTGAACGATTTTGCCTTTGTTCATGGGAATAAATTTTCTGTGTTAACCGAGCGCCATCTGCGCTGTGGTGATTTCCAAAAGTTCTTTTGTGATGTTCGCCTGCCGCAGCTTGTTGTATTCGAGTGTGAGATCCTTTATGAGCTGCTTCGCGTTATCGGTAGCGTTTTTCATCGCCACCATTCGCGAGCTTTGTTCGGACGCCTTCGCTTCAAGCAACACCTGATAAATCTGAAAATTCAAATAGTGCGGGAGCAGCGCGCTCAGCACGGCATCTGCGCCCGGCTCGAACTGGAATTCTATGTCGGATTTTTCGAGGGCCACGGAAGTTTCCGCACCGCCTACGCCGGCTTGCACTCCGCGCAATTCACCCACGGGCAAGATCGCCTGAGTTTCGGGTTTCTGAACGAGCGTGCTGACAAAATTAGTATAAAGGACTTCAACGCTGTCCACTTCGCCCTTGGTAAACAATTCCTGGACAAACTTGGAAACCGCGCGAGCTTCCGCGAACAGCGGTGTGTCTTTGTAGGTGAACTCCGCCGCGAGATTGCGTTTGTTGCGTGCGACAAATTGAGCGCCCTTTTTTCCAGCGCAGACGAACACGGTCGTGTCCTTGTCATACTTCAACGCTTCGCGCGTGAGGTTGGAATTGAGCGCACCACACAAACCCTTATCCGTGCTGACGAGAATCACACAGCGTTTTTTGTCGCCACGTTTTTCCATCAACGGATGCGTGAAGTCCTTAGCTCCACCGGACACGTCGGCGAGCATCGTGTTCATTAACTTTGCGTAAGGGCGACCCGCCAACGCGGCGAGCTGCGCGCGACGCATCTTCGACGAAGCCACCATCTGCATGGCCTTGGTGATCTGTGCCGTATTTTTTACCGACTTAATGCGTCGGCGAATGTCGCGTGTGCTGGGCATGGAAACTTAGCGATACGTCTGCTTGAACTCAGTGACGGCGGCCTTCAGTTCGGCTGAGAGAGCGTCGTTGAACGCCTTCTCCGTGCGGATCTTGGTGAGCAGGTCGGCTTTGCGGGTGTTGAGGAAATCTGTGAGCTTGTTTTGGAAATCCTTGATCTTGTCCACCGCGACGTCATCAAAGAAATTATTCTGCACCGCCCAGAGAGTCGCGGCCTGCAACTCGACAGGAATCGGATTAAATTGAGGTTGTTTAAAAATTTCCACGACGCGCTTGCCGCGTTCGAGAATGCCTTGCGTCTTCGCATCGAGGTCCGAACCGAACTGCGCGAACGCCGCGAGTTCGCGGTATTGCGCCAGATCGCCTTTGATACGACCAGCCACCTGCTTGATCGCCTTGATCTGCGCTGCAGAGCCCACGCGGCTGACCGAGAGACCCACGGACACTGCTGGACGCACACCTTGGTAGAATAGATCGGTTTCGAGATAAATCTGGCCGTCAGTGATCGAGATCACGTTTGTTGGAATGTAAGCTGACACGTCGCCTGCCTGGGTCTCGATAATCGGCAGCGCGGTGAGTGAACCATTGCCATATTTTTCAGACACACGCGCCGAGCGTTCAAGCAAGCGGCTATGCAAATAAAACACGTCACCTGGATATGCTTCACGACCGGAGGGACGTTTCAACACGAGTGAAACCTGACGGTAAGCGACAGCTTGCTTGGAAAGATCATCAAAAATAATCAACGCATCCATGCCATTATCCATGAACCATTCGCCGATGGCCGCACCTGAGAACGGAGCGAGATATTGGTTCGCGGCTGAATCAGAAGCCGCCGCGACAACGACGATGGTGTCCTCCATCGCGCCCGCTTTTTCGAGTTCCGCAATGACGCGCGCAACATTCGACTGTTTCTGGCCGACCGCGACGTAAATATTGTAGATGGGGCGGAAACCTTTTTCACCAGATTCGCGACCAACCTTATTGCATCGCGCTTGATTGATCATAGCATCCACGCCGATTGTTGTCTTGCCAGTCGAACGGTCGCCGATGATTAGTTCACGTTGACCACGACCAATCGGAATCATCGCGTCAATCGCCATGATGCCCGTCTGCACGGGCTGGCTCACGGATTTGCGCTTGACGATGCCGGGCGCAATTTTTTCGACAGGATAGAAAGCGGATTCTTGAATTGGACCTTTGCCGTCCACCGGGCGACCGAGACAATCCACGACGCGACCAAGCAAACCCTTTCCCACCGGAACAGAGAGAAGTTTGCCTGTCGTCTTGACTTCCGTGCCTTCGCTGACGCCGAGGTAATCGCCGAGAATGATCGCGCCGACTTCGGTTTCTTCAAGGTTGAGGGCAAGACCGATGACGCCGTTGCCGAAGTCCAACATCTCGTTGGCCATGCAGTCGGTCAGCCCTTCGATCTTCGCGACACCGTCGGAACATTCGCGGACGATTCCGACATTCTGCTTGTTCACCGACGTTTTCACGCCGCTGATTTGCGCTTCGATTTCTTGCAATAGATTGCTCATATCAAAATTTATTTCCGTGCTTCGCCAAAATTACATTGCCGCTTCCAACTCAGCCAACCGGGCCTTTACGCTGCCGTCATAAACATCGCTGCCCACCTTAACGCGCAACCCGCCGATCAACGAGGGATTCACCGTGAACGATACGTTCAGACCCTGACCATAGCGCCCTGCGAGATTCGCCTTCACCGACGACTGCAGCGCATCGCTCGCTACCACCGCGCTCTCGATATGGGCCGACCGACGTTCGATGTCCAGCTTTACGAGACGCTGAAAGTGCGAGAGGATGCCGACGAAGCCGCGCGGCTTTTGCGCGATGACCGCAGTGACCGTCTGGCGTACGCGGCCTTCGTCCAGCACGCCGCCGACTTTGCAGACGTTGAACAACCGCTTTGAGTCGCGCCTGGCTTGTTTGCTAATTTTCATTCTTCGTTGTTGCGGCGGTTTGTGGCCGCCGAAGCGACGCTACAATTAAATTTAATTCGCGGCGAGCTGCTTGTTGGTGTCATCCGCCAGACGTGCCTGCTGCTCCGCAGTCAATATATTCCCAGTGACCTTCGCACTGGTCGTGACCACGAGGCGACCGACTTCCTTGCGGAGTTCCGCCTTCATGCGAATAAGTTCCGCTTCGCTGGCCTGCTTGGCCTTGGCGATAATATCGCTGGCCGATGCGATAGCTTTCTGGGTTTCGACTTCTTGCACCTTGGCGGCAGCCGCACGAGCTTCTTCGATGGCCTTGGTTGCCTGCTGGCTGGCCTGGGTCAAGATCTCCTGCGCCTTGGCCTGGGCGTTGGCGAGCTCGACTTTCATCTTATCGGCGTTGGCCAAGCTCTCGGCGATCTTTTGCCGACGCTCCTCCAGCACAGTTAAAATCGGCTTGTAAGCAAAGCGATTGAGCAGGAAGGCGACGAGGCAGAAGCTGACGACCTGCGAGAAGAACAAGGTCGGATTCCAACCGAATGTCTCGACGATTTTCTGCACCACGCCGGACTCACCGGTAGATTCAGCAGCAGCAAGAAACAAAGTATTCATTGTCTTTCTAAAAATGGACTCCGGGATCATTGATCCCGGAGTGAGTGTTACTTCGCCAAGAAAATGGCGAAGAAGATAATACCTTCCGCCAGAGCCGAACTGATGATGGCCTGGGTCAGGATCTTACCAGATGCACCCGGATTACGGCCCACCGCTTCGGCGGCCTTCATACCAATGATACCTACGCCGATGGCGGAGCCGATTGCGGCCAGACCAACGTGTAAGCTACCTGTGAGTTCTGCGAGTATCATATGTTTACCTTTTCTGTTTGTTTTTCACCTGCCCCGGCAGTCTTGCCACCGTCTGACAGGTAAATTTCAGTGATGGGCTTTTTCGCCCGATTCATGACCGTGGTCGTCGCTGTGCTGGCACATGAGCCCGGTGAAAATTGCCGTGAGCAACATGAACACAAGCGCCTGCACCAGACCAACGATCAATTCCATAAAATAAAACGGAAGTGGCACGAGCCAGCCGAACCATTTGCCACCCATGATGGCCATGGCTTCAAGAAGGTTTTCACCAGCAAAAATGTTTCCGTAGAGGCGGAATGAAAGAGACACGGGACGGAACGCGATGGATATGATTTCCAAAACACCCACTGCCAAGAACACCGCAACCAACAAGATTCTCAGCATGCCGGTCGCATCACCTGAATAACCAAAGATATGCTTGAGAAATCCCAACGGGCCATTGGCTTGCACCGACCAGATTAACCAGAGGGCGAAGAAGATGATTGCCATGGCAGAGGTCATGTTGAGGTCGGCATTGACGCCGCGAAGCAACGGGCGAGAAACGTGTTCAAAGTTGCTCAATCCAAGTGTGGTGCCTTCAGCGTGCTCACTCCACCCCACCGTGCCAACCCCGGGAATCAGCCCAGCCCAGTTTGTGAATAGAATGAAAATGAAGATGGTGGCAAAGAACCAAAAGGTCTTTTTGGCTAGGTGAGAACCGATGATGCTTTCGAGAAAACCGTTAAGGCCTTCAACCAAAAACTCCCAGAAATTCTGAGCGCCTGAGGGTATAGCTTTAATCTTGCGGGTGGCAAACTGTGCGAAGACGATGATTAAGATCGCCACGACCCACGTCATGATCATGGAGTTGCTGACTTTCAGTGGCCCGAGATTGATCAGTGGTGCAGCGGCGGGAAGACCCTCGGAATGATGCTTAACGTGAGTTGAAGCGGTGGCATGGTCGACGCTGGATGAAGAATGTCCCCCCACAGTCGCGACAACGTCGCTTGCAGAATGGATGGCGTTGGATACGGCATCACCTTGCTTGGCTGAAGCCTGCATCACGACGGGCAACACGCCAAACAACCCGGCCAGAAAAATGACTTTGAGCAATCGCATCGAAAAATTCTGAAACCTCGTCGCGCAACGGCCTAGGTTCACGGCGTCACCGGGCGACGAAAGGACGCGCAGATTGCCCGGTCGTGAAATACTTCACAAGATTTTTTTGAGAAAAGTTTTGATTGAGCGGGACTGGTTTAAGACAAGTTATGCGGGAATTAAGATGTCGCGATAAGGCAGGACTACACGAGGCTTACCATAGGCGTGTAGCGCGCCTGCCGAATGTGGGTTTAGCACCAGGGTTGCGGTGATCGCGCTTGCTAAAAGCGGCGTGGGAAGTTCGTTGGCTGTGTGTCGGTGAACTGATGCACGCCTGGCGAAATCACTGCGGCAAAGCCAACCATCGTCCAGTTACTCGCAGTCAAGGCCACGTTTGTCGAGTCCAGCACACTGAAGCCAATCGGCGTGCCGTTGATGAGGTGAAATTGGAGCGAACCAACCTGCAGCGTAGCTGATGAAATCTAATTTGGCTACTGTCGTGGCGCAGTCACTATGAAACTGAGCGACGTTGTGGCGGTTCCGCCTAAAGCATTGGTGACTTTAAAATTAATCAGATAACTGCCGGAGAGATTTGTTTTCACCGAGCGCTTGGCAATGAACTCGGCGAGATTGCGTTCAAGCATGATGGCAAGATCGCTTGGCCGAAGTTCAGAAAAATTCTAGTGTTCGTCGTGCCCGCGGCTTAGGCAATGAACGAGCCATTTGCTTGGATCTAGTGGCCATAAAAATATCCCGCCGCAATCGCGATCACGTTATTGGCGCTCGCTGGGGCAACGCTTCGAGCAAAGTGCGGGCTGGCCGTGTTGTTTGTGCCTGCTCCCCGCGCGACAAGCGTTCTATTCGCTGGCGCGGCCACGACGTGATTTTGTCCGGCGGCGATGGCGATGAGATGGGTTGCGCTTGCTTGTGAATTGTTTTTTTGAGAGAACTATAATCCCAAATCGTGACAGTGCTGCCAGCATGCAAAATCACAATCTGCCAAACTTAAGAGATTTGAAGGGGAAATTAGTTAGACGCTCGCAGTTTTGAGAGGGTGAAAGGGCTGGGAATATTTCTTGGCGTGTGGAGCAAGCAGCAGTCACTCCTGGATGAAGTAACTCAGGTTCTCTAGTTCGATAGCTAGGTTGACATTGTTTACCATCACCTCTTCGGGCACATGCAGAACGATGGGTGAAAAATTCAGGATTCCCACGATGCCATAGCGGACGAGTGTGTTCGCTACCTCCTGAGCTGCCTCAGCGGGGACGGCCAGGATCGCCATCTTAACAACGTTCGTTCTGACAAAATCCCTAAGTTTTTCCATGCCGAGCAATGGCTGCTTGATTTGTTTGTCGCGCCGGCGATTCGGCTCTGCATCGAACGCTGCAAGAATCTCGAAGCCTTCTTTCTCGAACCCTCGATATGACAACAACGCCATACCTAGATTACCTAGGCCGACAAGGATGACCGGTTGCAGGCTCGAAGTGCCGAGTTCATCCGAGATGCGCCGGGAAAGTTCCGTCACATCATAACCCAGCCCGCGTGTGCCGAACGTGCCAAAGTAAGCTAGGTCTTTGCGGAGCTGTGTGGGTTTGACTCCAGCAACTTTCGCGAGCACGTCGCTCGAAACCGTCAGAATATTTTTGTCCTTCAGCGGCGCGAGGCAACGCAGATATGTTGAGAGGCGATAAACCGTCTTTCGTGGTATCTGAGGTTTGCTGCTCTTTTTCAAGGGGGGCAAAGTATACTCGTTGCGATGAAGGTGCAAGACTGGGGCTGGCCGGGTAATCGGTAAAAGCAGCCTTTTAAATTTGGCTTTACTGAGTGCTATTTTCATTTCTTTTCTTTCGCTGAAGCGCGCTGCTTGTTTTACTGCGGCTGTGAATGTTGAAGACAGCATTTGGGACAAGCTCACCCGCGTTGTGATTGGTTTGTGTTTGCTCGCTGGTTTGGTAGCTGTTGGCGTCTGGTATCTGCCGCTGATCCGGCAGAACGAAGCCATGCGCAAGGCTGTGCTTAAATTAGATGCCGAAGTCGAGAAAGAATCCGAGACACGCCGTCAACTCAGCGCGCAGGTGGAATTGTTGAATAACGACACCAACGCCATCATTCGAGTCGCACGGGAATCTCTAGGTGTCGCCAAGCCTGGCGAAACGGTGGTCCATTTTGAGGAAGCAAAGACGAATGTCTACGCGCCGCGCTGAATGTTAACTGTTGGAATCAATTGTTTCGCGCGTTCACCTTATTTTTCAGATCAGTCCAATCTGTCCCTCTTTACCTTGGGATTGCTGCAATTATTAATGTCTTCGAAGTGCGTATAGCCGTGGTTGGACTTGGCTGTATTATCCCAGCCAAAGCCCCACCGTGTTCACCAGCCTTAGGAAGCGTACGGCGCGGTCTCGTGCATGATTCTGATTTTGCGAAGCCGGGTTGGTCGGTGTCATGAAGAGATAATCCGGCTGCAAATCCCGCTACGAGGGAAATGGCGAACTTTTATAACCTAAGACACCCTGCAGATTGTTAAAAGACTTCCAGAGCTGGGTTCAAGCAGTTAAGGAGCAATCGTAACTGCGTCCAACCAGCCAATGCTAAAGCTGAGAAGTTCTGTTGCGTTAGGGCCGATGTTGGCATTGAAAGAATGCGCTGGCAGCGGCTGGGAAGCCCCTTGTATCGTTGCCAACACCCAGAGAACCACAAATCTCATAGATGCGAACCTGAACCGTGGCGGTGACGGATACCGTTAGATTCCGAAACGTAACTGTTCGTGTTGGAGAATACCCCGCCAACCATCCAGAGCCGGTCGTGCTAGTGACGTTTCACTGTTGGAGCAAATGTCTATCGGTGACTACACCGGGCATAGATCATGAGCGAACGATAAGGTTTTAGGCAGCAGTGACTTGGTAAATCTGAGTTCTGGCCGGAGTATTCTTTGGTGTTTGGCAGTTTAGGCGGTCGCCCAATCACTCCTGAAGTTGATCCCAATCCAATTCCGTTCCGAAAATGGGGGCTTTGATTGCTACCAAGTTGTTGCCGAAAGGGATCGCTCCCTGTGAGAATCCTGAGCAAGTTATCACCACAGTCAGCAATTTGATGAGTAATTTGATTTTAATGAATTAAAGTTGCTACCAAAGATTTTTTAAAACGCGGTCAATTTTTATTCGCTCTTGAGGTGATATTTTCCGCTTCCTAGTCGGAGAATAATCCTATCACCCTCACTACGCAACAGTTTCACCCCTTGCGCTTGGCCAAGTGGGTTGCCACTTTCTGTAAGGCTTTGCTTGGCCATCTTAGGAACGAAGACGGTTGCGGTCGAATTTGCAGGGATTTCAACGTCCCACTCAAACTTCCTGCCGTCCTTCCGCCAGTCGCTTAAGATCATTCCGTAAGGCGAACGATACGTTGCCTTTGCGGATTTCAGGTCGCCGACGGGGTGCGGTTTCATGACGATGTGTTTGAATCCGGGTTGAGTCGGGTCGGCTGAGATGCCTGCGAGATATTCGTTGATCCAAATGATGAGATCGCCCACCAGGATGTCGCGATTGCCCGACTTCAAAGTGGGATCGGCGGTGTTGCTGTTCCAAAGTTTCCAGATGGGCGTCGCGCCGTTTGTGGTCATGTAGCCCCAACCTAGATAGTCCTTTTGCGTCGCCATTTTATAGACAAGATCAGCGCGTCCATTGTCGGACAACACGCGACAAAGATATTGGCCGCCGATTAATCCCGTGCCGATGTGACCATTGGTTTCATTGGTGATCTTGTTGACGAGTTGTTTGAAAACTTTTTCGTGCATGTCGTTGGGCACCAGGCCGAACGCGAGCGCCAATACGCACGAGGTCTGCGAGCCTTTGTCGTAATATCCCAGTTCGCGGTTGAGGAACTTGTTGTTGAACGCGGACTTCACTTCGCCCGCCCACTTCCCATAGCGCGTTGTCTCATCGGCTTTGCCAAGCAGATTTGCGTAGCGCTCCATCAGCTTGAGGTTGTTGTAAAAATATGACGTGGCGAGCAATGCCTTGTCCGTGTGGCCTTCGGGGTCTTTCGAATGGCTCAACTTCATCTCCTCCGGCGGCACGTGCCAATCCCCATAGCTATCCTTGGCGATGATGCCATTTGTCATGAATCTGTTCATGTAGTCTAGCCATAGCTTCGCGCAATTGTAGTTCGCTGCGATGGGCGCGATGTCGCCGTATTGGCGATGCAAAATGTTCGGCACGATGACGAACGTGCTGGGCCAGATGACGTTGTCGGAATAGATGGGCCAGTAGGCGGGCGCAATATCTGGCAGACTGCCGCTAAGTTTCTGCGAATCGCTGATTTCCTGCATCCACTTCGCGTAAAGCTTCGAGTTATCGAAAACGTAGGATTCACCGCGACATTCCTCGGAGCGATCACCGAGCCAGCCCTGACGTTCGTCGCGTTGAGGACAATGCGTTGGGATGGAGCGATAATTTCCGCGCGTGCCCCAGAGAACGTTCGTGTAAAGCTGATTCAACAATTCATTCGAGCATTTGAACACGCCAGCTCGAGTCATGTCATCATTAACCACGCGACCTTCCAATGCGGCCAGCGTCGCGATACCCGGCAGACCCGTCACCTCGACGTAGCGGAAGCTGTGATATGTGAAGCGCGGCTCCCAGACTTCTTTGCCACGACCTTGAAGCGTGTAGGTATCCGTGACCTGTGCGCCGCGAAGATTCGCCATGCAGAGAGACCCATCAGGATTAACCGTCTCGGCAAAACGCATCTGCACCGTCAACCCCGCCGAACCTTTCACGCGCAGTCTACACCAGCCGACCATGTTCTGCCCCATGTCATAAACGAGTACCCCGGGCTTCACTTCGCGATAAGAGATCGGATGAATCGTTTGCGTGACGCGGATGGGTTCAATCATCTGCGCCGACAGTGGCCCGGGAGCAGAAACCAGTTGAACTGGTTTCCATCGGGGTAAAGCCTCGAGTGTCACCTTCGTGTTTGGATCAGACAGTGATCTGCTGATTTCCTGTTGGCCGCGAATGTCTCCCAAAAACCACTGAAAATTGTTGGGTGGTGAATAATCGGGTTTGCTCCACCCCTTGAGTTCTCGGCGCGCATCGTATTCTTCGCCGTCGAATTCACCGCTGGCGATGATCGGTCCGTCGGTGGTCAACTTCCATGAGGCGTCACTGACCACTTCGCCGACCGAACCGTCCGTGTATTCGACTCGCAAAAGTAGCAGCAACTTCGGACTGCCGAAATTCAGTCTGCCTGCATGGATTTTGCCGCGGTCCGAGGCGTAGCGTCCCGCACTGAGAACCGCTCCGAGCGCGTTCGCGCCGCGCTTGAGTTGCTTGGTAACATCATGCGTGACGTAGAAAGCGCGCTTGTTGTATTGCGAGAGAGCAGGGGAGAGAACGGCATCGCCAACTTTCGCCCCGTTAAGATACAACTCGGACGAACCAAGTCCGGAGTAACTGACCGTGGCGCGCTTGATCTTTTTCTCCACGACAAATTCCTTGCGCAACCATCGAGGCGGAAAACGCCGATCATCGGCCGTGCGCGTCTCGCCCCACGGCTCAATCCCTACCTGGCCGAGAGCTTTAGCTGCGACCCACTTTGAATCATCAAAGCCGAGTTTGTTCCAGCTGTTCGCGAAAGATTTGGATGCTTTCCAACCTTCATCCGTCCTGACAATCATCGGAGCGCCCGTGGTGAACTCAACGCTCATCAATCCTGCAACGCCAGCAGGATTTTCATTTGTGTCTTCGTTTCGCCCCACGAGTCCGAACACATAAGTTTTGCCGGATTCAATCCGCGTGGTGATGTCATTCCACTTCACTGTCTTGAAATTATTCTTCGCGCCGAGATCGAATTCGCCCAACCAGCCGTGACATTCGTTGTCGCCAGTGTATTGAAACATCGCGCGCCTGATTTTGCGGTGGGGGGGGATGTGGATCTCTTTGCGAAACCAATTCGTCTCAATGGGCCCAGCCTTCGCAGGATCGCCTTCAGGAAACGAGATCCAACACGTATCCGCCAAAACATTCGTGATGTCCTGTTCGTCCAAACCAATCCACATTGCCCCGCCAAAATCGCTGGCAGCAAGCACTCCCATGCACCACTTTGCCGGTTTACTCCATGACGAAACAGTTTTCGCATCCGACCAAACACGCACTTTCCAGAAATATTCCTTGTGCGATTCGAGCGGCTTGCCAGCATACGGAACTAGTATGGATTGCGACGATTGAATCTGTCCGCTGTCCCAAAGATCGGCGCGGCCCTTGCTGAGCTCTGAGTCGCTCGACGCGACGACGACTTGATAAGCGTATTGCGATTGCGCGCGTGCGTCAGTTTTCATCACCCAACTCAAGCGCGGCTTCACAGCATCAATGCCGAGTGGGTTCACCAGATGCTCGCAGCGGAGATCGGTGGCGCTGCCGCCTGCCATACATGCGGTAACCATCAACGTCACAGTAAAAGCGAGAACGTTTGTGAAGATTGAGGGGGAGCGTTGAGGATGGTTTGTTGAAATATATTCAGACATACGCTAGACGCTTTGATGGTTGATCTTCTGCCAGCAGGCAATGCCATCTTTGATTGTTCACAATCTCCTCCTCTTCCCGCACCGGGCGATGCTCTGCATGTAGCCTCGCGGCTAAACATCCTTGCGCGGGAACAGTGGCGCAGGGTCGCCTATGGTCTGACCGGCTTGTAATCCACCCCAAGTCGCAGCGGAGAATTTGTCGGGCAAGCCTGTTAGGGCTAGCTGCGTATAAATCTTAGTCGCCGTGCCGGGAATAAACGGGCATAGCAAAATCGCCAACACCCGGCAGCTTTCGACCAGATTGTAGAGGACTTCATCGAGGCGCTGAGATTGCGCGGGATCTTTGGCCAAACTGAACGGCTTGGTCTGGTCCACGTATTGATTAGCGCGATTGACGAGTTGCCAGATGGATTGCAGAGCCCCTTGCAGATCGCTTTCTTGCAACAATGCCTGAGTGGCGGCTACCACTTTCGCGGCGTCTGGCGCGAGTTCATCGTGGCGCGCGGGCACGATGCCGTTACGATAACGCTTCAGCATAGAGAGAGCGCGGTTGACGAGGTTGCCTAGGCCATTGGCAAGTTCAGCTGAGTAACGTGATTTAAAACCTGAATCGGTCCAGTTTCCGTCCGGGCCGATGGCGAGTTCGCGCACCACGTAAAAGCGAAACGCGTCCACGCCCCATTTGTTGATGATGGCGACCGGGTCAACGACGTTGCCAGTGCTCTTGCTCATCTTCGAGCCATCTTTCTGCCACCAGCCGTGGACGAGAATTTGTTTTGGCAAAGGCAGGCCCATTGCCTTGAGCATGATCGGCCAATAGACGGCGTGGAATTTCAGGATGTCTTTGCCGATAACGTGGATGTCGGCAGGCCACAGCGCGGGTTGAAGTTGGGAAGTTGAAGGTTGAAGGTTCGGAAACAATGCCAACAAGGTCTTGTCGCCCATATTCGCCGGGACAGTGATGTAATTGACTAGGGCGTCGAACCATACGTAGGTGACGTAATCTTTGTCGAAGGGCAGGGGAATTCCCCAGTTCAAGCGTGCCAGAGGTCGCGAGATGCAGAGGTCTTCGAGTTCGTTGTTCTTGAGGAAACCCAGCACTTCGTTGCGGCGATAATCCGGCTGCACGAAGGACGGATTCGATTCGATGTAATCAATTAGCCATCGCTGATGGGCTTTGAGTTTGAACCAATAATTATTCTCCTGAATTTTTACGACCTCGCCATAGGATGTATCGAACGTGCCGTCGGGGTGGCGGTCTTTCTCGGTCAGGAAGGTTTCTTCCTTCGCGGAATAAAATCCTTCGTAAGTCTTCTGATAAAATTCTCCAGCAATCTGGAGTTTGGTCAGGATGGCTTGAACGAATTGCTTGTGCCTGGTGCTGGTAGTGCGGACAAAATCGTTGTTGGTGAGTTCGAGCTTTTGCGCAAACGCTTGCCAATCGGCGGCGAGACCGTCGCAGTAATCCTGGGGCGTTTTGCCATCGGCTTGCGCGGCTTGTTGTACTTTCTGGCCGTGTTCGTCGAGACCGGTAAGATAGAAAACTTCCTGCCCGAAACTGCGACGGGCGCGGGAAATCACGTCAGTGATGATCTTCTCGTAGGCGTGGCCGAGGTGCGGCTGGCCATTGACATAATCAATGGCGGTGGTGATGTAAAACGGTTTGCTCATCCGGTCAGAGTGTGGCGAAGGTCTGCCCGGATGGCAATCGCGCGAAGTTTCTTCCTCAAAAACCAAAGCCGAAGATGAGGCGGATGTTGATTCGCTCGTGGCCTTCGAGTTCGAGGTGTGTGTTGTTGTCGGGGTTTCCAGTGTAGTTCGCCCCGTAGAGTTGAGGCATCACACTCAGCGTCCCGAACCAGCCAGATCGCTTGTAACAAACTACCGGGCCAACATAGAGGGCCGTGTTCTCCCAGCGCCTGTATTCGGGGATTTCATTGTGATCGCGAACCTCAATGCCCAGTGTCCAGTTTGATCCTAGCTTGCGCGCAATGCCGAATGACAGTTCAACCTCGCCTTCCTTTTCTCGAAAATGATTCTCCCATTCCGTAGCGTGAGTGAGATTCAGCGCCCATCGCCAATCTCCGTGCCGTTGCCCTATAATAATCTTTTGTTCTAGCTCAAAGTTCGGTCCGTCATAGGTTGGCTCAAGATACAGTGCAAGACCGACCCTGTGATCAGTGGGGTCGAGAAGCATGTAAATGTTCTCCAGTGAAAAGCCAGTCTGCCGATAATCCGACCTTCGCTGGCCCGTGGCTGGGTCTTTGAAGTTCTCGTAATGATGGTTAAAGTAGAGCGCAACCTGATAATTGTCTGTCACACCGTATTCGATTTCCTCCCGTATTTGCACCCGGTGAAATGAAGGCTGGCCGACATCTGCATTCCGGCCAATTCGAGACGTAACATGCTGCTCGAATTCAAGATCGCCTTTCGGTTCGACAGAGGGTTCATAGCTGTAGGTGAAGATGCGTTCGTCCGCAAGCGCCGAGGATGCGATGAATGCGGCAAACAGGATTCGGGTGGCAATTGATTTCATGTTGTGCGTTTCAGAATAATGTTTAATTCCGAGGCTGTTTAGAATGGTAAACCACGGTGGCCCGCGCTAACGGTGGATTGCAGAAGATTGTCGGTGGATTGCAGAACAGGAGCGGCGCGACATCTCATCGCGATTTGTTTGGAGCAGCTTTCTGCGTCGAGGTCGCCAGAGGATACAAACCTGGACAGCAACCGAACGTCTCCTGAAACGCCGCGCTGAAATGGCTGAGGCTGTTGTAGCCCACTTCCAGCGCGACTTCAGTGACGTTGTATTCCCGGGACTTGAGGAGTTCCGCGGCCGTCTCCATCCGCAATTGTCGCAAATATTGCGTGATGGTCTGGCCGGTTTGCGCTGAAAAGATGCGACTCAAGTAAAAGTGGCTGCAGCCAATCTTTCTGCCTAGTTCTTCGAGTGATGGCGGCGTGGTCAGATTTTGCTTTAACAAAAACGTCACTTGCTCGACGCGTTCTTGAGCAAGCCGTTGCTGGCGTGAACAGAAAAACTCCTCCTCCTGCTTCACTAGGAACGTCACCGCCAGTTCAAGTGCCTTGCACTGATACCAGACGGATTGCGCTGCGGCATAGATCGGCGGCTGTTTCAATGTGGAAACCAACTGAAGTTGCTGCGAGTTTAGCCGCACTGTGCTGCCTGTCACCTGGCTGCGCGTCGAGCCATCCATCGCGCCTCGCACGAGCGGGTGCAATGTCGATTTGGCTTCGCCCAGATGTTTCGTGAGGAATGGGCTGGAGTATTCTACGGTTAGAAACTGATGACGTTCGTTCGCCGTTCGGCGGGCGATTAAGGGTTCGTCCTTGCGATGATAGAAGCCGACACTACTCTTGGAAAAATCTGTCCGCACGCCGCCGCCTTCCACAAAGCCGTGTCCCTCTAGGTTCAGGCAAAGCTCGATGCAGTCTGGATGAAAACTTGAAGCCCAATTGAAATCGCGCTTCGCGTAAAAGTCATGCCACTCGAAACTGTAACCCACGCCTCGAAAACTGCCGAAGATCGGTTGCCAACCTGCTCCCACGTCACGCCAAGCAGCGGCTTCTGTGAAGCCTGCTTCCGCGGGACGATTTTTCTTGGAGAATGAATTCGGCATGTTGGCGTTCCCATCTGCGATGTGCGCCCAAATGTTCAAGCATCAAAACGCGCGTGGCAAGATATCAAAATTTTGGGTTCGCTTCGACTTGATTCACAACGCCTTCGCTTGGGTACGCTGCGACCAACGTCTGTCATTGGCAGCGCGGATTGATCAACGTTGGTTGGCGGCGTCCATAGGAGAAACCGATTTCGGCAGCCGTCCAGATTAATGAATTGTTTAAAATTCGAATAACACAGCGCAGTTTCATCATGGCTCTCGCGTTGGGAGTGTTCATGCTCACCACGTCTCAGGTTACGGCCCTAAACATTATTGCGTCGCCCAAGGCAAGTCGTCGTCGCTGATGCTATTGTAAAGCTTTAAAAGCAATTTTCCACCAGCAAAAGGCGATTCCTGAGATTGAAAAATATTTGCTCCAAAGTCCGTCCCAAAGCCGCTTGCGTCATCAGCGTGCTGCGCTCGAGGCTGCTTCGGGTGAGATTAAGAGCATCTGCGGTTTGCTTAAGGCAAAAGAGTCGTGCCAAGTGATGGATGGATTAATCGCGGTATGCGGGTTGAAGGCGGTGGAAGCGTTGCCGGAAATCGTGCCGCTCTTGAATCATGCCGCGCCTTGTGTGATAAGCGACGCGTGTCCTACGGTTGAAGTGCTGGGGGGGCAAGGAGCAACTAGAGGTCATCGAGCCATTGATCGAGCACGGGAAGCACAAAGTCCAAAGAGACTCGCAAGACGCAATCTTGACGCTCAAGGTAAAGCCCTTAGCGGAGTTAGGATTTTCAACCGGCGAACGTGTTGAACGGATGCGTAAGTTTATTTTTGAGCGGAGCGCGTCAGTAATCCGCCAAAGCAAAATCGCATACAAACCTTTTGAAAATTGGCCGCGACGTGGTCGCCTAGAGCTAATGAGCCAGAGACGGACGCACTCCGCTCCACACGAACATGCCTATTCCACGGCATGATTTGCGTTGAACAAGTTTTCTCGCCCGAGCAATTATTAGAAAATGAAACCTCAATGGGTCGGTCGGCGCACGTTTCTCAAACAGGTTGGCCTCGCTTTCCCGGCGGCTGCTGCTGCGCCCTTGTTTATCAGTGCGCAGGCAAACTCGCCTTCCGCTGCTCCGTCTAAAAAGCTGACCGCTAAAGAACTCGCTGCCGATTTCATCATCATCGGTGGTGGGCTTGGCGGTTGCGCGGCGGCCATCGCTGCGGCGAGAAATGGTTTGCGCGTCATCATGACAGAGGAGACGGATTGGATCGGCGGTCAACTCACGTCACAAGCTGTGCCGCCAGATGAGAATCCGTGGATCGAAACCAATGGCGGCACGCACAGCTACAAGGAATTACGCACGCGCATCCGTGATTATTATCGCCGCAATTTTCCTCTGACCGAGGTCGCCAAAGCTAATGCTGATTTGAACCCAGGCAACGGTGGTGTCTCGCGGCTTTGTCATGAACCGCGCGTAGCGTTGGCTGTTTTGAACGAGATGCTCGCGCCTTACATCGCGAGTCAGCGCGTCCAGATTTTGTTGCGGCATGTAGCCGTTTCCGCTGCTACGACTGGTGATAAGGTGGACTTAGTGCGCGTTCGCAATTTGGAATCCGGCGGTGAATTGAATCTGATCGCGCCGTGCTTTGCTGATGCCACGGAGACGGGCGAACTGTTGCCGCTCACGAAGACTGAGTATGTCACCGGCGCTGAGGCGCAGCGGGAAACTGGTGAGCCGCACGCCAAAGCCAATCCTCAACCCCAGAACATGCAGGCGTTCACCAGCTGTTTCGCGATGGATTATCTGCATGGCGAAGATCACACCATCGAAAAGCCGCGCGAATGGGAGCTTTGGCGCGATTATGTGCCGCCGATCAACCCCCCTTGGCCGGGCAAGTTGCTCGATTTGATCTACTCGAATCCCGTTACACTTGAGCCACGCAATTACGGTTTTAATCCCGAGAAAGCAGGGGGCTTGTTCCATTACCGACGCATCGTGGATCGTAGCAATTTTTTGGTGGGCACTTACGCGGGCGATGCTTCGTTGGTGAACTGGCCGCAGAACGATTATCTGCCGGGCAATCCCTTCGAGTGCGCCCCGGATGTGGCCGCCAAGCACATCGCAAGCGCGAAGCAATTGAGCCTTTCACTGCTTTATTGGTTGCAGACCAAAGCACCTCGCCCTGATGGTGGCGAAGGTTGGAAAGGGTTGCGCCTGCGACCTGACATCGTGGGCACGGAGGATGGATTAGCGAAGTCTCCGTACATCCGCGAGAGCCGGAGGATCTGCGCGGCGTTCACAGTTTGCGAGCAACATGTCGGCACAGAGGCGCGGGCGAAGGTTCTTGGAAAACCCTCCGATCAAGTCGCTGCAGAATACTTCCATGATACCGTCGGCATCGGCAGCTATCGCATTGATCTGCATCCGAGCACGGGCGGCGACAACTACATTGATATCGCGTCGCTGCCGTTTCAGATTCCGCTCGGCGCATTGTTGCCGCGCCGCGTGGAAAATCTGTTACCCGCGTGTAAAAACCTCGGCGTCACGCACATCACCAACGGTTGTTATCGTCTGCATCCGGTCGAGTGGAATATCGGGGAAGCGGTCGGCTCGCTCGCGGCGTTTTGTGTGAACAAGAAGCTTGTGCTGCGTGAAGTGCGTGCTAAAGGATTTTTGCTCAAGGAATTTCAGTCAATGATCACGCGGCAGGGCGTGCGGTTGGTATGGCCGAAGTGACAGCCGATGAAACTCGAAACTCCATTCAAAATCATTCTCGTCACGACCCCGGATTTGAAAACGGCGCGGCGGTTGGCGCGGGCGGCGTTGGAGGCGCAGTTGATCGCGTGTGCGAACCTCATCCCCAAAATCGAATCGCACTATCGATGGCGGGGCAAGCTGGAGCGGAGCGCGGAGGTGTTGATGGTGATGAAGACCACGCAGGTGCGCGTGGCGGGGTTGGAGAAGCTCATCATGGAAGAGCATCCTTACGACACTCCGGAGTTTATGGTTTTGAATCTCGCTGGTGGCGCGAAAAAATATCTGGCGTGGTTGTCTGAGAGTTGCGAGTAATTGAAGCCTCGTGACAACCATCACTCCAACCAAACAAGGCCTGCGCCTGAGTCAGCATGGCGTGGTGATAAGCGAACTGCGCACCTCACCGGGGCCAACGCATAGCGTGTTTGATGTGTTGGCGGCAAGCATCGCTGCGCTCGTACCCTGTAATCGTATCGGCGTGCTGGGATTTGCGGGCGGCGGAATGATCGCGCCATTGCGCGGGTTAGGCGTGCAAGCCGTGATTGATTCCGTGGACCTAGACCGCACGGGCTACGATCTCTTTCGTCTACATTGCCCAGACTGGGCGAGCGGCGTGAACTGGCAACAATCCGACGCCATCGCTTGGCTGCGTGAACAACCGCGCAATTTCGGTCTGCTCATGGATGACTTGTCAGTGCCTCAAGGGGGCGACGTGTTCAAACCTGCCGTGAGTTGGTATGCGTTGCCCAAGTTGATGCGTTCGCGAATTTACGCCGGTGGGTTTGGCGTATTCAATCTTCTGCCAGCTCCGGGTGGCACTTGGCATTCTGACGTGAGGGGCATCATAGATTTGTTCGAGACAGCACGTACAATTGCGCTGGATGACTTTGAAAACCAGATCCTGATCACAGGGGACGCTCTTCCCACCGCGCGCGAACTCGGCTCACGACTCCGGCACTCACTCCGGAAAATCCGTTCCCGCCAG
The DNA here is from genome assembly GCA_008933055.1 of Verrucomicrobiota bacterium. Lineage (GTDB taxonomy): Bacteria > Verrucomicrobiota > Verrucomicrobiia > Limisphaerales > JADLHS01 > JADLHS01. Next base: position 3,356 of record WBXK01000019.1, on the reverse strand, counting down.
GCGAGCCGGATTCAAGTTCGGACAATCTAACCCACTGCCGCATCCCGCCGCTTTGTCCATTCCGCGCCGAGTTCGGTGAGGGTTTTTGTTTTCAAGACGCGTTCGGCCATCGGGAACACGATGCGTTCTTCCTTGTCGAAATGTTTTCGCGATGCGGTGATTGCACGGAGCAATAGCCCCTTAGCAACTTTGAGTTGTCTGGCTTTGCCAACTGCCGCAAAAGTTTTCTCAATGATCTCGTGTTCGTCGTGAAACGTCTCAAGCTGGCCGATTTGCTCGAAGCAATGCTCCAGCGGTTCGATGAACAATTCATCCTCAGTCTGCGAGTGCGGCGCCATGACTTTCTCGGCGAGCGTGGCTAGGGATTTGACTTCAGAGACGGTCTTGAGATTTGGCGCGGCTGATTCGATGTGGTCGAAGAGGTGATGAAACACGGTGTGTTCGGCGCGGAGGATGTCAGTAATCTTCATTTTTGTTACGTCGGTGAAAATGTCTGTCATGGCATTAACCCCGCCAGCAGATTTGCGCCAGTCGTTTTTTGTCGAAGACGCGCCAGCGATTGTTTTTCAAACAACGGGGCAGGCTTTTAAACACCAATGGATACGAATTGGGAAGACGCTGAATAAGGCGATATTTTCAAATTTGACGGATTGCTGGTGGCTGATGAACCTAAAGCGTCCTGAAAAACTTTGGTCTGACAGCTTGAACTGCCCTCCGATACAGTTAAAAATAGAATGTGTTTCACGATAAAAGATTCCTCTCCAACGACCAGATTGGTTTGGTTAATCCGCTCCCGGAAGTTGCACGGGTTTTCGCCTGAGACTTTGCATGGAAGCCACTGTAAATATCCGAACGTTTGATCCCGCCGTAGATCAAGGCTGGGACGCCCTCAGTTCATCGCATCCAAACGGGTCTGTTTTTCACAGCATCGGTTGGGCACGCGCCCTCTGTGCGAGCTACGGACATAAACCTCATTTCCTTGCAGCCATGAAAGGTAATCGTCCTGGCGCACTGCTGCCGATCTTCGAAGTGAACACGCTGCTCAAGGGGCGTCGCGGAATATCGCTGCCGTTTTCAGACGAGGGTGGGCTGCTGTGTTTTGATGGCAACGATGGGAGTGAAGTTTTAGAGTGCGCCCTGGAGCTGGGCAGGCAGCGACGCTGGAAATATCTCGAAGTGCGCGGGAAGATTCAGAGCCGACTGGATGCGCCCGCTTGGGACAGGTTTGTGGGACATGAAATACCACTTACAGGAGGAGAGGGTGCGATCTTCAGTCGCTTCGAGAACAGTGTGAGGAGAGCGATTCGCAAGGCGGAGAAATCAAACGTCACGGTGCGCGTGCTTAAAACACCAGAGGCCATGGAAACGTATCATGCTCTTCACTGCGAAACCAGGCGCAAGCACGGTGTGCCTCCGCAGGCGTTCCCGTTTTTCAATAATATCTTGGAACACGTTATCAAACCCGGTGGCGGATTTTTGGTGGTAGCGGAGCATGAGAGCAAGGTGGTGGCTGCGGGTGTGTTTCTTCATCACGGGCGCAATGGGATTTATAAGTTTGGCGCGTCTGCCACGTCTGGCTTGCATCTGCGCGGAAATGACCTGGTGATGTGGGAGGCTATAAAAACCTGCAGGTCGCTTGGATGCGAGGTGTTTTCCATGGGCCGAACCGCAACGGAGAACTGGGGGTTGCGACGGTTCAAATGCGGTTTCGGCGCCGAGGAACGCCCCATAATCTATCATCGCTATGATTTGCGCCGTGAAATGTTTGTGGCCAGGTCGGGCAAACAAAATGGTCGCATCAACACATTTTTGAGTTTGATGCCAATGCCACTGTTTCGTTTAATTGGAAAAGTGTTTTATCCGCAAATGGACTGAATTGAACGCCCGACGTATCAGATGAAAAACACCCTGCTTGGATTTGTTCGTGCCCATTGGTTTCTGATCGCCGCGATAAGTGGAGTGGTCTGGTTGGTGTCTCTTCGTGTTTATTACCTGCTCAAACCGTGGTTGCCATTGGCGCTTCGCTTGATGATGCGCCGTCGGTGGTCGCGCCGAATGCGCGCCAGGCATAGCGGGGACTGGCCCATATTGGAATCCGCCGGGTATCCACCGGCGTGGTTCAAAGGCTGGCCGCAGAACCGCCGCTTTCCCTTCGTTCTGACACACGATGTCGAACTTCAAAAAGGTTTGGATCGCGTCAAACAGCTTGCCGAGGCCGAAATGTCGCTTGGCTTCCGTTCTTCATTCAATTTTATTCCCGAGGGGACTTACAAAGTCCCGGCGGACCTCAGGAAATGGTTAGAAGAAAAGGGCTTCGAGGTAGGCGTTCACGACCATCGTCACGATGGCAAGCTTTACAAATCCCGCGCAACCTTTGTGGAGAGCGCCGCGCGCATCAATTACTTCCTCCGGAAATGGAACGCCTGTGGTTTTCGCTCGGGCTTTATGTTCCACAACCTTGAATGGCTTGAGGACTTGAACCTCAAATATGATGCCTCGACGTTTGACACCGATCCCTTCGAGCCGCAATCGGACAATGCAAACACGATTTTTCCGTTCTGGCATGCAGGCAAAAACAACGGTGGCTATATGGAGCTTCCCTACACGCTGGTTCAGGACTCCACGCTTTTTGTGATGCTTGAGGAACAATCCAACGCCATCTGGAAACAAAAACTTCATTGGGTCGCCAGCCGCGGCGGCATGGCACTGTCCAATTCGCATCCGGATTACATGACATTTGACGGCCAGAAACCACAGTTGGGAGAATTTCCGCTTCACCACTACACGGAATTTCTTTGCTGGGTGAAAAAGAATTACGAGGGCGAGTATTGGAATGCCTTGCCACGGGAAGTTGCAGCGTTTTGCAGGCAGCAGATTCTCCATCCCCAGCCGGACCTTCCTGCTGCGAAATCCGAGGTAAAATCTGACGTTCTTGATCCGCAATCAGCTTGAGAGTAACGAGAGTATTCGCCTTAGCTTTAGCAACGAAATTACTGATCTCGACGAGCTCCGGGAGCTTTGATCCGTCCGCGCTGCGTTCCTAGCAATGATCGTTGTCACTCCACGGACCGAGGCCGTCAATCTTGGGCACGTCATCCTAGAACATATTCCCATCGCTGAGGCCTCCGCGTTTCTAAAGCAACGGTTTTTACTGGCTAGTTGAAAATCGTAATGTTTGAAGAGTCGGTTCATGAGGATTACTAGCTTGCGCATACAGGCGGTCATGGCCACTAGAGGTTTCTTGCCTGCGGCGCGTGAGCGCGTATAACCATCTTTGAGGATAGGATTGTTCCTCACCGCACTCAAGGTTGCCATGCAGAGGCCCACCGCACCGCTGCAGGCCCACCTTTTTGAGT